>NZ_OY759857.1 GCF_963662805.1 uncultured Cohaesibacter sp.
GGGACGAGCTCGAACCCGGTCAGCATCGACCCGACACGGGAGCGGGCAATGTGAAGATTTTGAGGGCATCGCCGGGTGTCTCGACACCGGCCAGCGCCACTTGTCGGTCGCGCGGCAGCGGATAGAGCTTCAGAGAGGCTGCCGTATGATACCAAGCGTCCCCTCGGCGCCGACGAACAGATGCTTCAGATCGTAGCCCGTATTGTCTTTGCGCAGACTGCGCAGGCCATGCATGATCCGACCATCGGGCAGCACCACTTCGAGCCCCAACACCATGTCTCTGACGTTGCCATAGGCAAGGACACTGGTGCCGCCAGCGTTGGTCGACAGGTTGCCCCCGATCTGGCAGGAGCCCTGTGCTCCGAGCGACAGCGGGAAAAGCCGATCCACTGTCTCGGCGGCCTGCTGAATGGCCTCAAGCACCACGCCAGCCTCGACGGACCCGCGACGACTAACCTTCCGGATCCACCGACCGGATCCGATTTAGCCGCTCAAGCGAAACGATGACCTGGGAATTGGATGTGTCGGGGATCTGTCCGCCCACAAGTCCTGTATTGCCCCTTGCGGCACTATGGCGATTCCTTGGGCATATGCCAGCTTCATGACCGCGCTTACGGTCCTCGGTGCTGCCCGGTTTGAGAACCAGAGGGCAGGTGCCAAAGAACTTGTTGCGCCATTCCTTGCAATAGGGCTCAACATCAGCCGCCTCGGTGAGGCATTCTGTGCACCGATCAGGGCCTTGAAGCCATCAAGGACGGCTGGATCTAGGCCGGAGCTGTGGTCGGCCGCGGATATGGGAAGCTTGGAGGTCACGAATGAGAAGTCTTATGTCGCGGGGTGGAAACAGAAAAGCCGCCGGATCGGCGGTCATTAGGGAGCAAAATAGCAGAAGGAAGCAATTGTTCCTAGTCCGTCTTCGCAATGGCTGCAATTTTCTGGCCTGAACCTTGCAAAGCCTAGCTCTTCGCCTGAACTTGGCGCGCAGTCTTGCAAGTTCCGGAAAGGGGCGTTGCTTTCAGAGAATGGTACAGTTTTTACACAATTAGACAAAAGTGAACAAAAATGCGTGCGCCTGTGGTCAATTGCCTTCGGTTGTATTTCGCACTATCTTTGTGGCGGGAACTCGGCGAACACAAAACGGCAAAGGTCATCGAATCGAGCCTTTGCAACTTTTAATTGGGTGAGCGCTCTCGGTCGGAGTGTCATTTGTCACAAATATTGACAAGAGTTACACACAGTCTTTGTTATTATTGGCAATATATTGGACTTTTTCACTCATATTTAGATGTTTAAGACTAGAAAGGATGGCATCTTTTAAAAATTTCACTATACAATTAACATGCACATTAGTTCTGCATCACAGCAAGGGGACAGCTGGATGCCTTCACAAGGTATAACACGTAAAAGGCCTGTTCAGCGTATGAACAGCGCCCATCGTCGACTTGAGATCGTAAACGCTGCGTTCGATTGCATCGCAAAGACCGGTCACCTGTCTACTTCAACAACCGAACTTGCCTACAAGGTCGGTATATCACAGCCTGCAATTTTCAGGCATTTCCGCTCCAAGCAGCAACTGCATCAGGCTATTCTTGATGAGGCCAATCAGCGCGTCATCGAAGAACTGAAGCAGAATATCGGCAACTCGGAAAGCTGGAACAACCCACTCGTTCTTCTGCGACAGATCATCATTCAGATGGGAAGAAGCTTTGAACGGGAACCGGGTGTCTGGCTGACCCTGATTTGCCAACGCTCAATTGCTGCCGAGGCCGAAATCACCGAACAGCGCGCCGGTATATCGGGCAACAAGGACGCCATTGCTCAGCTTGGCTTTGCACTTGAGCGTCTGGGCAATGCCGCCATCGACAACAAACAGGTCAAGATGAACATTCGGTCTGCTGATCTCAGCAAAACCTGTTTGTCGGTTCTGTTTGGTATGGGGCAGCTTTGGCTCAACAGCGATTGCGATTTCGATCTGTGCGAACGGCTCGACTTCTCGATCCGCGGCATCGTTGCTGGCTATTTGGCCACTGCAGAGAGCGAACGCGACATTCCGATGTCGGCAATCGCCTGATCGACTGTGGGACCCGCCAAGGGTCGCCCGGTAAGTGATCCAATCAAATGTTATCAGACAGGCGGTATCTTGCCTGTCTGGAATCTTTGGTGTGTCTGCTGTCCAGTGTCGCAAGCCCGGATGCCCGACAGATCTCTCCTCCCACTGGTCTCGCTGTTTCTTGTCGCGCCCCCCGTCGCGCCCCCGTCGCGTCCATGCCGCATGAACCGTCGTTAGCGAGAACTTTCCACATGCGGTTAAGAAACTGTAACAAAGATTGAGCAATGCTCTGCGCATGGCGGGCATTTAGGCGTTGCATTTTTGCATCGACATGATGGATAAAGGCCGGACAATGGTGCAACGGTAACGCCTGTAAACGGGGCGTAGCTGCTGTTTTGACAGAGCGCCCTTGCCACTATCTTCAGGCGCACCGCACGTGCTTGCGGAGGGTATCAACCACAATTTGCCGATCGAACTGTTTCGGAGTGGTCAGTCTCTTTCCGTACCAGGTGTGCCACCCGGAAGCTTGCTTGATAGCAAATAAGATACGCGAACCGTCGCGACGGACGTTTAAGAGGTTTTTTATGTCTGATAAGCCGCAATTGATGAAGGGCAAACGTGGCCTGATCATGGGTGTTGCCAACAACCGCTCGATTGCCTGGGGCATTGCCAAGGCGTGCCAGGATGCTGGTGCGGAATTGGCTCTGACTTATCAGGGCGAAGCATTGAAGAAGCGGGTTGAGCCGCTTGCGGAACAACTCGGAGCCATCATCGCCGGCCATTGCGACGTGACCGAGCCAGAAACCATCGATGAGGTTTTCGCCAACCTTGAAAAGGCATGGGGCAAGATCGACTTCGTCGTTCATTGTATTGCCTATTCCGACAAGGAAGAACTTACGGGCCGTTACATCGAGACCAGCGCCGAGAACTTCACCAAATCCATGTTCATCTCCTGCTATTCCTTCACTGCGATCGCCCAGCGTGCAGAGAAGCTGATGACGGAAGGTGGCTCGATGCTGACCCTGACCTACTATGGCGCAGAAAAGGTCATGCCGCATTACAACGTCATGGGTGTTGCCAAGTCTGCGCTTGAAACCTCGGTCCGCTATCTCGCAGAAGACCTCGGCAAGCAGAACATCCGCGTCAACGCGATTTCGGCTGGCCCGATCAAGACGCTTGCCGCGTCCGGTATCGGCGATTTCCGCTATATTCTGAAATGGAACGAGTATAACTCGCCCCTGCGTCGCACGGTGACCATCGATGAGGTTGGCGATGCTGCCGTTTACTTCCTCTCGGATTATTCCCGTGGTGTAACCGGCGAGATCCATCACGTCGATTCGGGCTATCATGTCGTCGGCATGAAGGCCGTTGACGCTCCGGACATTTCAGTGAACTGATAGAGTTCATTCACCAACACGGGATGCTTTCTCGTGTATGACTTTCGTCTGATCCCGGATCCCGGCCTTTGCCGGTTGACCCGGGATCTTTTTTTGTGCCTAAAGACATCAAAAAATAACCGGATCGTCAGAAAATGGCGCTTCTTTGATCTCGTACCAGCGGCACTCTGCCGGACCATTGATGCAAGGAGATGTGATGTCGACCCCGCCGATCTATTATATTCGCCATGGAGAGACCGACTGGAATGCCGAAGAGCGTTATCAGGGGCAGAAAGACATCCCGCTCAATGTGAAGGGTGAAGGACAGGCGCGCCGCAATGGCCGTCGTCTCGCCGAGCTGCTGCCGGATCCGACTGGCCTTGATCTCTTTTGTAGCCCAATGACCCGGACACGGCAGACGCTGGCGCTGGTTCTGGAGGAAGCTGGCTGGACTGACAGCGACTGGGCCAAGAGCTGTATCTTCGAGGAAAATCTCCGCGAGTTTTCCTTCGGCGATTGGGAGGGCTGGACGCTTGAGGAAATCCGTGAACGGGAGCCTGAGCAATATTGGAAGCGCGAACAGGACAAATGGGCGACTAAGATGCCGAATGGCGAAAGCTACGAGGATCTGTCCTTGCGGATCGGGAAATGGTTTGATCGCTTGGATAAACCTACGGTAGTTATTGCGCACGGAGGTGTCTTGAGGATTGTGCGGCACTTCCTCGAAAAGATCCCGCAGCAGGAAGCACCGCTATTAAAAACACCGCAGGATAAAATTTATTTCTGGTCAGGCACTGAAGCAAGCTGGCTGTAGGTGACGATGCAAGATTGTTGAAAAACTTAAACTAGCCAGTAGTTTAGGATAAGACAAACCGGCCTTTTGGGCCGGTTTTGCTATATCTGAAATAGGAAACAATGCCTTTTTCTTAAAAATCGAATGAAATTTTTCCAGTCTCCAAGACGAAGCCGTAAGGGTTCTTTGCTATAGTTTTTCATCGGTGGGGAAAACCGGTTCGCTGGCGAGGAAGCTCTTTCTCGCCGCTTGTTTGTGGGGATGTAGGAATGAGAAAGACTATATTCGTAGCGGCTCTTCTTCTGGCTACGGGCGTATCATTGACACACGCGCCTCCGGCGTCAGCTTCGGGAGCAGTCAATCCGTTGGCCAATCTGACCTTCGTTTGCCAAGGGGGCAATGAGTCAGCCGGTCATGATTATTTTTTCACAACGAAAGTTGCGAGTGTCGAACGGTCCGACTACCGGTTTCCGGCCAAGGATGTCGTGTTCGAACTTGGTGGCGCGGCCGACGGTCAGCTGACACCGAACTGGAGCTTCGAGACCCTCAGTGAAGTCAATCGGGATCGATTGGTGCTTTACGAGCGCGTCTCGCTCAGATCCCCTTCTCAGAACAAGCATGTCTATCGCACCTACGAGATCTTTCGTCAGGATGGCAACGTTTACATGGTCCTCTACAACGGGGTGAACGGTGCCCGCGACTGGACCATGAAAACCACACGCCCTTGTGGAACCAAGAAGGGTGACAAGATCGTTCAGCCGACGGCTAGAAAATTCTGGTCCACGACAATGATGCGCTAGCGCATCCAAGGCCCCCGAGCTGCTTGTGCGTACCGATGGGGGCGGCATGATGTTCCTTCTTGCCTAAGAAGGAAGGACTCCCTTGCCGCCCCCTGGGGTGACGCAAAACCGTGCGGCGAGGACAAATGCCTGTTTGACCTTTCCCCTTCCGCTCTTTAAGACATCCCAAGCAGAATTTGTTATTTGGCTTGCCGTGCCGCGTGCTGCATGCAACGGGATGTCAGGCGATCAGGCGGGGCGGATTTTTCATGTCGCACAACAGTTTCGGACATCTCTTTCGGGTCACCACTTGGGGCGAAAGCCATGGCCCTGCGATTGGCTGCACGGTGGACGGATGTCCTTCTCTGATCCCACTGGCCAAGGAAGAGATTCAGGCCGATCTCGACCGCCGTCGTCCCGGCCAGTCACGCTATACCACTCAGCGTCAGGAAGCCGATCAGGTCGAAATCCTGTCGGGCGTCTTTGCCCATCCCGAAACGGGCGAGCAGGTGACCACCGGAACCTCCATCGGGCTGATCATTCACAACACTGATCAGCGCTCGAAGGATTACGGCGAGATCGCCGAGCGCTACCGTCCCGGCCATGCCGATTTCACCTATGATGCCAAATACGGCGTCCGCGACTACCGCGGAGGTGGCCGCTCTTCTGCGCGCGAAACCGCCATGCGCGTGGCCGCCGGTGCCATCGCCCGCAAGGTGATCCCGCACATCACCATTCGTGGCGCGCTCGTGCAGATGGGGCCACACAAGATCAACCGGGACAATTGGGATTGGAACGAGGTCGGCAACAACCCCTTCTTCTGCCCCGACAAGGAAGCGGCGGCACTGTGGGCGGATTATCTTGATGGCATCCGCAAATCTGGCTCGTCCATCGGGGCGGTGATCGAAATCGTCGCCTCAGGCGTGCCTGTGGGCCTTGGCGCTCCGATCTATGCCAAGCTCGATCAGGATATTGCCAGCGCGATGATGTCCATCAACGCGGTGAAAGGCGTCGAGATCGGTGAAGGCTTTGCCTCTGCCGCGCTTACTGGCGAGGAGAATGCGGATGAAATGCGCATAGGACCGGATGGCAAGCCCGAATTTCTCAGCAACCATGCCGGCGGCATTCTGGGCGGCATTTCGAATGGTGAGGACGTGGTGGTGCGCTTTGCCATCAAGCCGACAAGCTCCATCCTGACACCGAAGAAGTCCATTACCCGCTCAGGCTCGGAAGTCGATGTCATGACCAAGGGACGTCATGACCCTTGCGTCGGCATTCGCGCCGTGCCTGTCGGGGAGGCGATGCTGGCATTGGTTTTGGCCGACCACACTCTGCTTGATCGCGCGCAGCAGAGCACCGCTTTTGATGGGCATGCGCGATAGGCAAGGCCTCTTGCCAAACTCTGTCTGATCGAACAAGACCCGCCTCCCATTGCTTGGGGGCGGGTCTTTTTATGGCCAGTCGGTGTCTGGCCTGAAGAGTGGGGCATCCCCCGGCTTTGGGACTACAAGGGAAATGCCCCGGCCAGCTGAAGAACGAAGAGAGGTAAAGTCAGCTGGCGGTCGGTTTGACGGTCGGTTTGGCTTTCGGGGTGAAGAGCGGGCTGATAAGGCGACGCCATGCAAGCGCGAATCCCGTCCAGACGAGGAACAGGCAGGCCAGAGAGGCAATGCCCGCAAGGGTCTGTCCCACTACCCCATAGATCTCGCCCGTATGCAGGAAGCGCAGGTAACGCTGCAGTGCATTGGTCGGCGAGACCATTTCGTCCGGTCCGAGCGTCTTGACCACATCGCCGGTCTCCCGACTGAAGCTCACCATCTGCTGTCCGCTGACCTGCCTGCCGTTGCCGGTGTCGATGAGGACGGTCACGTCCTTGGCCTTGGCGCTTGAGGGAAGGGTCAGGGTGATGGTCTGCCAGTCGCTCTCGACGCTGCGGGCCGTCTCGTAGATCGCCTGATAGCTGACCAACTGGTCGGCTGGAAGGCTGCTGTCTTCTGTCACGACCGTTGCCTGTTGTCCGCCGTGGCCACCACGTCCCTGCGGCGCCTCGACGCCTGCAACGGCGAAGACCGCATTGCGGGCCCATGGATAGGAGAGCGTGGCACCCGAGATCACGACAGCAAGCAGCGGAATGAAGACCCAGAAGGAGAAGACATGATGCCAGTTGAAGTCGCGCGCCCGTGTGGTCGGCATCTTGCTTAAGAGAATGCGTTGGCGGAAGAAGGGCCATTTGAAGCGTTTGGGCAGCCAGAGAACCATGCCGGAGACGATGATAAATAGGAAGGCGACGTTACTGACCTTCACGATATCGCCGCCAACGCTGTCAAATCCCATCGCCAGATTGCGGTGCAGGCCTTCCATCAGGGAGAAAAAGCCGTCGACCGGAGTTTGGCCTGCTTCGATGAAGGTGCCTTCATAGGGGTCCAGCAGTTTGAGGTTCCGCCGTCCTGCCTGAATTTTTACGGGGTCACTGCTGTCGCTGGAATAGGACAGCGTGGTTTCCTGCCCAGGAAACGCGGTTGCCGCCAGAGCCACCAACTCGTCCGTAGTCAGCATTTCAGCATGCTCGACGGTAGGAGCGACAGTGGGGCCGAAAAAGCCTTTGATCTGCGCCTCGTAAGTCAGGGCGACACCGGTCAAGGCGAGCACGAAAATGATAAGTCCCGTAACCAGCCCCACGGAAAGGTGGGACCAGAAGAGAATGCGTCTGAATGACATGAGTTGGCTCCGGTCCAGAAATAGTCTTCAATTTTGACCTGAGCATAAGCTCTCACTGTCGCAGCATCATCTCGTATCAGGGCCGAATTGTCGCCAAATGTGACAAGGCTCGGCACTGCCACAGACGGTTACAAATCTTTGCGCCAGAGATCTCGCTTCTACACGGAAATCGCGGATTTTCGTGGCTGTCCTTGGCGCACCAGGGCCTGCAGCAAAAGGCCGATGAACAGGCCATTGAGCAGGTGCCAGAGAAAATGCGTGCCAAGCGGGAAGCTCGAGCAGACGGCCATGTCGATGGTGCGGAAAAAGATCGACAGGGTGAAGGTGACCGCAGCGGCAAAGATCCAGCCTCTTGCCGGATGCTTGCGGATCGCCATTACGAGGGCAAAGCCAAACAGCGCCAGAATGCCGGGCAGATACTGCAGGGATCCGTTGAACCCATCCCGCCCCGCCGAAGCCCCGTCTGTCGCGAGGGTCAGATTGGAGACAAGAGCAATAAGCCCGGCAATCATCGCAAGCGAGACGCCATAGATGAGGAAGGCCCTGACCAGACTGGTGCCGACGATGCGATAGATCGCAAGAAACAGATAAAAGGCGACAAAGCTCCAGATCGGGATGACATCGGCGAGCGACGACCAGACCTGCGCATGGGTATGAAAGAGATAGGAGCCGATACCGATGATCCCGGCCATCACGGTGGCGATGAGAATAAGAACATCATGGCCCTGTTGGTTCGTTTGCGCACGCAAGGTCCGGTAAACCTGAAAGGCCCAGATGGCAGCCAGAATGAACGAAAGATTGGTCAGGGCATTGATCGGTTCTGACCAATAACCGGGGTCCGTTCGTTCGCAATAGATGTCGACCGAAGCAAAGGCATTCATGGGAGATACCTGTCAAAATAGACAATTGTGCGCACTGACACGAAAAGGTTAACAAAAACCAAAGCGATTAACCTTTATCAAAAAATGCCGGAAAATCAATTCGTTTTGGGACAGGGCGATCTCGTTTCGTTCTTTTTGTGATTTTAAACGTTCCTGTCCGAGTCACTTGTTTGATGTTTGTTCCTTCTTTGTCCATGAAAAAATTAAATGGATCAAATGAAATTTAGTGATCGCCTTTAGCTTAATGCTTGTCAAAAGATGTGCTAGAATAAAGGTGCCTGTTAGGTATAAGGGGCAGACGACACAACAAACAAAAAACACGTCGTTCCCCCAATCAAGAACCGGTCTGCCAAAGCCTTTTGGTTACACTTCGATACACTTTCGGAATTCCCAGTTACGATACGCCCTATTTTGGAACCAATTGGGGGGCATCGTCGTTAAAGAGCAGGATGAGAAGCCTGACGAAGACCTGAAAGACGCGACATTCGGATGGATGACGGAAGGAGCAGGGTCTGACCGGACAATGAGGAATTGGCCACGCAGATCGCTCCTTCCACGTTGCTTAAGTAACGCGAGAGGCAGGTTCAACCATCCGGCCATTTTGTACCTTTGTATGGCATGTTTTGAGGACTCTTCCAGCGAATGGATTGAAAAGGAAATTGGGATGCGCAACATGTTGTTTCTGACCGCTTTGTCGGTACTCGCAAATTACTGCTTCACCGCACTTGGCGAAATCAAAGAACGCTGCTCAAGCAAATAGTCCTGACTGAGCGCGCAAAAGAAAAGGCCTGGTGATGCACCAGACCTTGAGACTTCTGTCGTCTTCGGCTGACCGCGTTGCGGTGCCTGAAGAGGCAACCAACCCCTTGCTTCTCTGTGCAAGGGATCAAGCGCCCATCGACTTGCTCTCGTTTTTTAACGAGAGCTTTGTGTCAATTGCCTCTGAGTTTCGAGGGCGCGATCGCTGCAATGGCGATAAAAACAATCCCCAGAATGATACCGATCACTTCACCGGATATCCCGCCGATCAGGAACGGATAGTCTGTTCCTTCGACCTGTCCGAGCGTTGCGCTGCCACCCGCAATCTTTTCCAGCACACCGGTCGCCTTGACGCCAGCATAGGCCAACATGTAAGCCGCAGCACCCAGAAGGCCCCCAAGCACGAAGAACAGGGCATCCTTACGACCCGTCGCAGCTGCCGTCAGGCTGGTGCCCGGGCAATAGCCAGCAATAGCAAAACCGATCCCGAGCAGAATGCCGCCGATGAAGACGCCGACATAGGCGGTCTTGACCGACATGTGTCCCGGATCCACCAGACCTGTCAAAATGCCAAGGAACATCAACAGTGATGCGGTGCCGATTGCCAGCATGATGGTTTTCAGCAGGTGCAGGTTGCTGAGGTTGAGCATACGGATGATATAACCCGGATTGGTCGCCCCGACGCGGTCGAGGACAAAGCCGAACAACCCGCCGATGATGATGGCCAGAATGATACTCATGACTGGTTGCCCTTCGGATAGAGTTTGAGGGCAAGCGGGAAGGCGGCAAGGAACACCCCTGCGGTAAAGAGATAGCCCGAGAGAGCGGTCTGCATCATGCCGCTCATCATGTGGCCGGAGGTGCAGCCGCCCGCAAGACGGGCCCCGAACAGCACCACAAAACCAGCAACAAATGTCCAGAAATAGCGCTTTGCCGGGCTCGATCCGATATTTTCACGCCAGACTTCAGGCATGGTGCGCTCATCTTTCGAAACACCACCGCGCAGGAAGCCCGAGAGGGCAGCCCCGCCAATCATCGCGATGACGAAGATGAAGCTGTAATTCATCGGTTTGGCTACACTCTTGGCATATTTGCCGCCACTTTTGTTGAGATAGGCATTGGGGCTGGAATAGCCGGATTTGGCCGTTTCATCGACCACCACAATGTCCGGATTGGCCGCGTCCCACAAAATGCCATCAAGGATGACAAATTGCGTCGACACGCCAATCGGTTTGACCAGCAGGACGGCGAGGAAGAAAACCCCGCCGAGCAGTAGTCCGCCCAGTTTCCAGTTCAGAACCATCGAAAACCTCCTTTGTAAGCACTGGCCCATCCCATTCTGACGGTGGGTGAGCAATGCTTAATAATAAGTATATTCGAATATACTGAAATACAGAACTAAAGGGAAGGCCAGAGAGGGATTTAAGACGGGGTTGCTGTGGACGTTGAAAAGGTCAGAGACGAAATTGTTGCAACGTGGGCGAGGGATCAGTCATCTTCACGGATGAGATCATCCATGATGTCATAATAATCGCCCTTGCTGCCAACGAAGATATGTTTTGCCAGTTTACGGCCTGCCAGCTCATCGATGACACCAGCGGAAATGGCAATTTCGTTTTTCCATTCCGCGTGCCTGTCAGCATGCCAGAACAGCGACGAGCCGCACTCGGAGCAAAAACCGCGCCGGGCGAACTCGGACGAGATGTACCATTTGACCTTGTCGCTACCCTTGGTGATCTTGAGTGAGCTGAGCGGCACTGTGATGCTCGGCCAGGCGTGACCGGACCACTGGCGGCACTGTTTGCAGTGGCACATGCTCATCGGTTCGTGACCGGGTTCACATTCAAACTCAACCGCGCCACACAGGCAGCGCCCTGACAGGAGCTCGCTCATCGCATCGTCCTCATTTCTTGCGTTGCGCGGAACATAGGGGCATTCGCCGCGCACGTCCAACGCAACTTGAAGATTTTTCCATCAAGCGATTTGATCAATGGACGGCTGCCTTTTGCGGCGACAAAGAAGGGGTTGAGGCCCCTGTCGCAATGAGAGTGAGATTGCGGGTTGCTACTGGATCGGAGCGAGCAATTCCGGTGCTGTCACGAGCTGGCGGACCCCATGTGAATGCTCTTCCTCGAACACATTGCCCGCTTCGGCCCAGCGATTGAGCGAGCCGATATCGAGGCGCGCACATTGTGGACGAACGCTCCATGTGACCTGATAGGGAGAACAAGTGCTCTGGGTGAAGCTTGTCCCCGTCGTCGATCCGGCAAAAACCACAGGCTGTCCAGTTCCCTCCGGCAGGCTTTTGGCCTGGTGAAGACCTTCAAGCATGGTTCCGCCATAGGCGAAGTCGGCGAAATCGAGCGCTCTTGAATCGTTGACGACGAGGAAGACCTGACTTTCCACGCGCAGCTGCGGATTAGCGCAAGCTTCGCTCGCGCAGGAACCAAGGCCCTTGCCCGGAGCCACGTCACAGGTCGTGAACACCCAATGGACCTCAATTGTATCCCCCGGTTTCACGCCATGATAGGCCGCGTGGCCGTGGGTCGGATCCATCAACTCGGTCCGGCTCAGACTGTCACTGTCGTTGCACTTATAGCCACCATGCTCGCCATCGCCGGCAAAGATCGAAAATCCCGGCCCCTTGTGCTCCGCATTGGTGTGCGTGTGGATGTTGCACAGGTTCATCTTTTCAAAGGAAGGGGCGAGATTGAAGAGGCGGGGGTTGCTCCCCTCCTTCTGCGAAATGTCGCGCGGTGTCTGTGGTCCGAAGCCCTGACAGATGTCCGCTGCATGCGCAGCACCTGTCGCCAAAGCCATCAGTGCTGCAAATCCGGCTAGAGCCTGTGTCTTCATGTTTCCCCTCCCAGAGTACGGATGTCACTGCATCCATCATGTTGATCAAGCTTAGAGAAATCATGTAGCACGAATGCGAAACGAAGGGAATTTCTGGGCGAGTGCGACCAATTCGCCGATCTTGCGAATGCAGTGCCCCGAATGGGGAGACCCCATTCGGGATAGTGTCGCTTCGATCCCTTTCGGTATGCCGGAAAGCACCTTGAGAGGTGCCGAACAGAAGGGCGTCAAGCGGTGTAGCTGAACAGCAGAGAGGCTTCACTCGTCACATTGCCTGCTGCACTGTAGCCGGTCGCATTCTGTTCCTGCAGCTGTTGCAGGAACGTCGAGAGGACATCGGTGACACTCGAAACGCTGTCGTCCTCTTCTTCGTCCTCTTCGCTGCCGCTGCCTCCTGCCGGAGGTGGGCCACCGGCACCACCCGGCCCGCCGGCAGGCGGTGGTGGTGGGGCGCCTGCGTCAGTCGCTTCTGTCGAGCTTCCCAACTCGTCGAAGAGCGCCGACAGTTGGTCCGCCTGCTCTTGTGTGAGCGAGCCGGATTCCACCTGTTCGCTGATCAGGCTGTCGATCTTGGCGTCGACCTCTTCCTTGCTCGGAGGTTCGGAAGCAAAGTCTGCCAGCGGAAAACCCATCCCGCTGCTGATGTCTTGAAGGGCACCCGAGAGTGCATCCTGATCCTCGGTCGAGATTTCTCCGCTGTCGGTCAGGCTTTGCAATTCGTTACTGATCTGTACTTGAGGGGACAGACGTTGACTCATTGCATAGGGAATATTGTCAGGACTGGCAATCACTGTCATTTTAGACCATCCTTTACAGAACGTTTCGGCACGTCCGACTCGTTCTGTTGCACGCATTCGCTTGTTTGCAATTTCACGATGAGAGCGATTGGTTAACGCAAGTTTACTGTTTATTTTCTAAATGTTTCTGAGATTGGCTGGTTCAAATTTGGAAATGTGTAGAAACAAAAAAGGCAAAAAACCACGCATTCACTCTATAAAAAGCTGAGAAGAAACAGACATAACTTTTGCTTTTTAACTTGCTCTGGACGAAGAATGAGCCATGCAGAATGATACGCACATACTGGTCATCGAAGATGATAACGAGATTCAGACGCTCATCGCAGGTCTGCTCGAGCGCAATGGTTGGTCGGTTTCGCTAGCTTCCAACAGCCGCGAAGCGGACGCCTTGATGTCTCGCAGTCGGGTCGACCTGATTCTTTTGGACGTGATGTTGCCCGGAGAAGATGGCCTGAGCATCTGCGCGCGCCTGCGTGCCATCTCGACCCTCCCCATCTTGTTTCTTTCCGCCAAGGGAGAGGACATCGACCGAGTCGTCGGTCTGGAGATGGGGGCAGACGACTATATGACCAAGCCCTTCAATCCTCGTGAATTGGAAGCGCGGATCAAGGCGCTGTTGCGCCGTAGTCGCATGGCGGTTCAGGAAAGCTGGGTCAAGGCGCCCATTCTCTATTTCGGGGGCAAATGGCAGCTGGACATGCGCAAGCGCGAATTGTCCGACTATGATGGGGTGCTGATTTCGCTCACCCCGGCCGAGTTCGACCTGCTGCGGGTCTTCTGCGAACGCCCCGGTCTCACGCTCAGTCGCGAACAGCTGATCGAGCTGACCCATGGGCGCAATTCGAACGCCACGGATCGTAGCATCGATATCCTGATTTCACGTCTGCGCCGTAAGCTCGAGCGGGGCGATGGTCAGCAGAAGCTGATCCATACCGTGCGCTCCGGGGGCTACGAATTCATCGCCGAGGTCAGCGAGACCAGAGCATGAAGCTAACGGGGCGGCGCTGGTTTCTGGTCTTCAATTCCATTGCTAGTCAATTGTTGCTCCTGCTCGTGGTCGCCTTGATCCTGTTGCTGGGGGGCTTCTATCTGGCCGTCAGTCTGGCAACCAAGAATCGAGTCGCGCCACCCGTGATGATGTTTGCCGAGCGGCAACTCATGATCGGGCAAATGCTGGCGCTGCATGAGCGCGACGAGCGCCAAAGCCACCTCAACGGATTGCTGAACTATCACCCGAACACGACCTTCACGCTTGAGCCAGAGAGCTTTGTCCTGCCCAAGGCTCTGGTCTGGGACTATTGGAACTATTTGGATGCGCAGTCGGTTGATGATCAGTTTTCGCAGCATCTGCCTTTTCGGGTTGGCTCGCTTCCTTTCGCATTGGAGCTGGAGGAACAGGGAGACAACCAGATTCTCGCCACCATGCACATGCGGATGCCCGACGATCAAGTTTTCACGGCCAGAAGCCAGCTGCGGCTTGATCCGCCACCTAACCTGACTGTGACATTGGTGCTGGTCTTCGTCATCATCAGCATGGCTCTGCTGCTGGTCTGGGCCATTGTCTTCCTTATTCGCCCGATCCGGCGCATTGCAGCGGTGACAGACCGGATCGCGCGGGATGGGTCGGAACCCTTGCCCGTCGATGCAGGTGGCCCGACTGAACTGCGACTCGTGTCTCAAGCACTGAGCAAGATGCAGCATCGCATTCAGCATCTGCTCGAGGATCGCACGCGCATGTTGGCGGCCGTGGGCCATGATCTGCGCACTCCGGTCACTCGGTTGCGTCTGAGGGCCGATACGGTCGGGCCCGATGAAGTCAAGGACGGCCTACTGCGCGATATCGCGATGATGGATGGCTTGCTGTCCCGTCTGATGAGCTATTTCCAGAGCGGCTCCCACCACGAGGAAAAGACCACGCTGGAGTTCTGCAGCCTCGTCGAAACGCTGGTCAGCGAATGGGAAGATGCGGGTCATGACGTGACGTTGGGCCCTTGTGAAACCGTGACCATGCGTGCGCGGCTCAACGAATTGATGCGCATGATCGACAATCTCATCGACAATGCCATCAAATACGGTGGCAGTTGTCAGGTATCCCTGTTTGTTGACGACGAGACGGCTCGACTGGAGGTCGTCGATCACGGTCCGGGCATCCCCGAAGAGGATAGGCTGTTGCTGCTGGAGCCCTTCACGCGAGGCGAGAAAGCCCGAACCATGGACAACAAGTCGGGCTTCGGTCTGGGGCTGGCAATCGCCGTCAAAGCGGCGGAAAGCCACGATGCCACGCTTGAACTCATAGAGACGCCCGGCGGCGGGCTCACGGTTCACGTCACCTTCCCCTTGGGTCGGCAGGCAAGTGCCTGATACCTAGACCTCGAGTTTGCTGGTGTGCTTAACTGCTCTGAGCGTGAGGGTCGAATTGACCCTCACCACACCGGGAAGATTGGTCAGGATGTCGTGGTGGATGCGCTCCAAATCCTCAGCATTGCGATAGATGACCCGGAGCAGATAGTCATACTGCCCTGCCAAGAGGTAGCAATCCTGAATTTCGTTGATGGTCTTCACTGCTCTTTCGAAGCGGGCGAGCGACTCGCGCCCCTGTCCATCGAGGGTGACAAAGACGAAGGCCGCGCCGGACATGCCGCAGGCCTTCAGGTTCAGCTGCATGTGGAACCCCGAGATCAGGCCGCTCTCTTCGAGCTGGCGTACGCGTCTGAGGCAGGCCGAGGGGGACAGATTGACTTTGTCGGCCAGCTCAGCGTTGCTCAGCCGCCCGTTGTCCTGAAGCAGATTCAGGATCTGTCGGTCCCTTTTGTCGAGATCTTTGAGATTCAATAAAATTCACCTCCTGAGACGATTATTCGAATTTTATGCGAAAAAGGGCCGTGGGTTCAAGCGTCTTTCGCGACACATTGCGCGAATTTTGCGTCATTATTGAAACATCATTCAACGGCTCAAAGCACTCGCCACCCGGTGACCGGAATTGCCCGGCTCCCAAATCCCAGATCCTTATATTGACGGAAATGGACCGGGACCAACAGAAGTGCAACAGCCCTGCAATTGCCCCAGAAGGAAGTCATTCAATGCTTATCGGATGCCCCAAAGAGATCAAAGACCACGAAGATCGCGTAGGCCTCGTTCCCGCCTCTGTTGAAGAGCTGGTCGCCCATGGCCACACCGTCATGATCGAAACCAATGCCGGCGCTGGCATCGGTTGCTCTGACGAAGACTATGCTGCCGCAGGCGCAACCATCGTTTCTAATCCGGACGAAATCTTCGCCAAGGCCGAAATGGTCGTGAAGGTGAAAGAACCGCAGGCTGTTGAACGCGCCAAACTGCGCGAAGGTCAGATCCTCTACACCTACCTGCATCTGGCTCCGGATCCGGCACAGACCGCTGATCTCATCAAATCCGGCGCAACCTGCATCGCCTACGAAACCGTGACCTCTCCGACCGGCACACTGCCGCTGCTCTTCCCGATGTCCGAAGTTGCCGGTCGTCTGGCTCCGCAGGTCGGCGCTCAGGCTCTCGAAAACAACGGTGGCGGCATGGGCATCCTGCTCGGTGGCGTTCCTGGTGTTGATCCGGCAGAAGTCGTCATCATCGGCGCTGGCGTTTCTGGCACCAACGCAGCCCGCATCGCTCTTGGCATGGGCGCATCGGTCACCATGATCGATCGCAATGTCAACGCCCTGCGTGCAGCCGTTGATCGCTTTGGCACCGCCATCAAGACCGTCTATTCCAACAAGGGCAACATTGCCGCCGCAGTGGCCAATGCCGACCTTGTTATCGGCACGGTTCTGATCCCGGGTGCTGAAACCCCGAAACTGGTCACCGCCGAAATGATCAAATCCATGCGCGACGGTTCTGTCGTTGTCGACGTGGCCATCGATCAGGGCGGCTGCTTCGAAACCTCCAAGGCAACCACGCACTCCGATCCGACCTATGTTGTCGACGGTGTGGTTCACTACTGCGTGGCCAACATGCCGGGCTGCGTTGCCCGCACCTCGACCTTCGCGCTGAACAACGCCACCCTGCCGTTCGCTCTAGCTCTTGCCGATAAAGGCTGGGAACAGGCTCTGAAGGACGACGTGCATCTGCGCAACGGCCTGAACGTTCACGCTGGCAAGGTAACTTACGAAGCCGTCGCGTCGGCCCTCGGTTACGAGTATGTGTCTGCAGAAAGCATTCTGGGTCTTTAGCTTTTCCCCCCAACAAGCGGCGGGTCGGCACTTTCCCGCCAAGACCTGGAATTAAGAGAGAGCCCGGTGTCCCCACACCGGGCTCTTTCATTTGTATGGTCGCCGCACAATCGCTGCACTGGGACATTCTTCCTACTACACCTGTCTCTCTACTAGCCGATTTCCAAACATTCTAAGCTCTTGCCACAGTTGAGTTTTCCTGCCTGATGAACAGGGTGGGAGAGGGTGACTAGTCGTGCGAATCCGAACCTTCGGATTCGCAAAAGTGTGACTAAGAGGAGAGACAGATGAAGTTTACGCCAATGGCAATTGCCGCCGGAGCTGCCCTGTTTGCGGGCATGCTGATGACAGATGCGAATGCTGGTCAGCAGAATTGTGATTGCTATATGGATGGCTATGCCGCGGGGGCGATGGCCAACAGACCCGGAGCCGGGCCCGTGCCCAAACGCTGTCTGATACAGGGCGTCACACAAGTCCCGCGCCAGAGCACATGGTCCTACTCGTTGGGCTACAGCTACGGCATCAACCTAGAAAGCCGTGTGTTTGCAAAGACTCGCGCCAACAATCGCAAGTGGACGAGTGACCGCGCAGCCGAGCATCAACGCTTCAAGCGGCTCATGTGCTATTGATCAGGTTGAGGACAGAACGTGCGGAAAGTCTCGGGCTCGCCATTGGCGGGCCTTTTCACTCTCAGTGGGCACTCCCCGGCTGCGGAACGCGCTTGTGGCAGGCCCGTGCGTAACCGCCGACAAAGATCTCTTCCCAGCCGGTATCATAGCCGCTGCGCATCATCTCTGCGAGGCTGCCAAAGGTTTCCCATCCGCTGTGCACCAGCTTGACCATCGTTTGCCCGCCTCCCAGATCGAGAAAGCTGACAAACAGATGTGTCGCCTCATCCTCGTGCTGGCCCATATGGAAATCGATGGCAACCGAATGGGGCGGGTCGCAATCGACAAAGGTCCCCCATGCGTGGCGTTCGTCGCTTGCAGCAATTTCCACGATGGCTCCTCCCGGAACCGGGTCGGTGTTGAGGGACTTGGCGGCAACCCCTTCAGCGTGGAACGAAATGGAACGACTGTCGAGCGGCCACCAACTGCCCATCTGTTCGGTGAACAGCTGGTAGGCTGTGACAGAGTCGATTGGCACTTCTATCACCTTGACGACCGGCTTGAGCATCACTGCACCTTTGTTGCTCTCGGGCTGGGATTTGCTTGCACACAAGTCATATCCTGTCCCGACCAATATGGGTAGTCGCCATCCGTAGAGGGTGAGGAGTGTCTGCGTCCGGAACCTGTTGAAGACTGGTGTGTCAGAGAAGGAAGTCCGGATCCCGAACGCAGGATATGACCCATTTTTCAAAAGGGCATGAGAGCGGCGAGCTTGGGAACAACGCGGGGCTTGCGTCCCCGAACCGGTCTCCACTCGCATCCATAGGACGCGCCGGTGGGCGATTCGGTTCATCTGGTTTAGCGCTATGAGATCTGGGCTGGTCGCTAGGGGGCCAAAGGCTCAGGCGGCAGTGTCTTCGTCCGGCGCACGAGACGAAGGCCCATTGGCTGCCAGAGGCTGGCGGTCGCCCCGCTTGGGCCTGTCGTAGGGGGCGGATGGGCTGCCTGCCGGCTTGGTCGCTTCCATCTCTGCACGGCGGCGATGGCGCGTCATCAGCGGGCGCGTGGTCTTCAGGACACGGCCAACGGATTGCCCGGCCCGGTCTTCGAGCCACAGCAGGGCATGGTCGAGCCATCCCACATGCTTGCGGAGCTTGCGAAAGAGCCTGCGGCCCATTCGGCTGTTGGCGATGATCAGGAAAAGCCCCAGCGCCAGAAGAGGCACACCGGTCGGAATGGGCAACCAGATGGTTGCCACCCCTGCAAGGAGGCAGAGACCTGCAAAAGTCAGAATGGCCCAATGCTTCAGATTGGCGATCACCAAACCGTCTCCCAAAGTGCTCGACCCGCCAGTCATTGACGTGACATGAGCTGTGATCTTCAAAAAAGGTTGGGTGGCCAGAGGACATGTGCGCCCGGACCTCGGACGAAGATCCTGCTCTTCTCTTGCCTTCCACCCCGGTTCATGACTTAGAAGCCGCCCATGACAATTTGACGACAGCCGGGCGGCTGGAGAATTTTCAGTGATCGGTCGTTAAAAAGTGATTGCAGCCGCCGCATTTCAGAGTGCCTGCCCATTCTGTCTGGCCAGAGTATCTCCAAAGGTCTTGGCATCGGTCAGCGGAGTTTGAGGCGGCTCTCCAGCGGGCGGGTTGTCTTCAGGATACGCACCATCGAGGCTCCGCCGCTGCGATCCTCGAACCAGACCATGATATTGTCGATGAATTTGAAGCGACGCCTCACACCGCGCACGAAGGACCGGCCGGTTCTGCTGTGTGTGATCAGCATCACCGTTGCGGCTGTCATCATGATCGCGCCAATGGGAACAGGCGTCCAGACTGAAGCAAGGCCCATCAGGAACAGAATGACTGCAGCAGTCAATATGAGCCAGCGCTTGATATGTGCCATTCCTTGGCGGTCTCCGCTAAAAGAACCTATGGTTAACTTCGTATGATTGCACTAATTTAAGGACAACTTTAAGGCAATCAAGGGCCACAAGAGACGTTATTTGCCGCAAGTGCGGTTGTCATACAAGAAGGAATTTTCATGAACGAACGGATATTGATCGAGTGTCTTCTTGATATCATCGAAAAAGACATTGCACCCAAGACAGCCAAGGGCGTCGAGACGGGCAACAAGCTGTTCGGCGCTGCGATCCTGCGCAAATCCGATCTGTCGCTGGTCATTGCAGAGACCAACAACGAAACCGAAAACCCTCTCTGGCACGGCGAAATGCATGCGCTCAAACGCTTCTACGAAATGCCCGAAGCAGAGCGCCCCGATCCAAAAGATTGCTATTTCCTCGCCACCCACGAGCCGTGCTCGCTCTGTCTGTCGGGGATCACATGGACCGGGTTTGACAATTTCTATTTCCTGTTCGGCTATGAGGACACCCGCGACGCCTTCAACATTCCGCACGATCTGAAGATCCTCAAGGAGGTCTTCAAGCTGGAGAATGGCGATTACGCCCGCGAGAATGCTTTCTGGCAGAGCCATGCCCTCGGCGACATGGTCGCCTCGTTGCCCGAAGCAGAACAGGCGCCGCTGCAAGAGCAGGTCAGGCGGATCGCTGCGCTCTATGACGCTATGTCCGCGACTTATCAGGACAGCAAGGGCGGGGCGGGCATTCCCCTCGACTAGCAATAGCGCGAAGTTGAAAGAGAGAGGGTTGGTCTTGCCAGCTCTCTCGATGCTTGCTCACCTGAAGTTAGCGTTCCAGAATGGCGACGCATTCCACGTGAGGCGAGAAGAGAAACTGGTCAACCGGCGTCACGCTGCGGATCTTGTAGCCTCCATCAACAAGAATGCGCAGATCCCGCGCCAAGGTGCCCGGATTGCACGAGACTGCGGCGACCACAGGGATCCGGGCTTTGGCGATTTCCTCGCATTGCGCCTTGGCACCTGCTCGGGGCGGGTCAAACACCAGTGCATCAAACTTCTTCATCTCCGAGGCCAGAACCGGTCTGCGGAACAGGTCCCTGCGTTCGGGCTTGATGCCCTTGAGACCCGCGCCGAAGCGCCAGCCGCGTTCCAGCGATTTGAGCGCCGCTTCGTCGCCTTCGAGCGCCCAGATTTGAGCCTTGTTGGCCATCCGGAGGGCAAAGGTGCCCGAGCCGCAGAAAAGGTCCATCACTCGCTTGGACTCGCCAACCGCCTCAAGTACCATGGCTGCCATTGCCTGTTCGGCGCTCTCATCGGCCTGAACGAAGGATCCGGGAGGCGGACTAACCTGCGCCGACCCCATACGCAGCATCGGTGGTCGCCGCTCAAGCAGAACCTCGCCATTGGCCGACAGGCGCGCCAGATCGAGATCTTCGGCCATTTCCACGGCCTTGAGATAATCCTGCCCGCCACGCATGTCCTTGACGTCATCAAGGCTCACGTCGATGCCTGAGTCCGTTGCCAGCAAAGTGATCCTTGCCTCGCCCTTCTTGGTCATGAACAGCGGCAGGAAGTCGGCGAGCTTCGGCAACAGCGTGTTGAGCGCCGGGACGAGCAGCGGGCAATGGTCGATATCGACAATGCGGGCAGATCGCATTTCGTGATAGCCGAACAGCAGACGTCGCCCGATCAGTCGCGCAGCCAATACCGCTCGGCGGCGACCGCCGGGGCGCGTCTGTATGGTGTCTCGCACCTCTGTGTCCTCAAAGCCACGGGAAGACAGGGCCTCGATTACCATCTCGCGCTTCCACGCGCCATAGGTCTCAGGTGCCATATGCTGCATCACGCATCCGCCGCAGGTCTTGAAATGCGGGCAGATCGGCTCGATCCGGGCCTCTGAAGCAGCCAGAATCTCTTCCAGTTCGGCCCGCTCACCCATTGGTGTCACGCGTACGCGTTCGCCTTCAAGCGCATAGGGCACATAGAGCGCGCCACCGCCATAATAAGCGATGCCGTCACCTCTGGATCCAAGTCCATCGATCGTGATTTCAACCGGGTCGGTCAATCGGAACAGTCCTTTTTCAGCTGGTAAAGTCTTAAGATCGGTCGCACGACGAGCCCGTCGCGTCAAGAAGGTCCACACGATCAAGACAACACTGGCAGCCTTGTAGCAGCCGCCCGCAGTCTTGCAAATACTCTCGCACTATCCCTGCGCTTTTTTATCAAGGATCGTTTACGGACAAGGAAAACTAAAACGTTTCATGGATTTAGTCACTTCTGACAGGTCACGTTCCGTGGGTTGGTGCAATTTCAAGGGGAATGGTGCGCGTGGATGGCAGATTTGTGCTATTTTTGGAAATTAGTATCTATTAACCAAAAGCAACAATTTTTGAGATCTTTACCAGAGTTTCAATTCAGGCGAGTAGAGTTCAGCATGGGTGCATATCTCTGTTTCGGGCCAACGCCAATCACTTTGATCAGGCTCTGACAGCACAACAGGAGCGTCAATACGTGCGCAACTTCATTGTAGCTATTCTCGCTTTGCTTGTTCTGGGGCTTTCCAATCCGGTATTCGCAAGCTCGGATGATATCATCAGTGAGCATGTATGGTTGTTGAGCAAGGTGAGCGGGGAGGCCTTTATCGAAAGCAAAGGCCACGAGCCGATGCGGGTCTACAAGAACCGCAAGCTCTATCCCGGCCAGTCCCTCGTCACGGGAGCGCGGACCCGGTTGCTGCTGACCCGTGGCAAGGAACGCATTCAGGTGGGGTCTAACACCTCGATGAGCCTGCCCGGAGCCGATGACTTGCAGTCCGGACGTACCATTGTTTATCAGACCCGCGGAACCCTGCATCTGCAGGTCAACAAGAAGGACGTCAAGCATTTCGCGGTCCAGACCCCCTACATGGTTGCTGCGGTCAAAGGCACCCAGTTCACGGTCGATGTGAGCGAGGCAGGCACCGATGTCCGCGTCCATGAAGGCGTCGTCGAAGTCACCAACCGCAAGACCGCCAACGCTATGAATGTCACGGCCGGTGAGACGGTTTCCCTTGATCTGTCCGCTTTCAAGACGCCCACAGGCAAGTCGGCATCCAACCGTCAGGGCGCATCAGCACTTAAAAGCGCCCAGATGGTGCTGGTCGGGCGCGGCGAAGACCATCCTGCCGTGATCGCCGAGCGGGCGCGCCAAGTTGCGGCTGAAAACAAGTCCGGCTTCGTCTCGATACTGGCCGTTCTGGTCAACTCGATCTTTCTTGCGACCACAAGCTTCGTCGCCGGGGCCTTCGATGTCACGGTCCACTCGGTCACCGGTATGGTCTTGTCAGCGGCTGAGCCGGTGATGGGGAAAGTTCAGGATGTCGCCTCGGTTCAAGACTGGATGAGAATTCTCGTTGCTGCTGTGTTGTTCATGGTCGCAGTCGTCGCGCTTGCCAGCTATCTGGTCTTCAGAAAACGTCAGGCCGCGCAGATCATCCGCCGCCGCGTGATCTGATCCATCCGATAAGCCAACAAAAAGCCCGCTGTGACACTGTCAGAGCGGGCTTCGGTGTTTCAGGAAAGGGCTGAGCGCATCAGGACGGCTGTTTCTCGCGACGCACGGCACGCCAGCCAATATCACGACGGCAGAAGCCATTCTCCCATTCAATCGCATCGACCGCCTTATAGGCGAGGGCCTGTGCTTCTGTCACGCTCTTGCCACGGGCGCAGACATTGAGCACTCGCCCGCCGGTGGCCAGCAACTGGCCATCCTTCTCGGAGGTGCCTGCGTGGAAGACCGTAACACCCTCGATGGCTTCGGCGGCGCCGAGATCCTTGATCACGGTGCCCTTTTCATATGAGCCAGGGTAGCCCTTGGAGGCCAGCACCACGTTGAGGACGACATCGTCCGACCAACTCGCCTGTTTCCCGGCCAGCTCGCCACGTGTGGCAGCGAGCAGCAACTCAAGCAGGTCGCTTTCAAGGCGCATCATGAGGGTCTGGCATTCCGGATCCCCGAACCGGACGTTATATTCGATCAGCTCCGGTCCCGTGCGCGTGATCATCAGGCCGACAAACAGAATGCCGACGAAGGGCACGCCACGGCTCGCCATGCCGTCGATCGTCGGCTTGACGATCTTGTCTATCACCTCTTGCGTGAGGTCGGGCGTCATGACGGGGGCAGGGGTG
Source organism: uncultured Cohaesibacter sp. (assembly GCF_963662805.1). Classification (NCBI taxonomy): domain Bacteria; kingdom Pseudomonadati; phylum Pseudomonadota; class Alphaproteobacteria; order Hyphomicrobiales; family Cohaesibacteraceae; genus Cohaesibacter; species uncultured Cohaesibacter sp. The sequence continues at coordinate 23,864 of NZ_OY759857.1, forward strand.
TAGGCACCCATGCCGCCAGTGTTCGGCCCGGTGTCGCCTTCACCAACCGGCTTGTGATCCTGCGCACTGGCCAGCAGCATGGCTGTCTTGCCGTCACAAAGGGCGAACAGGCTGGCTTCCTCGCCTTCGAGAAAGGCCTCGATGACGACCTCTGCTCCCGCCTCGCCAAAGGCACCATCAAAGCAATCCTTGATCGCGGCCCGGGCTTCCTCATTGGTCATCGCCACGGTGACGCCCTTACCGGCAGCAAGGCCATCAGCCTTGATGACAATGGGAGCGGGATGCGTGGTCAGATAAGCAAGAGCGGCCTCGGCATCAGTGAAGCGGGCATAGGCAGCCGTCGGGATGTTAAACTCGGCGCACAGGTCCTTGGTGTAGCCCTTGGAGCCTTCCAGTTGAGCCGCTTCCGCTGACGGGCCAAAGGCCTCGATGCCCGCAGCCGTGAGGCTGTCGACGAGACCATCAACCAGCGGGGCTTCCGGTCCGATGATGACAAAGTCGATGGCCTTGTCCTTGCAAAAAGCAATGACGGCGTCGTGGTCGCTTTCCTTCACCTCTGCTTTCTTGGCCAGTTGCAGCAATCCGGCATTGCCCGGAGCCACGTATAGCTCCCCAAGGAGGGGCGATTTGCTGAGCGCAAAGGCAAGGGAGTGCTCGCGGCCGCCGGAGCCGATGAGAAGGACATTGAGGCGATCGGACATGAAGGTCACCTTTCGCGAGAAAACAGGCACGGCACCGGACGATATACACCGGGCCGCGAATTTGAACTGCCAGTCTGCTAGCCTTCCGGGGCGGCAAAATCAAGTCTTGGCCCACCGTTTTGGACCTTGCGAAAACGATATCTGAGGATTTGCGTCCCGATCCTTCGAATTGTACGCAGTGTGGCAACGAACGAAGACGAATTGTCCCGTTGACGCACCAACAAAATTGGCGCCGAATGGACAACGACTGTTGACGGCACCGTCTGCTTGGGCCAAACCACTGTGGGTAATACGAATACGAGTGCCAGAAGGGCGACGAGTGAATGAGTGAGCAGCTTCCCGCTAAGCATGAGATGGGTTTGAGCAACGGACAGGTCGCTGATGCCGTTCGCGGCCATTGGGTGGATACCTGGCTTCCGGTGGCCTTTCGTCCCTATGCCCGCCTGTCTCGTCTGGAGCGGCCTATCGGCTGGTGGCTGCTGCTCTGGCCCTGCCTCTGGTCGATGACGCTGGCTGTCGCCACCACCGACAGCAGCCATCATCCCGACGTGCTGACGATTCTCTGGTACGGGGTTGCTTTCTGGCTCGGTGCGGTCGTCATGCGTGGTGCTGGCTGCACCTACAATGATCTGGTTGATCACAAGATCGATGGCATGGTCGAGCGCACCCGCTCTCGGCCCTTGCCAAGCAAGCAGGTCACCCGGGTGCATGCCTGGGGATGGCTGGTCCTTCAGGCGCTTATTGGCCTTTTCGTTCTGCTACAGTTCAATAGCTACACCATCTGGTTGGGCTTTGCCTCGCTCGCCGTGGTGGCGATCTATCCCTTCATGAAGCGCATCACCCATTGGCCACAGCTGGTGCTGGGCCTCGCCTTCTCGTGGGGTGGGTTGGTTGGCTGGACGGCCATCACTGGCGTGCTCGCGCCCGCGCCCGTTCTGATGTATATCGCCTGCGCGGTCTGGACCATCGGCTATGACACGATCTATGCCCATCAGGACAAGGAAGACGATGTCATGATCGGGGTGAAGTCGACGGCGCTGCTGTTTGCGGAAAACACCAAGATCTGGCTGTCTGTTTTCTACGGCGTGATGGTCATCCTGATGGCCTGCGCGCTGGTTGTCTCGGGCGTTTCCTGGCCAGCTTTCGTTGGCCTTGCCGCAGCCACCGTGCAGATGGGCTGGCAGATCAAGCGGCTCGACATCAACAATGCCGCTCAGTGTCTGGCGCTGTTCCGCTCCAACACCCAGATTGGCTGGATCCTCTTTGCCGGTCTGCTCGCGAGTATCTGGATTTAGGGACTCATTGCGCTGAACGATTCCAAGGCCTCAGCGCGAGCGCTTTTCTGCTCCGAGCAGATATTCCCGATTGCCATCACCGCCAAGGATCGGTGAGGGGACAAGGTCCATCACGTGCCATCCTGCGCAGGCAGCATCCTCGTTGCCGTCGAGCCAGTCCGCAATGGCTTTGGCCGCCCGCTCGCCTTCTTGCGGATCCCGCACCAGCCCTCCCTTGCCAATGCCGTCCCGACCAACCTCGAACTGCGGCTTGACCAGCAGCGCGGCGAACGATCCCACGTCCGCCATCGCTAGCGCAGGGGGCAGGGCCAGTCTCAAAGAGATAAAGGACACATCGCTGACAAGGGCGGTGAAAGGAAGGGGCACGTGGCTGCGATCCAGATGCCGCGCATTGACCCCTTCGAGAACCGTGAGGCGCGGGTTGGCCCTGAGGCTGTTATGCATCTGGTCGTGTCCGACATCGACGCCATAAACGGCCTCCGCACTCCGTTCAAGAAGCACCTGACAAAAGCCCCCGGTCGACGCGCCAATGTCGACACAAGTGCGCCCCGCCGGATCGAAACCGAAGTGATCAAGGGCATGGATAAGCTTGAGCGCCGCCCGTGAGACATAGCCGGAGGCGGGATCGTCAAGGCTGAGCGCCACGCTGTCATCCACCATCTGGCTCGCCTTGTTGGCAGGCGCGCCGTCAATCAGCACTGAGCCGCGCTTGATGGCGTCTCTTGCTCGCGCACGACTTGGCGCAAGACCGCGCGCGACAAGTGCCTGATCCAGTCGGAGTTTGCTCATGGGGTCTCTCGGGGCGGATGGTCGGAAAGAGGATCAGAAGCAATTGGCGAACGAGGCCGAGATGCGATCAAAGAACACTGCAACGCCGGCATCGGACCAGACGGAGAGACCGAAGACCGCAATGATTGTCAGGATACCAGCCGACCATAGAATGATCCGGTTGACCTCTCTTGCGCTGTCCTTTTGTGAAATCTTATCCATCTCGGCAATGCCTCAGTTATCCCGAAGAGACAATAGCACACAGCCCCTCCGTCGCAAAATGGCGAGCGCCGCCGTTCCCACTATTTGATCGTGGCAATCAGTTTGCGCAGCTTGCCTACCGCATTGTCATGGTCCTCTCCATAGGCGATCGTGCCGGAAAAGACATTGCCCTGCTTCATCAGATAGACCGAGGCGGTGTGGTCCATGACATAATTGCTGTCGGCGCTCTCATCCTCGACCTTCTTGGCGTAGACCCGATAGGCCTTGATGACGTCGGTGGTCTCTTCAGGCGTGCCGCGCAGACCAACCAGTTGCGGGAAGAAGGCGCTGACGTAATAGCTCATGGCTTCCTGCGTGTCGCGCTCCGGATCGACGGTTATGAAGAGATAGTTGAGCTTGTCCGCTTCGTCTCCCAACTCCTCGACCCACAGCGTCATTTCGCTGAGGGTTGTCGGGCAGACATCGGGGCAGAAGGTGTAGCCGAAATAGATCACCATCGGCTTGTCCGTGAAATCTGCCGCGGTGACGGCCTTGCCCGTGTGATCTGTCAGGTGGAAGTCTCCCCCGATCTGAACGCCTGTGTCGCCGGATTGGGTCTGCTGGACACTCAGTTCCTGCCGGTACCAGTTGAAGATCATGAAGGCGAGGGCCGCCGCCATCAGAATGACAAGTCCCCACAACAGGATCCGCAGGCTCTTCTTCATCGATCTCTCCTCACATACCAACCAACGCAAACCCGAGACAGCTGATTGCGCTTCGGGTTCGCGGTTCGGCGTGAGTCATCACAAATACGGATCGATCTGTCAATTGCCGTTCAGCGTCGCAGAGTGTGAATGTCAAGACAGCGGGTCAAGGAAGGAGACGAGCCAGACTCAGGCGATCAGCCATGATCTTGCGAGGCGTTCATGTCCCAATACATGGCTTCGATCTTGTGACCGTCCGGGTCTCTCAGAAAGCAGCCATAGTAAGCCTCACTATAATGCGGGCGTGGGCCAGGTTTGCCGTCTGGCGTTCCGCCCAGAGCGATGGCTTTGTCCCAGAAGGCATGAACGGCCTCCTTGGTCGGCGCGAGAAAGGCGAAATGTGTGCCATTGCCGACACTTGGCTCTCCACCGTCGTGGGGCGTCTGCACCCAGAATTCAGGGAATTGCTTGCCAAAGGCTGCCGCTGACATGCCGGGGGCGTCAACTTCCATGATGACTTTCGCGCCGATCGTGGCAAGAACGCCCTGATAGAATGCCTTGGATTTGGGAAAGTCTCTGACCCCGATGGATACGTGTGACATGATTGACGGAACGTCGAGCACGTCTCCTGTTTGTTCATCGCCTGATGACATGACAGCCTCCTGATGCTGGATGGAAATAATGCTCTCCAGTCTTATATGTTCACTATTTGTTCTGTCAATAAAGAGAAAACCTGATGGCTCCAGACATCAGTTCAGAATGCCCATGGAAAGCCTTTGGCCTTCCATGGGATCGAGAGCAGGTTGGAGCGAATGGTCTATCGCGTCGTGCACACCCAGCGACGAATGCTGCAGCCGCCGTAATTATTGTTGCAATTCCGCAGAGCTATTTGCTCTGCGCGCCAGCGTTCAGCGCCCCAGGCCGTTGCCCAGCTGTTGCGCCCATTCATGGCCAGCGCTCCACAGGCATTGCGGAACCAGAGGGCGTTGCGGCACCCCGGCCCGCGATTATTGCATTCGCGCATGGCAGCCCGTCGGGCCTCTCCCTTGGAATAGTGGTCCCACGAATAGCCGTAGGCTCCGTTGGTGGCGACGGCGATGGCACCAAAGTAATCGCGTGCTGTTGCTGTGGATGTCCAGGCGGCGAGGACACAGAGAAATACGGTAATCATAGATAAACGGTTCAACATGGCGAAATCCCCTATGCGACAATATGGCGCAAGTTTAGCTGCGAATTTCGGTCTGGCGAAGCGAAAATTTTCCTACATTACATTTCAGGTTCGTCGGAACCCCAGACCATTTGTCGAGTGGTCTTCTTCTTGCCCTATTGACGCTTTCAGTATAGACCAATCCCTTATGGAACCTATGTACGCATTTGGTTCGATTGCGGTTGAAGGAAGGTGACCGGGATTCGCCAATGGCGATTTCTGAAATCCGCTTTCCGCAAGGCCCCGTACAAACCAGACACACCGCGGTTGTCAAAACAAGAAACAGACACAGGTGATCAGCGTGTCCAAAACACCCATGCTCGACGGCATCAAGTCAACTCAGGATCTCCGCTCGCTTTCGCTCGCCGAGTTGAAGGCGCTTGTGAATGATGTTCGCACCGAGATGATCGATTCCGTGTCGGTGACCGGCGGCCATCTGGGTGCCGGGCTTGGCGTCGTTGAACTGACGGTGGCGCTGCATCATGTCTTCAACACCCCCCATGATCGCCTGATCTGGGATGTTGGCCATCAGGCCTATCCGCACAAGATCCTCACAGGTCGCCGCGACCGTATGCGCACCTTGCGCCAGCCAAAGGGGCTGAGCGGTTTCACCAAGCGTGCCGAAAGCGAATATGATCCCTTCGGAGCGGGTCATAGCTCCACATCCATCTCTGCCGGATTGGGCATGCAGGTGGCGTCCGAGCTGAAGGGCGAAGATCGCAATGTCATCGCCGTTATCGGCGATGGTGCGATGAGCGCCGGCATGGCCTATGAGGCAATGAACAATGCCGGCGCACTGGACAGCCGCCTGATTGTGGTTCTCAACGACAATGACATGTCGATTGCCCCCCCGACCGGTGCCATGAGTGCCTATCTGGCGCGCCTCATTTCCGGCAAGACTTTCCTGTCGATCAGAGACGCTGCCAAACAGCTGGCTTACCAGCTGCCGCGCTTCTTCAAGGAAAAGGCGCAGCAGATGGACGAGTTCGCCCGAGCCTTCGTGGCCGGAGGAACCCTGTTCGAGGAACTCGGCTTCTATTATGTCGGCCCGATCGATGGTCACAATCTCGAGCATCTGCTGCCGATCCTGAAAAATGTACGCGACACGGACAAGGGCCCGATTCTTGTTCATGTGGTCACCCAGAAGGGCAAGGGCTACGTCCCGGCCGAGAATGCAACGGACAAATACCACGGCGTGACGAAATTCGACGTCGTCACCGGCGCCCAGCTCAAGGCCCCGAGCAACGCTCCGAGCTACACCAAGGTATTCGGGCAGGCGCTCGCCAAGGCAGGAGCCAAGGATGAGCGCATCGTCGCCATCACCGCCGCGATGCCATCGGGCACCGGGGTCGATATCTTTGAGAAGGAATTCCCCGACCGCACCTTCGACGTCGGGATCGCCGAGCAGCACGCAGTGACTTTTGCCGCTGGCATGGCCTGCGAAGGCTACAAACCCTTCTGCGCCATCTATTCGACTTTCCTGCAGCGCGCCTATGACCAGATCGTGCATGATGTGGCGATCCAGAATCTGCCGGTCCGCTTCCCCATCGACCGGGCCGGGTTTGTCGGTGCGGATGGCCCCACCCATTCGGGCAGCTTCGACATCGGCTTCATGGCTTCGCTACCCAACATGGTCGTGATGGCCGCCAGCGACGAGGCCGAACTGGTCCACATGGTCGCGACGGCCGCTGCCCATGATGATGGTCCCATCGCTTTCCGCTATCCGCGCGGCGAGGGTGTCGGGGTGGAGATGCCCGAAGAGGGCGTGCCACTCGAAATCGGCAAGGGTCGCATCGTCAGGGAAGGGAGTCGCGTTGCCATTCTCTCACTCGGCACCCGTTTGGCCGAAAGCCTGAAGGCGGCCGAGCGTCTTGATGGCTATGGTCTCAGCACCACGGTCGCCGATGCCCGTTTTGCCAAGCCGCTCGACAAGGAGATGATCCTGAAGTTGGCTGGCACCCATGACATGCTGATCACTATTGAAGAAGGTGCCGTTGGTGGCTTCGGCTCTCAGGTGCTGCATTTGCTGGCGAACGAAGGAGCGTTGGATGGCGATCTCAAGATCCGCTCCCTCACCATGATCGACAATTATGTCGATCATGGCAAGCCAACGACCATGTATGCGGACAGCAACCTCGACGCCGACGGCATTGTCCGCACCGTCTTCGAGGCGCTGGGCAAGGATCTCAACGAAGCCATCGAGGCAGGCGAACTGGCCTGAGATACCTCTGCTTCTGTCACTAACGCGGCAGCTCTTCTAGAAAAGCCAGAACCAGATGATCGGCAACAGAATGGCCGTTATGAGGGCATTCAGCCCCATGGCAAGGCCCGAGAAGGCTCCGGCTTCGTCATTGACCTGAAGCGCTCGCGCTGTGCCGATGCCGTGGCTGGCCGTACCCATGGCCAGTCCCCGCGCGGCCCAGTCCTTCACGCCCACCAGATTGAGCACATAGGGCCCCAAAACGGCTCCAATGATCCCCGTAATGATCACCAGCACTGCCGTCAGCGAAGGCGAGCCGCCGAGCACTTCCGTGATGCCCATGGCGACCGGCGCCGTGACCGACTTCGGTGCCAGCGAAATATAGGATTGTTCCGACCCGCCAAGCACCCAGGCGATGACGACGGCTGAGCTTGCAGCAACGGCGGAACCGGTCATCAGGCTGACGAGGATGGCAAAGGCTGCCCGACGCACCTTGCCGAAATTACGGTAGAGCGGTATCGCAAGGGAAACCGTTGCAGGCCCCAGAAGGAAATGCAGAAACTGTGCGCCGAGGAAATAAGAGCGATAGGAGATCCCGGTCAGCAGCAGTACCGAGACGACAATCACGATAGCTATCAGCACCGGGTTGAGCAGCGGTGTCATCCCCGCGCGGCGGTAGATGGCAAGGCTGATGAGATAGGCCCCGATGGTCAGCGTGAGATGAAACAGCGGGCTGACGCTGAGCTCGGCAAACAGGGATAGCATCATCAGACCTGCTCCTCGCTTTTCTCGTCGACATGCTTGCGCGACAGCCACTGCATGAGCACCCCGGTCACGGCGATTGCGACCAGCGTGCTGATGACGAGGGCAACGGCAATCGGGACGATCTCGCGCTTCAACAGTGCGACATGAACGAGGATGCCAGAGCCTACGGGGACGAACAGCAGCGACATGTTGCTGAGCAAGGCATCGGTCACCTTGGAGAGGCCGTGCGGAACTGTTCCATGGAACACGAGGCCGACAAACAACAGCGCCATCCCTACGACCGGTCCGGGAATGGGCAACGAGAGAAGCACGACAAGCGATTCTCCGGCCAGTTGGCAAAGAAGAATGACACACAGATGGAATAGCAACGGACACCCCGCCTGAAGAAACTGGTCTGAAACGAATGAAAACGAGCATAGCCGGATGCTGGCTATGGAAAAGCCCTCATATAGACGAGCCTCTTGGGCGGGCGTCTTGTCATTCGGGCGCTCCCCTACTATCACGGTTCCAACCGGAGAGGGAACCGAATTTAGGTTGTGTTTGAGGGATGAGCGCCGATGACGAGAGAGCTTAGCAAGGACTATCTGGACCAATTGGTCGCCGATGTCCAAGCCCTTGCTGCCGAGGATCAATCCCTGTGGGGAGAGCCCGCCAGCTACATTCCCGAACTGGCGCATATCGATCCGGCCCAGTTCGCGATTTCGGTGGCGCTGGAGAATGGCGAGATCCTGAGCGCCGGAGATTGCGATGTACCTTTTTCGATCCAGTCGATCTCCAAGGTGTTCACGCTGTCGATTGCCCTTGGTCGCGTGGGCGATGGTCTCTGGCGTCGGGTCGGTCGCGAGCCGTCCGGCAATCCGTTCGACTCGGTCATGAAGCTCGAACAGGAGCAGGGCAAACCGCGCAACCCCTTCATCAATGCCGGTGCCATTGTCACCACCGATGCACTGCTCTCGGGCCATGCCCCCAAGGAGGCTCTGTCGGAGATCATCCACTTCGTTCGCGCCGCCGCCGAGGATGACGACATCCACATCAACAAGACCGTGGCCGCTTCCGAGAAGGCGACCGGTTATCGCAATCTGGCCCTTGCCCACTATCTCAGATCCTACGGCAATCTCGAGAATGAACCGGACTTCACACTGGGGGTCTATTACCACCAGTGCGCCATCGAAATGACGACCATCCAGCTCGCAAGGGCAGGGCGCTATCTCGCCAGCCTCAGCGATGTGCCAAGGCTCATCACCCCCGCCAAGGTCCGCTCGCTCAACGCGTTGATGATGACCTGCGGGCAGTATGACGGATCGGGTGAATTCGCCTTCCGGGTGGGCCTGCCGTCAAAGTCCGGCGTCGGGGGAGGGCTGCTCGTGATCGCCCCTCACAAGGGAGCGATTGCCATCTGGTCACCCGGTCTTGATGGCCGCGGCAACTCGCTGATGGGCACGTGGGCGGCAGAACGATTCTCCCGCGATCTTGGCTGGGGCGTCTTCTGATCGCCGGTCCTGTCAGGGCAGTCACGGCATGATCTGAAAGTGCAATTTCAGGACGTTCATCCAGCACGCAAAGCCCTTCAATCATGGTTAACAAAAGCTTTAAATGCCCGAACGCATCTTTTAACAGGACAGTATAAGCCTTTTAAAAGACTCGTGAATCCCTGCTTTTAAAGTGATGCATTGAAGACTTGAGAGCAGTCATGAAGAGCAGGCTCCGCCTTGATTCAATCTGTGAGGAAATGCCGCTGTCCTGCTGGACTGAGGGAGCGGCAAAAGAAAAAGAGCCTGGATGTCCCCGGCTCTTTTCACCATCGGTGTGGATCTATTTACTTGGTCGCGAGATAGGATGCTAGGATATCTCGGGCAGCTTCCAGATCGGTCTTGTCGATCATCTCGGCAATGGTGTGGATATAGCGTGTGCCGACGACGACACCCACCGCCTTGGCCCCTGATCCGGACTGCTGACCGGCCGCGCCGTCCTGACCACCACGGGCAAGAATCGTGCGCTGGGAGGGGATACCTTTTTCCTTGGCGAGGGCTTCGAGCTCTTCGACCAGATCGATGTCGGCGATGAAAGAGCCGTCCTTGATGTGAAGACCAAAGCCCTTGCCTTGCGTCGTCACTGTGTCCTTTTCAGGGGTGCCCGGCGTGTCGCAGGAGAGGGTGGTATCGACGCCAAAGGCGATGTCCGGAGCGACCCCGAAGGATGCGGTGCGGGCACCGCGAAGACCAACCTCTTCCTGTGCGGTGAAGGCAACAACGATCTCGAAGGCATGCTTCTCGCCCGAAGCGGCGAGCTGACGAATGGCCTCGATACCAAGCCAGCAGGCGATGCGGTTGTCGAGCGCCTTGGAGACGACCTTCTGTCCCAGATCGAGCAGCGGCTCGTCCATGACGATGAAGTCACCAACCTGGACCTTGTCCTTGGTTTCTTCACCCAGCCCGAGATCGACGACGAAGTCGGTGACTTCCGGAATCTTCTTGCGCTCTTCGGGGGAGGAGATGTGCAGCGCCTTGCCGCCGGCATTCATCACGCCCTTGAAGTCACCCTGATTGGTGCAGACGAGCACGCGCCGGGCGAACAGGGTGCGCGGGTCAAAGCCGCCGACCGGGTCGATGTGGATGAAACCCTTGTCGGTGACGTGGCTGACGAGAAAGCCGATCTCGTCCATGTGGCAGAGCAGCAGAACGCGCTTGGCTGCTGTGTCTTCATCCAGCTCAGCAGTCGGATAACGGGTGCAGATGAGCGATCCCATCGGGTCGACATATGTCTCGTCGAACAGGCCTTCGATTTCCTGTTCGATCAGTGCGCGCACCCGATGCTCGCGCCCCGGAACGCCCGGTGTTTCACAAAGACGGCGGAGAAGATCGATGTTCATGGTTTGTAGCAACCTTCCTATGGAAATTTATGGTGAAACTCTCTATATCAGGGGTGACATCAAATTGACAGCGCGAGCAACAGCATCGTGGTCGCTTGTTGAAGGACCACGAGCGCGCACTGTCTTGGAGCAATTCGAAAGACACTGTCGGCAAGTGCCAGCAAGGGCTTTCCGACAGGGGTGAGGGTATATGAGAGATCCATACAGCGTACTTGGGGTGTCCAAGACCGCCAGCGAGCGCGAGATCAAGAGCGCGTTCAGAAAGCTGGCCAAGCAGTATCACCCCGACCAGAACAAGAACGATCCCAAGGCACAGGAAAAATTCTCCGAGGTCAATCAGGCCTACGAGATTGTCGGTGACAAGGAAAAGCGCGGCAAGTTCGACCGTGGCGAGATTGACGCCGAAGGCAAGGAACGCTTCCAAGGCTTTGGTGGTGGACATCCGTTTGGCGGTGGTGGCGGAGCGGGCAATCCGTTCGGCAACCAGACCGGTGGACCGTTCGGTGGCGGCGCCGCAGAAGACATTCTCAACGAGATCTTTGGCAACATGGGTGGCGGCGGTCGCGGTCGTGGACGCGGCAGCGGCAACCCCTTTGGTGCAGGTGCCGGAGCCGGACAGGATCCATTCGGCGGAGCCCAGCAGCGTGCCCGCCCGCAGAAGGGTCAGGATGCTGAAGCCAAGCTCAGCGTCACGCTCGAAGACCTCGTCTCGGACGAGAAGCGCCGGGTCCATCTGCCTACCGGCAAGACCCTCGATATGCGCGTCCCCAAGGGCGTCAAGGACGGCCAGACCATCCGCATGAAGGGGCAGGGCTTCGAGACGATCAACGGCCCGGCCGGGGATGCGCTCGTGACCATCGAAATCCTTCCGCACCGGCTGTTTCAGGTCGAAGACCAAAACATCCGTCTGGAGCTGCCGCTGACGCTTTACGAGGCCGTGCTCGGCGCCAAGATCCGTGTCCCGACCCTTGAAGGCAAGGTGGAGGTCAGGATCCCGGCTGGCATGAGTTCGGGCAAGAGCCTGCGCCTGAAGGGCAAGGGCCTTCCGGATCGTGACGGCAACCGCGGCGACCTCTTGGTCACCGCCAAGATCGTCCTGCCCGAAGGCTCGGACCCCGGTCTGCGCAATCTGATGGAAGACTGGCAGGACACGCGCCCCTATCGTCCGCGCGGGCCGGAATTTGGCTAAGAGTGACAGAAAAAGACAGAGGCGGCATAGAGCCGCCTTTCTTTTTGCTGTTGTTGCCTGCGCTCAGACTGTCTCAAGCCGGAACTTGCGAAACTCCTGTCCGTCATAAGTGACGGAACCGACCTGCCGTGCACCAAGTCGCTTGAGGGCCCCTAGGCGCAAACGGGTCGGCGGTAAGAGGAAGGTGACGAAGTCTATCCGTTCGTCGCTCTTGGCAAAAGCCAGTGCCTGCCGTGTGATGGCCATACCCTTGCCGAAATGCTCGGGCCTGAGCACGAGGCCATAATCCCATTCCCCCGCTTCGAGCTGAAAGCCGCCCCAACCGATATAGACCCCATCCCACAGGAAGGCCCAATGCCCGAGACTGTCCCGATGCCAACAGGCTTCCTTGGCGGCAACAAAGTCTTGGATGGATTCGAGGGCCCAGCTTTCCGGCATCAGGGGCATATGCTCTGCAACACGGGGGTCGGACATGTGCGAGAGAAGCTCTTCGACGCTGATCCGGGAGAGGCGGGTGAAACGAAGCGGATGGGGTGCAGACATCTAGGGGGCTTTCTCGGGAATGGCTAGGCAAGGCAATTTGCAGCTTCTGCAAGGGTCTGGTCAACGCAATTGCCCTCACGCCAGTGTCAAGCTTTGGTGAGGCCAGGGACGCGGAAAGGCTTGCGCCCCTTCGCATGCGGTTGCTAGAAACGGCAGGCAATCAAGGACAGGAAAGCGCCATGTCGACCACCACCCCCGCCACGCAGGTACTCAAGAAGGCATCCATCGACTTCGAACTCGTCGAGTATGACTATGACCCCGATGCCGACCGGGTCGGGTTGCAGGCTGCAGAAGCCATCGGAGCGGCACCATCAGAGGTGTTCAAGACCCTGATGATCGAGCTTGATCGCAAGCCGGTCTGCGCCGTGGTGCCATCCGATTGCGAGGTCAACATGAAAAAGCTGGCAAAGGCCATGGGCGGCAAGTCCGCCCAGATGATGCGGCCCACCGATGCCGAGCGCATGACCGGCTACAAGGTCGGCGGCATCAGCCCGCTCGGCCAGCGCCGCGCCATCAAGACAGCGCTCGATGACAGCGCCTTGGGTCTGAAGAAAATCTACATCAACGGCGGACGTCGCGGCTATCAGATCCATATCACCCCGCAGGATCTGATAGGCTACCTTGGCTGCGAAGTGGCCGACCTCACCCGCTAGGGCTTACTTCGGCAAAAGCGGGAAGTCCGCATAGCGCCGGAAGGACGGGCCGTCATAACCAGCCGGTGCTTCATGGCCGTCCGGGCAATGCAGCAGATATTGCATCCCGGCGCGTCTGGCCGCTTCAATCCCCACCGTGCTGTCCTCGATCACGAGACAGGCCTCGGGCGCAAATCCCATGGTCTTGGCTGCATGAAGAAAGAGATCCGGCTCCGGCTTCCAGCTCTGCACCACGTAGGAGCTGAAGAGATTGGGCTCGAAATGCTTCAGAAGCCCGGTCAGTCCTAGCGAGTGACGCATCTTCTTGAGCGGACCGGCGGAAGCAATGCCGCGGGGGTAGGGTAGAGCGAGGATGGTCTCTTCCGCATCGGGAAAGGGCTGAAGGCTCTCGTCAAACAGCACCGCAACATGAGCCCGATAGATCTCCTCGAAATTCTCCGGCAGCGAGCGTCCGATGTGCTTTTCGATCTGCTCGACGATGTGATTGAGCTTGTTGCCCCTGAAATGGGCCGCGATATAGTTGGCGTCCCAGTCGAGATCCGGCACGGTGTCGCAATAGGCCTGAAGGCAGAGCAGCTCACTGTCCACGAGAGTGCCATCAAGATCGAAAATCAGACATTCGATCCGGTTGAGGTCCAGAGGCTGCATGAAAGGTCTTTCTTGTAACAGGGCGGGGTGGGTTGCTGGGACAGACCGGCGCAATGGTATCACCGGACCCGGCAACCGGAGCACAAAAGTCAGGCCGAAGCGCTCCGGATACTAGATCTATCGCGTTTGCAGGCCGGGATCAACTCGGTGAAATTCCCCGCAATCCCCATCGGTTCTTCCTTGGGGTGGATCTCTAAAGTGCTGGAACTAAGAAGAAAATTGCGCTTCACACGTTTGTGATCACCTGCGACCTGACGTGATTGGGGAATGTGAAAAAGCTGTTGTAGGCTTTGAGTGAGTTCCTCTTGCGGCTTTAGCGTCCCCGCGGCCGTTGATCTCATGGCGGTGTGGCTCTCGCGTCAAGCGTCTGCCACACCAGAAATACCGGACCCCCTACACATCTGCAGCGAGGCCCATCAAGCACAGTCGCCATGCCACGAAAGGAAATGGCCATGAACGAACATCTGCTCCCCGTCCAGCGGTTCAACCGTCTGAAGTCTCTTCGCTACACATTCTATGCGATTGTTTGCTCGCTGTTCGCTCCGTCCATGTGCGAGACATGCGGCTGCGGCAAGTAAGCCGCAACCAACAGGTCGTTACTCACGTGCTACAAGAGGCCTCTAGTCTCTGCCGGGCCACATGCGAGCGAGCGTTTCATCCCTGACAATGAACTGGTGGTAGAGGCTTGCCGCCAGATGCAGGATGATGAGGGCGACCAGAACGAGCCCGGCAATTCCGTGCGCGATCCTCGGGGCCAGTCCTGACAAATCAGGCATGGCTGCGCCTCCGAACAGCGCCGGTGGCAGGGATGTCATCAGCGACAGGGCAATCCCGCTTCCCAACATGACAATCAAGGCCAGATAAAGGGCGCGGTGTGTCCAGTCCGCCGCGACCCTTTGCCATGCCGGACCACCCGAAATCGGCGCAGGTTTCTTGTCAATCCGCCACCAGACAAGCCGGATGATGGTCAGAACAAAGACGAGGAACGCGACGGGCAAATGCACCCTCAGTGCGGTCATCTTGCTGGCCGCTTCGTTGCTGAAGGCTGCACCGAAGCCACTTCCGATCAGAACAACAATGAGCACAGCGCTTGACCAGTGCAGAAGTCTTGCGATCCGGCCATATCGGTTCGGGGCGCACGTCATCGCGTCTGCCCCCGTTTCAAGAAGGGGAGAATTCATGGTTTGCTCCATTCGACCTTGCGGTTACACTTTCCGTGATATAAGATAATTTACATGGAAATAATTTACATGTCAACTAAATCATTGGAGCCACCCAGATCGCTGGGGCGCATGCTCAATTTCACGGCAAGTGCCGTGAACGCCACGAGCAACCGCATGCTGGAGCCGCATGGTCTCAGTCTGGCCCAATGGGTGGTCTTGTCGGCACTTTGGCGCCATGGCGACCTCAGTGTGAAGGAGCTCTCCGGCTACACGGGCAATGCACCACCTGCGACCTCGCGCATCGTCGATCGCATGATCGCAGCGGACTTGCTGGTGCGGGTGACTGATCCAAAGGATCGCCGGGCCGTGACCGTCGGCTTGACCGCTAAAGGCAAGGGGCTGAGGCACCTCGAGACATTTTTCGAGGATGTCAACTCAATGTTTCTGCAAGGTTTCTCTGAAGAAGAGACCGTTACGCTCTTCTCCTTGCTCAATCGCATCGAGGCGAACGGGAAAAAGCATGACGCGTCCGACGACTAGAGCGCCGAGACCTCAAGGCTCAGCTCTGCCGCCAGATCGCCTGCCTCGTGCACGCGGATGGACTGAAGGCCCATCCAGCCTGCCATCAAACGGAGTTCAGAAGCGAGGGCCGTTGCTACCTTGCCTCTGTCGATTCGTTCCTCGCCGTGAGCAGCGAAGACCTCAAGCACACCTTCCTGACGGTTTGCCTTGAGATCAAGCCGGGCGACAAGCTGGTCCCCCATCAGGAACGGCAGAACATAATAGCCGTGTTGCCGCTTCTCCTTGGGAACATAGATCTCGATACGATAGCGGAAGCCGAAGAGGCTTTCGGCTCGTTCGCGTTGCCAGATGAGCGAATCGAACGGCGCCAGAAGAGCCTGACAGGTTGCGCGTGCTGGCAGCTCCGCATCCCGGTGCTTGTAGGTCTTTGCCGACCATCCCTCGACCTCGACCGGTTCAAGGACGCCGTCCTCGATGAGCGCTTCGAAGGCCGGTCTTGCATCGCCGGTGGCAAGGCGGAAGTAGTCGCGAAAGCATTTCTCCGTTCCGATGCCATGGCATCGGGCTCCGATGTCCATGAGCAACCTGTGGGCCTCAAAGCTCGATAGGGCCGGAGCCGAAAGAGCCGCTTCAGGCAACACCCGCTCCGGCAGGTCATAATATCTGGTGAAGGCCTTCCTGCCCGCAGACGTGATCCGGCCCGACCAGAACAGGAATTCCAGCGCCAGCTTGCTGTCGTCCCATCCCCACCAGGAGCCTGCCCTCTTTCCCCGTTTCTCGAGATCCGACACGCAGACGGGCCCGCGCGCTTCGATGTCGCGATAGATCTCTTCCACCCGGTCAGGGTTCTCCCGCGCAAAGCGTGCGACATTGCCCCACAGACCTTCATGACGGGCGGCCCGATCCATCCGCCAGCGCAGCGCCGGATAGAGCTCGGCAGGCAGGATCGATGCCTCATGGGCCCAATATTCGAAATAGCGCTTGCGCTTGTCGTCCAGCGCACCCTGGCGGCCAACCGCATGGGCGGAGCGATCAATGAGCGTGCGATCATAGGCACCAAGCCGGGCGAACAGGGTGAGATAATGGGCCCGGTCCAACACATTCACTGAGTCGATCTGCAAAAGCCCCACCTGACCGAATACCGTTTCGAGATGTCGCCGGTCGTGGCGTTTCACACTGCGCAATTGCGGCAAAAAACCCTGAGACTTCAGGGCGATTCGGCGGGCTTGTCGTTGGTTGAGACTCTGAAGTGTCATGAATTCATCGTATGAGATTGGAGAAAAAGGGGCTTTCGGCAGATTTGCAGAACAGCAAATGATGCGCGGCAAGACAGGAAATTCCGAGATTCAATCCTAACCGTCGAGGAGGAGAAGAAAAGCGGAAATTTCCTCTTGTGCCTCTGTGGTTTGCCTTTGACCTCTACAACAAAAAGGCTAGTCTAGATCCCGAGTGGGTCGAAGAGGGACCGGACGGTTGCCGGGAAGGCATCCTTGCCGGACAAGCAGAAGGAGCGGTCACAATGTCAATTTTGAATCGCTGGGTCATCCCGGGCGTCGTGGCGGTCTGTGCGGTCACGGCCATCACGCTTTTCAGCGAGACCAGCAAGGTCGAGGCGGATCTCACACAAAGGGCCGAGGCGCTCCTCAAAGACAAGGGTATGGACTGGGCCGAGATCTCTTTCTCCGGTCGTGACGGCACCCTGAAAGGCGTCGAGCCTGAAGAGAACGAGGCCAAGTGGGCTATCGAATTGCTCGATCTCGAATGGGGCGTGCGCAAGGTTGTCGATGAAACCGACGATCTCAAGACCCAGTCACCCTATTCCTGGGGGCTGGTGCGTGAGGACGATCAGGTCTCCGTTATCGGCTATCTCCCCTACAGTCTGACCAAATCCCTGCCTGCAGAAATCGATGAAAAGATCCCCGGTGTGACCATCTCGACCCAGGTTGAAGCCGCGCGCGGTGCTCCCTCGAACATCGAGACTGTGGTGCACTTCTCCGCCGATCTCCTCTCCAGACTCAAGCGGGCCAAGGCCTTTCTGCTTGATGACACCCTGACCATCACCGGAACGCTCGAAGACGGCAACGCCGATGACATTGCCCAGTTCGAGGCGGTCGAGGAAATGATCGCGGCAACCGAGCTCAATGGTATTACGCTCGACTTCCAGATCGCCCGCCCGAAAGACCCTGAAGACATGGTGCAAGCCGAGGATTCTGAGGTTGATGGCTTTGAGGTTTCCCGCAGCGCCGATGGCGTCGCAATGGTCGGGCGGATGCCCAGCGAGGATATCCGCCAGACGATCATCGATCTGGCAAACCGCAAGTTCGGAGCCGGATCCGTCTCGGCAAATCTGGTCGTCCGCGAGGGCGAGAAGATCGCCAACCTTGGTTATGACGAGTATCGCAGGGCTGCTCTTGCCATTCTGCAGGCCGTCAGCCGCCTCAGCGAAGGGGCAGCAAGCCTGACCGCCGACGGGCTTGAGCTCAATGGCGGGGCCTTCTACGAAGGTGCTCTCGCCGAAGTCCGCGAGGGGCTGAATGAGGCGCTGCCTGCGGGGGTCACGCTCAATGCCGATCTGAGCGTTGCTGCTCCGGGCGAGAGCGTCGACGCACAGGAATGCCAGACCCTCCTGCGCAACACGCTGGAGAAAAACACCATCCTGTTTGAATCGGGCATGGCGACGATTTCCTCGGACTCTTTCGGTCTGCTTGACAATCTGGTCTACACCGCCAGCAGATGCACCGACAATCGCATCCAGATAGAGGGTCACACCGACAGCGATGGCGACGACGCGACCAATCAGGCGCTGTCCGAACGTCGCGCCGGTGCCGTTGTCGATTATCTTGTCACCGCAGGCATTGCCGCTGATCGTCTCGAAGCCACAGGCTTTGGCGAAGCTCAGCCGGTTGCCAGCAACGACACCCCGGAAGGCAAGGCAAAGAACCGCCGTATCGAATTCGTGATTCAGGCTCAGTAACCCCAAAGGAGTTGAAGTAATGGGATATCTTATCGCTAACCTCTATCCAATGCTCCTATTGGGGCTGATCCTTGGAGCGATCATTGGCTGGATCGCCTGTGATCCGGAAGCCGAATAGGAGGATGTCATGACTGCATTTTTCTGGCAGGCTCTGGGCCTGATCATCGTGGCCGTTCTGATTGGCATGCTGCTTGGCTATGTCATCCGACAGGCAACGCGCTCCAAACCCGCTGAACGCGAGACGGTGAAACCGACGGCCTACAAGCCACATGTGGCCGCAACTCCGACCCCCGCCGTGGCGGCTGGCGCATCGACCGCTGCCTTCGCGCAGGATCAGGAAGCCGCCGCGCTCGCTCTCGCCAAGGAAACCAACGAGGCCCTCAAGGCCGAGACGGATGCACAAGATGCGTCGGAAGACACCGGATCAACGACCGGCGAAAGCCCGGACATGGATGTCGCTGCGTTGAAAGTCGGGGCGGAAACCGAAGAGCGCTCCGAAGCGGTCCTCAAAGCGGCCTCGGCAGCCAAGGCTGCTCTGGAGGCAGAAGGCGATGCAGTCGACAAGGACGCCTTCATGGCACGCGTCGATGCCAGTGCCGATGTGGATCTCAGCAAACTGTCTGAAGGCGCCGAAGTCGACCCGGATGCAGAAGAGGCACGAATCGCGGCTGCCTTGCTCACAGTGCCGAAAGATGCAACGGACGAGCAGAAGGCAAACGCTGTTGGCAAGAAACCGAAGCTCCTGAAAAAGGCTCGCAAGGCTGGTGCCGACGATCTCAAGCGTATCAAGGGCGTTGGCAAGGTGCTCGAAGGCAAGCTCAACGATCTGGGCATCTACCATTTCGATCAGATCGCCAACTGGACCCGTGACGAGGTTGCCTGGGTGACCACCTTCCTCAATTTCAAAGGCCGGATCGACCGCGAGAAATGGATCCCGCAGGCCAAGGGTCTCCTCTCCGCCGAGGGGGCGACTGCGGCGAGCGAAGAGAAACCTTCAAAGAGTGCGAAGCCTGTCGAGACTGCGAAGCCGTCAAAGAGCAAGAAGCCAGAGGCCCCGGCCAAGAAGCCAGAGGCTCCGGCCAAGAAGGAAGAGCCGGTTGCCAAAGCCGCTCCTGCTCCTGCCGACAAGGCCGATGCCGAAGAGGAAAAGATCGCAGCCGCCATCGCTGCGCTGCCCAAGGATGCTACCGCAGAAGACAAGGCCAATGTTGCCGGCAAGAAGCCGCGCACCATGAAGCAGCCACGCAAGGCTGGTGCCGACGATCTCAAACGCATCAAGGGCGTTGGCAAGGTGCTCGAAGGCAAGCTCAACGATCTGGGAATCTATCACTACGACCAGATTGCCAAATGGAATCGCTCCCACATCAACTGGGTCTCGACCTTCCTCAGCTTCAAGGGCCGGATTGATCGCGAAGACTGGATCGAACAGGCCAAGCTTCTGGCCTCGGGCGAGGAAACCGAATTCTCCAAACGCGTCGACAAGGGCGAAGTGGACAGCTCGAAAGGCTGAGTCGACGTCACGAGCAAATGAACGAAATTTGAGACATGGCGCGGAGCGATCTGCGCCATGTCTGTCTTGGCAACATGCCACAAACACCAAGCATAGGAGACAAGGACATGAGCGAGGCAAAAACGCTGGGCATCGATCATCTGGGGCTGACGGTAGAGGATCTGATGCTTTCCCTGTCCTTTTTCACCGATTGCCTCGGCTGGGAGCAGTTCGGCGGCAATCCGGACTATCCATCGGCCTATATCACCGACGGCACGTCGAAGCTCACCCTCTGGCAGGCCAAGACCGACACTCCGACCGGCTTTGATCGGCACAACAACATTGGCCTGCATCATGTCGCGCTGAAGGTCGAGAGCGAAGAGGCTCTCAATGCGCTCTTTGACGCGGTGAAAGACTGGCCGGATGTAAAGGTGGAATTTGCGCCGGAATTTTCCGGCAAAGGGCCCAAGATCCATTGCATGGTCTATGAGCCGGGCGGCAATCGGCTCGAGCTGAGCTACGATCCGCGCTAGTAGGTAGAGAAAAAGGCCGGTGGGAACGATAGCCACCGGCCTTTTTCTTGACTATTTCAGAACGGCGAGGCGTCCGTCGAGCTTGGCACCATTCTCTTCGGTCACGACCTTCTGATCACGGATATAACCGATGACCTCGTTGCGATAGACAAGACCGGTGTGATCATAGTCGAGAGCGCGAAGGTCCATGCTGGCGATATCGCCTTTCACGCCACCACCGATTGGTTTGCCGTTCCATGTCTCACCGAACGCGCCGAGCGCGATGTAGGTGTTGATCGCCATGGTGAAGCTCTTGTCGAGCACATCCTCGATCGGCTGACCGTTGAGGGTGATATTCACCGCCTTCGCAGACTTGGCATCTTCGCCCAGTTCGATTTCATAGCGAATGCCGGACGAGAAATGCAGGAACCCGCGAGAGACAAAGCCATTCTTGTCGGTGGCTTCTTCCTCTTCGGGGCGCAACAGGCGCGCAACGTTGTTCTGCAGCATGTCGCGGATCTGGGCACCGGTCATGGTGGCGACATGGATGGCGTCCGCATAGGGCATCACGTCATACCAAGCCTTGAAGGTGAGGGCGCCTGTGGCAACACCAGCCGACAGGCCGGTTGCGTTGAACAGGGCAAAATCCACCTTGCCATTGGGGAAGGTGACGGAACGGGCGACGACGGCATCATTCATGAAGTTGGCCAGTGCATTCTCGCCGATATAGCGGCTTGCGACCGTGGCGTCCTTGCCAAGGGTGTCTGCTTCGACCATGCCGATGGTTTCGGCCAGCTTGCTGTCCAGCTCTCTGAGCAGCGGAGCGACCACGCGGTCTTCGAACGCCGCATCCCAATCGCCTTCCTGCTGCAACGAGGCATATTTCTCGTCATCGGCTTTAACGCGGATATCGCTTGCCTTGATCGGATGCAGCGAGACGGACGAATACCACTCCTTGCGGCCCTGACCGGCGGCGATGGACATGGCGATGTCCCCAAGAAAGGCACCATTGGCCTTGGCCTGCGTGATCAGAACCCCATCCATCATATTGTCCTGATCAATGCCGTCGGTGTTGAGTTCCGTGTGAGTATGACCGCCAACGACAACGACGGGCTTGTCGGTCAGCTTGGCAGCGATTTTGGCAATGGAGAAATCGCCATCACCGATTTCGCGCTCGGTCGCGGCCTTGCCGGAGGCATGCTTGCCGATGCCATAACCGCAGTGGGAGAGGATCACCACAACGTCAGAAATGGATGCGACGGCAGGAAGCACATTCTCAAGCGCCGTCACCGGGCGCTCGACCGCGAGGGTCGGGTCTTCGGGCTGGCCGACGCGGGTGTCGATGTTGGTGGTCAGGCCGATGAGGCCAACGCGCAGGCCCTTGATGTCGGCAACGGCTGCGGCGGTGTAGTCCTCATCGCGCTTCATGTGCGCCGACGAATGTACGTTGGCGGACAGCAGCGGGAATTTCGCGTCGACATCCTTGCCTTTTTTCAGCAGGGCAGCACCCCGGTCGAACTCGTGGTTGCCAAGGGCGGCAATGTCGACCCCAGCGGCGCTGTAGGAGCGGTAGCCCGCGTCGGCAACGAAATCCTCGGGGCTCCAGCCCATCAGTTCATCAAAGACGGAACCGGTGTGGTCGTCGCCAGCGGAGACGAACAGCACGGCTTCATTCTCGGCGGCAGCGGCCTTGGCGTCCTTGACCATCTTGACCATCTGCGCAAGGCGGTGAGTGTCACCCTTCTTGCCATGCAGATCGGTGATGTGGTTGTGCATGTCGTTGAAGTGAAGCACGCGCAGGACCCGGCGCTCGCCATCTTCAAGTACAGCCGCAGGGACCTCGCTGCCATCCTCTGCGACGATGGTCTTGATGGGAGCAGCAAGCGGATCACCTTTGAGCAGAAACAGCTTGTCGATGGTGCCGAGCGGGTTTGGCGTCGAAGGCACCAGTGCAAGCTCACCGACAGAAGGAGCCGCATTGGCGCGAAAGGTCAGAAACGGTGAAATGCCGGCGGTTGCGGCGATTGCAGCGCCACCCAAGAGGAGGCCACGGCGCGTGAGGCTTGCCGATGCGTTGTTGCGCGAAGCAGTCATCTCATAGTCTTTCAAATGGATCATGGAACGGATAGGGCGATGGGGCCGACCATCGTCCGGGGCACGTTTCGGACAGGTGACAACAAAATTAAACTTCCGTGACAAGCCACCGGTTTCGGGGGGCTGCGCGCATTTTTGCGATGTTCGGTACGGCAGGACTACGGACCCGGTGGCGACCAGTGACGCATCAGACGAAAAGCTGCCGTCACGTCCTGTGGCCATCGCCCGGGATACGTCTCATACTGCAGTTCTGCGCCTGTTTCGTATGGGTGATTGGTAAGGAAATTTCCAACACACGTCATCATGGGGAGATAAACATGACATCAGGGCACATGGCTCAAACGGCCACCTCGGCCGCATTGGCGCTTGCCGTCGGCCTCATTGCATCAGGCACCGTCAAGGCTGAGGACTGCAGCCAAGCAACCGACTTTCTGACCCTCTCGTTGTCGGAGGCTGGGAGTTCGATGCAGAAGGCTCTGGAACTTGCCTATCCCGGTCTCTCGGCAAATGAGGGCACCATCACCGTGCCGGGCGGTAAGACCATTGCCATCGAACCGGCCCGTCAGGTGTCTCCGGCAGAACGGCTCGAAAATGCCACCATCGGCGACATGTTCACCTATATCTATCCGATCAGTTTCGAGTTTGAGAAGAGAAAGGCCCCCTTCTATGATCCGGGCCGGGTGCGTAACGAGCCCTTCTTCCGGGCTGTCTTCTTCAACTCCAAGAACGAGACACAAAAGAGCCTGACAACCGTCAAATACAAGGGCAGAAAGGTCAGCGCGTCTTTTCATGTTTCCAAGAAATACTGCATCCACACCCAGTTGAAGGCCGCCCTCGACGAGATCGCCAGCGCTGGGTCCTATGACAAATTCTTTCAGAAGACCGGTGGCAGTTTCGCCTGGCGCACGATCTCCGGCACCAAACGCCTGAGCAGCCATTCCTTCGGCTCGGCGGTCGACATCAACTCCCAGCTTGGCAAATACTGGAAATGGGCTGGGGTGAAGCCGGGTCACGCCGCTCGCTATGACAATGCCATCCCCGAAGGCATCGTCAAGGCCTTTGAACGGCGCGGCTTCATTTGGGGCGGCAAGTGGCATCATTTTGATGGCATGCATTTCGAATATCGCCCCGAACTGATCCTTTACAGCCGCATGGTCGGTGGCTGAGGGCACATCCAGACGAAAACACCCGCCCCGATGAGCCTCGGAGCGGGTGTCTTCCAATCTGATCAGCTAGGCTGAAAGACCGATCAGCTCGCCTTTTTGGCCAGCAGGTCGCGGATTTCTGTCAAGAGAGCAATATCTGCTGGAGGAGGAGCGGCTGGCTCTTCCTTTGCAACCTCTTCTTCCTGTGCCATCAGGCGTTCTTCTGCCTCTGAGCGGATCTTGTTGACCGCTTTGACCATCAGGAAGATGATCCAGGCCAGAATGAGGAAGTTGAGCACCACGGTCAGGAAGCTGCCGTAGGCCAGAACCGCGCCCTGTTCCTTGGCGGCGTCAAGGCTATTGGCCGTGACTTCGCTCGACAGTGGGATGAAATAGTTGGAAAAATCCAGCCCGCCAAAGATCATCCCGACAATCGGCATGATGATATCGTCGGTCAGGGATTTGACGATCAGGCCAAAGGCGCCACCAATGATGACGCCAACGGCGAGATCCATGACATTGCCCTTGGCAATGAATTCCTGAAATTCCTTAATCATGTTCAGCTCCTCAAGGCGTTCATCGCCCCCCGGGGTTAGGCCCCGGGCCGTCCGGGCAACGCCATGGCGCGTCCCTCCAAGAGGCTCTTGAGCCGGACGCGCAGATTGTCAAAGGTGCGGCCGCCAATCTTTGAGGATTTGGGTTGCCGCACGCAAAACCATACGACACAGGCATAAGGTGAACAATCTGTAAATGGAAGAAGCTGAAGGCAGAATGAATGAATGAGTGCGCGCAACACACACCTAGCGATGCGCCGCCCGTTTCAGCCGATCATTGATCGCCTCGCCCAGCCCAGCATCGGGGATCGGCGCAACGGCGATGCCGCTTACATCATCCCGATCAAGCGCACGTAGGGAGGCAAAGAGCTTTTGCGCCGCTTCGAAGCTGTCCCCGGATGGCGACAGGTTGAGGACGGTAACCGCCTTCTCTGCGCCTTCCGGCAAATCAGGCCCGAACGCCAGAAGTGCCTCGCCCGCCTCGATCCGGCTGGCCTTTAGCCTCACGGGTACGGACGGGGCATAGTGGGCGCTGAGCATGCCGGGAGAACTTGGTGTCTGGTCATTGGTGCCCGCCCGTTGAAGGGGAGCACCGAGCACCCGTTCCAGATCGTCGGTCGCCAGCCCACCGGGGCGCAATAGTGTCACGGGATGACCATCGGCACACTGAACGACACTTGATTCCACACCGACACGGCAGGCGCCCTGATCGGCAATCAGATCAATCCGCCCGGACAGTTCCTCTGCGACATGACTGGCAAGGGTCGGGCTGACACGCCCCGAGCGGTTCGCCGATGGCGCGGCGAGCGGCTTGTCGAGTTGATAGGCGAGGGCTCGCATCAACGGAGCATCCGGAACGCGCAAGGCGACGGTGTCGAGCCCCGCAGACGTCAGATCCGCTATCGGGCTTGAGGGATGACGCGGCACCACGAGGGTGAGCGGTCCGGGCCAGAAGGCTTCAGCCAGCCTGAGGGCTGCATCATTGAACAGCCCATGGGTCTTGGCGGCTTCAAGGCTGGGGAGATGGGAAATAAGCGGATTGAAGCTTGGGCGGTCCTTGGCCGCGAAGATCCGCGCCACTGCCGCCGGGTTGGTGGCATCGGCTGCAAGGCCATAGACTGTCTCGGTCGGAACGGCGACCAGCCCCCCATCGTCGAGGAGCTTGCAAGCCCGCACAAACCCCGCATCCGAAGCAAGCGTGCTGGAGGCAGCGCCGCTCTTCTCGTCGATAACACAGGTTTCAGGATGCCAACGCAGGCTTTGTTCGCTCATTGCAACAGATCTTGCCGTCATGGGGAGGAAAGTGGATGTCTTTTAAAAGACTTGCCGCTTCGGGTCCAGACCTTCTTTGCATTGTGATCCTTAGGGACCCGCGTGGTGCCGCTGAGCGTGGATAACGCCGCTGTCTAGAACCAAGGGTTAAGACGCCAAACCTTGACGTTAACGTCAATCCCTTTCTACTGTGGCTGCGAGGGTTCGCTGCCCACTTGGATCGTCATGAAACACCCGTCAACAACAGACGGCACCAACGCGAGCTGGCGATTGTTTGCGTCATTTGACGTAAAGGGAATTTCAAAAGATCTGGCCTTGCTGCGGTCCCATGAACCGCAAACTGCACGGAAATCGAAAAGGGTCCAAGAACGGACCGGAGGCGTGCAGGCTGGCTGACCTTGTCGGGATGGCAATCCCGATGCGTCTGGAGGAGAAGAAAATGGCTTATCGTACGCCGGTTACTGACATGGCTTTCACGCTCAAGCATGTTGCGGGTCTTGCCGACATGATCAACGAAGGGGCCTATCCCGATCTGAGCGATGATCTCGTCGATGCCATCCTTGAGGAAGCCGGACGCTTCACAACCGAGGAAGTCGCCCCCAATCTCGCCATGTCGGACCAGCACGGCTGTTCACTCGACAATGGTGTGGTGACGACGCCTCCGGGATGGAAGGAACTCTACCACGCATGGGCGGAAGGGGGCTGGAACTCTTTGACCGGTCCAGCCGACTTTGGCGGTCAGGAGCTGCCCTTGCAGCTCGCCACAGCCACCACGGACATGTGGAATCAGGGCTCCATGGCCTTTGCCATCGGCCCGACCCTGACCACCGGCGCGATTGAGGCAATCGAGAAACACGCGGCCCCGGAGCTCAAGGCCAAATATCTCGAGAAGCTGGTCTCCGGCGAATGGATGGGGACGATGAACCTCACCGAACCCGGTGCCGGTTCTGATCTCAGCGGCATGCGCACCAGAGTCGAACCCGCCGGGGATGGCTCCTATCGCATCAAGGGCCAGAAGATCTTCATCACCTATGGCGATCACCAGCTGACGGAGAACATCATCCATCTCGTGCTGGCCCGTCTGCCCGATGCGCCTGCTGGCACCCGTGGCATCTCGCTGTTTCTGGTTCCCAAATATCTGGTAGGTGACGATGGCAGCCTTGGTGAGCGCAACGACCTGCGCGCCGTCGGTCTTGAGCACAAGATGGGCATCCATGCCTCGCCCACCTGCACCATGTCCTTTGGTGACAATGAGGGAGCCATTGGCTGGCTGATAGGTGAAGAGAACCGTGGTCTTGCCTGCATGTTCACGATGATGAACAACGCCCGTCTGATGGTTGGCACCCAAGGCGTGGGCGTTGCCGAGCGGGCGTTCCAGATGGCCCGCGACTATGCCATGGAACGCCGTCAGGGCCAGTCTGTCGGAGTGCAGAAGGGCGGCGAGGCTGAGCCGATCATTGTCCACCCCGATGTGCGTCGCATGCTGATGACGATGCGCACGCTCACCGAAGCCATTCGCTCGATCTGTTACACCTGCGCCCACGCCACGGACCAGACGGTTTTGGCGGCGAAGGCCGGAGATGCCGAAAAGGCAAGCCTGTGGAGCGCGCGCGCCGGGATCCTGACCCCGCTTGCCAAGAGCCTGTCGACTGATCTGGGCACCGAAGTGGCATCCCTCGGCATTCAGGTCCATGGCGGTATGGGCTTTATCGAGGAAAGCGGTGCTGCCCAACTGATGCGCGATAGCCGCATTGCCTCGATTTATGAGGGCACCAACGGCATTCAGGCCATCGATCTGGTCACCCGCAAACTGCCCCTCTCTGATGGCTTGGCAGTCAAGGAGCTGATGACCGAACTGGCGTCCTATACGACCGAGGCCGAAGCCTTCGAAGGCGAACCTCTGGCGACAGTGGGCACTCTGATGGCCGAAAGCCTCGCGGATCTTCGCTTCACCACCGACTGGATGCAGACCGCACTGAAGGAAGGGCGCGTCGAGGAAGCGCTTGCGGGCGCCACGCCATACCAGCGCCTGTTCGGCATCACTCTAGGCGGCATTCTGATTCTCAAAGGTGCCCTGAAAGCTCGGGAACTTAACGACGCTTCCCTTGCAAAAAGGCAGGCGATGGCAATCTTCTTTGCCACCAACATCGCCCCTGAAACAACGGCCCTGATGGACATAATCGCCAACGGAGCAAAAGCAGTTCTGGACAGCGGTGTTGTCCTTGAGGTTGAATAGGCGGACAACTTCTCTTTGGAGGATGTCCTATGTTCAACCGTTCCGGTATCTCATCTGACTGCAAGACCAAAGAAAAAGTCCCCGAAACTCTCGCTCGGCTCATCATCCTGTGTTTGGTGATGTGGACCGCCCAACCCTTGATGGCCGCCGAGCCTCTGGGCAGGCTGGCCGGGCTCTACGAGGCAACCACGATCATTACTGGCGAGACCAATCTCTCCGAGCGCGAACGCGGCATTCGCGAATGTTTCGAACTGGTACTGTCCAAGGTTTCTGGACGGCAAAAGGTGATGGCACTGCCCACCCTGCAGTCAGCCCGAGAGACGGCCAGCGATTATGTTGACCATTTCACCTATCTCGACCGCAAGAAGGGCATCCAGATTTCCGACGAGCAGGGCACCCGTGACCGCTCCTTTCTGTTCACTGTGACATTCAGGCAGTCTGACATCGATGGCCTTCTGGCAAAGGAAGGGTTATCGCCTTGGCTTGCGGAGCGGCCCGCCATCGCCATCGAGCTCATCATCAATGATGGCATGGAAATCTATCGCCTGACCCAGACGTCGGAACGCGGCTGGGGACAGCGGGCGGTGATCGAGAGCCTTGAAGGGCGCACGGCCGTTTCCCTGCTCCTGCCGACAAATAAGGAAGCCGCTTTGGACGCCAATGCAGTCAAGCTCACTGGCCGGATGGATGTCACGAAGGAGGGGTATTGGTCATCCAGTTGGGCTTTGTCCCGCAATGGCGAGCCGGTGCCTCTGTTGGATGGCAAGGAGACCGGGGCCACAGACTGGAACGTTGACATAGGCACCTTCGACAAGGTGCTGGCCGATGCGGTCTGGACCAGTGTTGAGACACTGTCTGCCCTGCCGGACTGATTGAGGAACAACTCAAATCCGGCAGGGCTTGTTTGTTATTGGCCCGCAACCTTTACGGCGCCCGCCACTGCAACGCGATTGTCATTGGCGGGTGCAGCAGCCGGGGCTTCGGCATGTTTCATTTCCTCCCCGACGGTGACAAGAAACAGCTTTGAAGGATCAAGGATCCGTTTTGCCACCCGTTTGGCGTCTTCGAGCGTGACAGCCTCGATATAGCTGTTTCGATTGTCAAAATAGTCGATGCCGAGGTCTGTTTCCTGCAGCGCCACCAACTGCCGAGAGATCTTTGACGAGCTGTCAAAACGCAGCGGATAACTACCAATCAGATACTTCTTGGCGGCTTCCAGTTCTTCCGCTGTCGGGCCTTCCTTGCCCATGCGGGCGATTTCCTGCTTGACCAGAAGTAGGGCCTGCTCGGTGTTCTCGGTGCGTGTCTGCATACCGCCGACAAACAGATTGACGTGATCATAGGTGGCAAGATGGCTGTAGACGCCATAGGCAAGGCCACGCTTTTCGCGAATCTCTTCATAGAGTCGCGAGGAGAAACTGCCGCCACCCAGAATGTGATTGACCAGATAGGCTGCGTAAAAATCTTTGTCGTGCCGGTCGATGCCCGGTGCAGCAAAGCGGATCGAGGTCTGTGGAGCCGCAAACGGGATATTGATGGTGCCTGTCTTGGTCAGTTCCACATCTTCAATCGGCTTCAAGTCTCCGCTTTCAGGCAAAGGAGCGAAAACCTTGTCGAGCAGAGGCTTGAGGCTCTCTGCATCGATGGCACCGACAACACCGATGATCAGGTCGTCACGGCTGAAGATCTTGCCATAGACAGATTTGATGTCGTCCGCGGTCACGCTCGAAAGGGTCTCGACGCTGCCATCAGCTTCGCGGCTGTAAGCATGATCGGGGAAGGCCGCTTGACGGAAGGACTTTGATAATATGGTGTTCGGGTCCCGTTCCTTGCGTTTCACGCTCCCAAGCCAGATCGCACGCATCCGTTCCACGGGCGCGGCGTCGAAACGGGGGCTCTGAACGGCCTTTGCCAACAGGTCAAGTGCCAGATCACGGTTCGGGCTCAGAGTGAGCAGAGACCCATAGAACCGGTCTTTTGTCGCTTCGAAGCTGAGCTTGATCGCGTTGTCTTCCAGAGCCGTCTGAAAGGCCGCGCTGTCCATGTCGGCAGCGCCTTCATCGAGCAGGCTCGTAAGCATGGTCACGGCACCTTCCCGCCCTTCAGGATCCTGCGCAGTGCCACCCGAGAAAGAGAAATCCATGGTGATGATCGGGACAGTGTGATCCTCGACCAACCAGGCAACAATGCCCTTGTCACTGACCACGCGCTGCACTTCCGTAGCCCGAGCGAAGGACCAGCTCATCAAAAGCATGAGTGTGCCAACGGCAAAGACAGTGAAGAGATGAATGTTGCTCTTCTGCCTGCTGGCCACGGCGACTTTGGCCGGAGTGGAACGAAGCGGGCGAACGGCATGTTTTGAATGGTTCATTTTCATGAGATGCCCTGTCCTTTATTCTGCTGGTTCGGTCTGCACATCGGGGGATGCATCGGCTGCTTCGTCAGCTTTGGGTGATGCAGCAGCCTCCGGCTCGTTTGAAGGGTCCGGCTTTGGCTTGGGATGCACCACGGGGCGAGACTTGGGGTTGGGGACTTTGAGAGAGATGCGCGGAGCATCCTTCGGTTTGCCCATGGTTTTTGCCTTGGGCATCGGCTGCTCTGCTGTGTTCGGATCAGACTCAGTGGACGCTGCTTCGGCAGGATCTTCCAGTGGCAACAGATATCCGGTCACGGACCGGTGCTCCTGAAGATAAGTTCTGGCGACGTCAACCACATCCTCCGGCGTGACGCTGGCAATCTGCTCGGGCCATTTCTTGATTTCCTCAAGAGTCGCACCTGACGTCAGATTGCTGCCGACGATCCGGGCGAGCGTGGCCTGATTGTCCTGCGCATAGATGGCCTGACTGAGCAGTGAGCGTTTGGCTCTGGTCACTTCATCACTCGTCACGCCGTCCTTGATCACCAGATTGATTTCTTTCTTGATGGCGGCAAGCACCTCGTCAATGGTGTGACCCGGCGCTGGGGTGCCATAGAAAAGCATGCGCGTGTCATCAAGCCCGGAGCTTTGATAATAGGCACCGGTGGAGGACGCGATGCCGTCCTTGACAACGAGCGACTGGTACAGCCGGCAATTGGTGCCAGACCCCAGAATATAGCTGAGCAGGTCCAGAGCCGCGGCCTCACCATTTTGCGCCGTGGTGTCGGACGGCGTCATGTAGCTGCGACGTACACTTGGCTGGCGCACACGCTCGTTGCGAAGAATGAGGCTCCGCGCAGTCAGTTGCGGTGGTTCCTTGGCGCGGATGCGCTCTCCCGGTTCGGCGCGGCGTTCGACCTTGCCATAGGTTTTCTCGGCAAGCGCCCGTACTTCCTCCTCGGTCACATCGCCAGCGACCACGAGCACGGCATTGTTGGGTGTGTAATAGAGATTGTAGAAGTCGATGGCCATTTGCCGGTTGAGCTGCTCCATCTCGTGCTCCCAGCCGATGACCGGCACCCCGTAAGGGTGGTTGCGATAGAGCGCCGCGCTCAGGGCCTCATCGAGCTGAGCAGACGGGTTGTTGTCGACCCGCATGGCACGTTCTTCGAGAATCACCTTGCGTTCGGGCAAGACCTGATCCTCGCGCAGCTCCAGGTTGGCCATCCGGTCGGCTTCGAGCTCCATCATCAAACCGAGATGCTGTTTGGCCACGCGCTGGAAATAGGCAGTATAATCATGTGTCGTGAAGGCGTTTTCCTCTCCACCGATGGAGGCGACGATCTTGGAAAACTCTCCGTCCGGATGGGACGGTGTGCCCTTGAACATCAAATGTTCCAGGAAATGCGCAATGCCAGACTGTCCGCGTTTCTCGTCAGCCCCGCCGACCTTGTACCAGATCATGTGGGTGACAACCGGGGCTCGGTGATCGGGAATCACCACTACCTGCAAACCATTGGACAGAGTAAAGTTCCCGAAATTCGCGCCAAACTGGGGAAGGTCGGCGAGGGAAGTTCCAAGCAACTGACTGACGGATGTGGGAGTGCCATTGGCCGTTTCCGGTGCTGCCGCAACAACTGGCTTTTCTTCGGGCGCCGCAGGAGAAGATCTGGCAATGGCCGCCCCGCCGGTCAGGCAGGCGGACATCAAAAGAACCATAAAGGTCAATTTGCTCGAATATGCTCTTGTGGGCATTCATCTCTCCAAATTTGTGGCGCGTGTGCCTTGTCCCGATCGACGTGCTGGCGGCGTCGATCCACCTTTTTCCTTTGATATGCGACAGTTAAGGCGAAGCTGTGGCAGATCCTTCAAAGTTAGAGAGCAATCCCATCACACCCAAATGAAAACTTCGTAAGATTCTGTCGGCAAACTGTCAGGAAAGAGTGCGATCCCTTGATGAATGAAACTTCGAATTTGCGGCTTGTCCGCCATAGCAGTGCAGGTTGCGTAAAGTGATTGACTTATAACTTGCGAGTGCGCTCATCGGGCAGGGAGGTGGATAAGATTTTGCAGAAATCCCCGCTTTCGAATCTGGTGAAAAGCGATTCTCTTGCCAATATCTCGGGATTTCCACCTAATTTGTGGGCCCATTCCACAATGTCTCATTCGCAATTGGACGAAGATTGTTTGCTATTTTTGTCTAAAATGAAGAAATATACTGACAAAACAATGAACTAAGGTAGGGTGGCGTTATCTTGACACCCCACGGCCCCGCGACTATGGTGCGCCCGTCTTGAACAGCTGCGGGATGGCACCGGAATGGAAGGCAACAAGGTCGCTGAAAATTCGGAAACCTCCGCAAAAGGGCAGGACGATGGAAAGCTGATCGATCGCCGCGAGCAGTTGGACGCGACGCTGGCCAGACTCCGGTCGGAGGAGGTCGCAGAGCGCAGACAGCAGGAGATGCGACAGAGCAACAGCTCTGGGCTGGCAATGGCCTGGAGATTGGGTGCCGAGTTCATTTCTGGCGTGCTTGTGGGTGGTGTGATTGGCTATTTGATTGATACATGGCTTGGCTGGTCGCCTTGGGGATTGATAATTTTCCTTCTTCTCGGCTTTGTAGCTGGCATGCTAAACATGCTCCGCGCTGCGGGAAAAATGCCTCCGCCGGGAGGAGCATGAGCGGCGAATGAATTAATCGAACAGGGGGGGCTCGATGCAGACTCTGTTCAGTCAAAGAATAATCCGGCAGGGCATGAGGCCCGGACCGGAAGCAACAGATTGAAAGAGGGCAGGCGACGTGGCCAACGATCCGATTCATCAGTTCCAGATTCAGAAATTCTTCTCTCTGGGCGAAGTCGGTGGCGTTGAGTTCGCAATGACGAACTCCGCACTATTCATGATCGTTATTGTTTTGACGATCTCCGCCTTTTTGATCCTGTCCACCTCGGGCCGCGGACTGGTTCCGACCCGTTGGCAGTCCATGGCAGAGTTGATGTATGAACTCGTGGCCAGTACCTTACGAAATACGGCCGGAACCGAAGGGATGAAATTCTTCCCCTTTGTCTTCTCGCTGTTTGCCTTCGTGCTCTTTGCCAACCTGATTGGCCTGATGCCCTACTTCTTTACCGTGACGAGCCATCTGGTCGTGACCGGAGCACTGGCGCTGGCCGTGATTACCGTCGTGATCGTTTATGGCTTCATCCGTAACGGTTTCAGCTTTCTCAAGCTTTTCGTGCCGTCCGGCCTTCCGCCCGCACTGGCACCCTTTATTGCTCTCATTGAAGTTCTGTCATTCCTGTCTCGTCCGGTCAGCCTTTCCTTGCGTCTGTTCGGCAACATGCTCGCAGGCCACATCGTGCTGAAGGTTTTCGCCGGTTTCGTGGTCTCGCTGTCCGCGGCAGGTGCGCTTGGCTGGTTCGGGGCTCTGTTCCCCTTTGCCCTCACCGTTGCGCTGACAGCTCTGGAGTTCCTGGTCGCAGTCCTGCAGGCATACGTCTTTACGATCCTGACCTGCGTATATCTTAACGATGCGATCCACCCGTCTCACTAAGGCGAAGCAACCAGGTCCGTGTGGAACAGTTTCGAACGAACAATTGAACAATCACAAACTCGAATTCTCGAATTGACGTAAATAGGAGAGATCACAATGGAAGCTGAAGCAGCAAAGCTGATTGGTGCTGGTATCGCATGTGTCGGTATGGGTGGCGCCGGTATCGGTGTTGGGACCATCTTCGGGAACTATCTGAATGGCGCTCTGCGTAACCCGTCTGCAGCACCTGCACAGTTCACCAACGCCCTGATTGGTGCAGCTCTTGCCGAAGGTCTCGGCATCTTCTCGCTGGTTATCGCGCTTGTTCTCATCTTCGTTGCTTAAGTTCATTTCTCGACCTTAAGCAAGACTGAAGATTCAAATGACGTCAGTAGCCGTCACGGTTCGTGCCAATCGTCAAGAGACACCTGTCTCCTGACGGCCACCTCAAACCGATGACAGCTCGCTAGTCCGGGATCTGATCTCACGGCGGCTCTGGCTTTTTGACTGGGAGACAACGATGGCTGAGCACGAGACCACTGCAGAAACGGGCCCTGTGGCCGCAGACACGCATGGGACGAACGCGCATACGGAAGTAGCCGATCACGGTGCCGAACATGGTGGGGCATTCCCGCCGTTCGATTCGACCACCTATGGCTCGCAGCTTCTGTGGCTGGCCATCACCTTCGGACTTCTCTACTACCTGATGTCCAAGGTGGCACTGCCGCGCATCGCCAATATTCTGGAAGTCCGGCGCGACCGGATCGCCAGTGATCTGGGAGAAGCCGAGCGGCTCAAGCGGGAAACGGACGAAGCGATTGCTTCCTACGAAGAATCGCTGGCTCAGGCCCGCCAGAAAGCGCACGGCATTGCCCATACGGCCCGCGAAGAGGCCAAGGCACATTCCGATGCCGAACTGGCCAAGGTCGAAGCAGACATCGCCAAGCAGCTGTCCGCTGCAGACGAGAAAATCTCCTCTGTCAAGGAAGCTGCCATGAGTGAGGTCGACGCTATCGCTCAGAGCACGACCGAAGCCATTCTGGAATCCATCATGGGCTCCAGTGTCGGCAAACGCGAAATCAACTCGGCCATCAAGGCCGCCAAAGCAAACTGAGGAGGGGCCAAATGGGTGACGCAACTTTATGGGCCTTCATCGCACTGGTGGTCTTTCTCGGCATCGTGATCAAGATGGGCGTTCCGTCCATGATCACTTCCGCCCTCGACAAGCGCGCCAAGTCCATCGAGGACGAACTCGATCAGGCGCGCCGTCTGCGCGAGGAAGCTCAGGCTCTGCTGGCTGAGTATCAGCGCAAGGCTCGGGAAGCGGAAAGCGAAGCGGAAGAAATCATCACGCTTGCCAAACGCGAAGCCGAGGCCATGGAAAAAGACGCCAAGGTCAAGATTACCGAATATGTGGCCCGTCGCACCAAGCAGGCTGAGGACAAGATCGCTCAGGCTGAGACCCAGGCTGTTGCCGAGGTCAAGGGCGTGGCAACGGATATCGCCATCAAGGCAGCCGAAAAGATCCTCGCCAAGCAAATGGCAGGGCAGACCGGAACAGACCTTCTGCAGACGTCCATTGCCGAAGTTGGTGGCAAACTGAACTGATCCGGGCAATCCGGCTATTCAGCATCAGACAATCAAAAGCCGTAGCATCATTGCTGCGGCTTTTTTTGCTTTCTGATTTGATTGTTCGCAGGATGAGCTGGCTTTTTGCCGTCACGGTGCGCGTCACTTTGCGCGGTGATACACCGCCTCGATCCCATAGCCATCAGGATCGCGGATGAAAGCTGCATAATAGAGGTCGTGATAGTGAGGACGCAGTCCCGGGTCGCCGTTGTTCGTACCCCCAGCAGCAATCGCCGCAGCATGGAAGGCATGAACAGCCTCACGCGAAGTTGCACTGAAGGCAAAATGGGCGAGTGGCGCAGTGGGCGTGCCCTTGTGGATCCAGAATTCCCCGCCGGGATCACTGGAGGCCTTTTCCCCTTCAAGCACCCCAAAGCTCGCATCGTCTGCAAACCGCAGGACTGGCACATAGCCAAGCACTGACAGGGCTGCTTCATAGAAGCGCGCGCTTACGTCCAGATCCGAAACGGATATGCTCAGATGATCGATCATGATTTCTAACTTTTAACGCAAAGCTCTTTATACCGGGGCGACATTGCCTATCGGCATTTCGGGATTTTCAACGGGCAGATGGGAGCAGCCTGCCGCAGAGCCTCTATAACAGGTGGCGAGGTGAGAGAGGATGTGTCTAGATGCCACTTCCCACGATCCAGATGATGCCGGTCTTGATGCCGACCACGCAGATGTTGGCAAACATGCCGTTTGACGCCCTTTCGACCAGATCGACAAAGCGCGGCTCCTTAAGGCGCGACGCGATGCTGGGCGGATCTTCGCGCAACCAGATGAGAAGCGAGGTGTTGGGCTCATATTTCTTGGCCACCTTGCGCAGCACGGCGCGCAGCACTTCCTGCTCCACTTCCCTGACCCCATAGCCGAAATGCCAGCTGGTATCCATCATCTGCCCGATACGGGACATCTCCCTGTCTCGCCGCACCAGAGCCGCCCCCTGACGAGGGTTCATGGCGCGCGTGATCTCGACATAGCCGGCACGGTCGGGCGTGATATGGGGCTGGTTGGAGGAGATCCGATACATGGCATCAAAGCTGCAGCCGTTGCTGGTCTTGGGATCGCCGCTACCGGTCCGCGTGGCGCAGACCTCGATTGTCGTGTCCCAATTGCGCAGATCGCCGGTAAAATGCTTCCCGAAAAGCAACAACGGGAGCCACTCATCTACATGCTTGGCTCCCGGTCCGATATGGGAAGTCGATGGATGTTGTTGAACAAAGCTCGGTCGCTCGTTCACCAGAGCCCTGTCGTAGGTCTGGATCCGTATGCTCTCCTCCCAGAAGAGCTCTTCAAACTCGACTATGGTCAGCCAGTCTGTTAACGCAGGGTCTGATGGACTGTCATATATCATTCGACTTGCTTCCGGGAATCGTTTGATGAAATCCATTTCCTGTCTATATTGAGCCAAAAATGCAGACAAAAATCAACGGCTATGCATTTTGACAGTTTTGTGACTACATGTGGTGGGTTCTTCAGGCGGGATTTTCGACTTGCCTTGGCCGCATATCAGCCGGTCGGCACTGGGACTGGCGTTCAGGCTTGGCAGATGTCAAATAGGTGCCAATCCTCTTCAGTAAGATTGGTAATCCCTCGTGAGCCAATCAGCAGAAATCAAACCCCAACAGGAGCAACGACAGCATGGATGACTTCAAAGCCATCGTAATTGACCGGGATGATCAGAAAAAACAGAGCGTAGCCGTAAAGCAACTCTCCGAAGCTGATCTCATGGAGGGGGATGTCACAATTCGGGTCAGCCATTCGACCGTCAACTACAAGGACGGCCTCGCGATCACGGGTAAGAGCCCCGTCGTGCGCCGCTGGCCCATGGTGCCCGGCATCGATATGGCCGGCAAGGTGGTCGCATCGGACAATGACGATTTCAAGCTCGGGGACGACGTGATCCTCAACGGCTGGGGCGTCGGCGAGACCCACATGGGCGCCTATGCCGAGATCGCGCGTGTCAAAGGCGACTGGCTCATTCACAAGCCTGAAGGACTGAGTGAAGCCCAGTGCATGGGGATCGGTACCGCAGGCTACACCGCGATGCTCTGTGTCATGGCGCTCGAGAGCGCTGGTGTGAGCCCGGACAAGGGGCCGGTGCTGGTGACTGGTGCGGCCGGGGGTGTTGGCTCCGTGGCCATCTCTCTTTTGTCCAAACTGGGCTATCACGTCATCGCCTCAACGGGCCGTATGAGTGAAGGCTACTATCTTAAGGGCCTTGGTGCCGCCGAACTGATCGACCGCAACGAGCTGTCGGAAGCAGGTCGCCCTCTCGGCAAGGAACGTTGGGCAGGGGCCGTTGATTCCGTCGGCAGCCATACCCTCGCCAACGTGCTGGCCCAGACCAACTACGGAGGCGCTGTGGCGGCCTGTGGTCTGGCTCAGGGCTTTGATCTGCCGACAACCGTCATGCCCCCTCATCTTGAGAGGCGTCAGCCTGCTCGGCGTCGACTCCGTCATGGCCGCCAAGTCCAAACGCATCAAGGCATGGCAGCGACTGGCTCGAGATCTCGACATCGCCAAGCTCGACAGCCTGACGAAAACCATCGGCTTTGATGACATAATCGGGGCGGCCGAAGATATCATCGCTGGCAACATTCGCGGCCGCGTGATCATCGATATCAACGGCTGATCCGGCGTCCGCCGCTCCGCCTCGTGCGAGATGGAGGAAGGGCCAGAAGGCCCCTGAAAAGATGAGTTGAAGGCTTTGTTGCCGGGGATTGGGATACCAGTCTCCGGCAAAATAGTATCAGTCGGCTGTGTGACACTTGTAACGGAACCGGCGAGGCTGTTGCAGCAAAACCTCCCCTTAAGGCGAAGTTCTGGAATATGGCAGCGCTGCCTCCTTAACCTAAAGGTCAGACACGATCTGGGGTAATAACGGCTATGCGCAAATTGCAGGACGCAATTCTTGCCACTTTTGACAGGCGGTTGATCTATACCCTGCTACAAACGTGATGATTGAATGAGTAGAAAACTGTGAAATTATTGAAAAGAAAATCAACAGAAATTGGAATCTATCTTGATATAGATAGGAGAATGTTAATATAAATTGCGTGAGAATGGAACGCAAAAAAGCAATGAGATTTCTGCATTGCTGCAATGCGGTTCATCCGACAGCGACGCAGAAAGTCATTGAGATTTCGGGGGATAGCTTGGCTGCCCCGGCGTAAATCATACTTTTGCTAAAGGCATGGCGTTAAACTGCGATCAATAGATGAAACCAACAATGGCAATAAAGAGAGTAGAAGCCATGGCTGAACAGTCTAAAAGTGCACCAGCTGCCCAAGACCTGCTGGAAAAAGAATACCACGAAATCGGCATCGAAGCGATCGCAGCAGCTTGCTGCGTGAAGAAAGCATATCAGCAGAAGAAGCATGCTGACTATGATCCGCATGTGGAAGATTATTGATCACTGCTGTTGATCGACTGACAATAGACAGGCGCTCTTCACTCTGTCCGGGATAGCGCTTGGAATGTGCAAGTGAGTGGCCTTCTTCTGCTTGCGACGCAAGAGACCTGAAAAGGGTGAGCCATTTTCGGCGGTTCGACCACACGGTCACCGTGCCACAGTCGAAGACACTCTGATCCGGAGCTGGATCACATTCAGTTCGAAACAAAAAAAACGCATGTCCTTGGGCATGCGTTTTTTGTTTGTGGCATCTCCATTCGCCTTGGCACGTCGCCACAATCAGGCCCGTCAAATCACCCCTTGCAACAGCGACAGTGCCAACAACCACATCACGATGCCGATGGTAAAATCCAGAATACGCCAAGCGATGGGTTTTTCGAACAGGGGTGTCAGGATGCGGGCCCCATAGCCGAGAGCGAAGAACCACACGAAGCTTGCCATCATGGCCCCCAGTGCAAAGATCCATTGCTGGGCATGGGGCCACTGGGCCGACAGGCTCCCCACTAGCAACACCGTATCAAGATAGACATGCGGATTGAGATAGGTGAAGGCGAGGACAGTCAGCAAGGCCCGCTTGAGGCTGACACCCTCAGCCTTGCCCACGTGCATTTCCTCTGAATTGAGTGCGCGCCGAAAGGCCTTGAGGCCATAGATGGCCAAAAACAGGAACCCGGCCCAAGTGATGATCGTCAGCAGCATCTGCGATTGCCGCACGAGCGCACCCATCCCGGCAACTCCGGCTGCAATCAGCAGGGCATCAGAGAAGGAGCAGACCAGAACAATCGGCAGCACATGCTGGCGCTGCAGCCCAAGACGTAGCACGAAGGCATTTTTGCGCGCCGATTGCGATAATCAGCGAGGCACCAAGAAAGAAGCCCTGTGTGAGAGGGGCAAAAACGTTCGCAATGACCATGAAAGACCGCCTGAATGCCGTAATTAAGAGCGAGGGGAAGCTTTGGGGAAGGAAGGACTGTCTGTGAGCATTTGTAAGTGAATGCGAGGGGAAGTCAACATCCCTGCGGCGATCAGGCGCGATGGATAGGATCCCTAGTCGAACAGGCGCCCGGACGGATCGGACAGCTTGTAGGTGATACCGTCCTCAAAGCCGATTTCCACCCATTGATGACCGGCAGAATCCCTCTGAACGACAAAGTCCCTTATGGGGCGGGCGGGCAAGGGAATGCTGGCAAGTCGCGAAAGCGAGATGGCATCAAGCACCAACAGGTTGGCTTGCGTTGCGTCCGGAATGATGATTCGGCGCTCCTCTCCTGAGGAGAGAACTGCCGTCAGGCCGAGCGCCCGATTGCCGATGGAGTGGTTGGAAAAGCCGGTGGCACTCAGCACCGGCTCCAGCCTTCCTTTCGCGAAGCGCCAGATCTGCAACTGACCCCCGATATGGGGCGTCCGAACCAGGCCGATGACCGGTCGCCCGGAGCCATCGAGATCGGCAATGATGGACGGGTTGAGCCAGCGATTGGGCTGGCCAATGGGCGGCAATTCGGCCAATAGGTCAAGCTCGTCCATGCGCAAGCCCAGAACGGAAACCGTTCCGCCATGTTTGAGGTAGGAGCGCACGACGATCACTTCTGTTCTGCCATCCCTGTCAAGATCAGCCAGTCTGGGGGTGAGATCTTCGAAGACGGACTCACGGGTCAGCACGAAACTGCTCAGAGACCCGTCGCTCTTGCGGATCGTGATGGCTCCTGCCTCTATCCTGTCGCCCAGCACCCCATGCTTATAGCGGTGGGTCGGCAATGCTCAGCCACGCTTCCACAATATCACCGCCCATCAGCCTCGCTACTCCTCCATCGGGCAAGGGGCGTCCGTGCATGGCTTCTTCTGACGGACTGAGGCGAGGTTTCTCGGGAGCCGGGAGAGGGGAAATCGGTGCAACAGCTACGAGCAAGGGAACGTCTGTAGCCTTGCAGGTAGAGATCGGCCAAAGCGTCAGCACCAGTCCAGTCAGCATCGCAAGGCCGACCAGCGAACGGGAACTGTAGAAATGATGGAGAAGTCCACGCATGAAAAGTCTTCCGGGCAACAGAGGATCCGGATCTTTCATACCATGACATCGCGTCGAGCGATCGTCACGGGTGCTCACAGGTCATCAAACTCTTGCGAGCACCCGGCAGATACAGTGGGACTCCGAGGCCATCGCTCGCCCGGAGCTGCAGAAGCCTCAGGGATAGAGCTGGGTCTTTTCCCATCCGCCTTCAACGCCCTTGAAAACAACACGGTCATGCAGACGGAAGGGGCGGTCGTGCCAGAATTCGATTTCCGTCGGACGGACGAGAAAGCCCGACCAGTGGTCCGGACGGGGCACCTTGCCGATGTTGAACTTGGCCGTATATTCCGCGACGGCCTTCTCAAGGGCAAAGCGGCTCTCCAGCGGGCGCGACTGTTTCGACGCCCAGGCGCCAATCCGGCTGCCGCGCGGCCGGGAGTGGAAATAGGCGTCGGCCGCTTCGTTGGAAACCACCTCGACCGCACCACGGATCCGCACCTGACGTCTCAGGGTCTTCCAGTGAAACAGCAGCGCAGCCTTCTTGGAGGCAAGCAGTTCATGCCCCTTGGCGCTCTCGAAGTTGGTGTAGAATACAAACCCCTCTTCGGAATAATCCTTCAGCAGAACCATGCGCACATTCGGCAGGCCACTCTCGTCCACGGTGGCGACCGCCATGGCGTTGGGATCGTTGGGTTCGCTGGCTTCCGCATCTTTAAGCCATTCAGAGAACAGCGAAAGCGGTTTTTTTGCCTCAATAAAGTTACTGGACATTAACCTTCCTAGCAGACAATGGGACTCGGTGTGACAGGCGGGATCCCGCAAATTTGCAGGATTTCCCTATCAGAGTAAAGGACAGCGTCGTGATTGGCCATAGTTTCAAAACATCTATATACAGCGCTTTGAGAGCGTCTGCACGGATGTCAGTTCTGGCCGCTGCGTGTTCACTAGGAGCCTGTGCCTCAATTGGGCTTGGCGGCGCCGAATTGGCAGTGGATCATACATCAACCGGCTCAATTCTGCCCGATAGCGCATTGCTTGCTGGTATCGAGAGGTCCGATTGGGAAATCTTGCTGGCCAAGATCTCTTCCTACGACAAGGCCGACTTGAAAGATGGCGAGGTGGACGGGGACTGGAATAATCCGGTCACCGGATCCAAGGGCCGGATCACTCAAGTCAAGCTCACGCCAACCCAGATCAATCAGGAATGCCGCTCCTTCAAGAGCTCCATGCATCGGGTGACCGGGGTCGAAAACATTCAGGGCGAAATCTGTCGGGTCCCAAGCGGAGACTGGCAGATCACAGGCTTTGCGACCGGCACAACGGCCTGATTGCTCGCCTGAGACCGACTTTCTGTTTCCTGTTTCTTATGATGCTTCAAGCGGCTGTAGTCGCTTGACGGCCTCTTCGCGTATCGGCCAATGGACGAGGGCTGCGAAGATACCGAGCGCTATGGAAATCCACCAGATTACATCATAGCTGCCATAGCGGTCATACAGCACGCCCCCAAGCCAGACGCCGAGGAATGATCCGATCTGGTGGGAAAGGAAAACAAATCCGAACAGCGTCGCGACGTAGCGAGCCCCGAACATCTTGAGCACCAGCCCTTGCGTCGGCGGAACCGTGGAGAGCCAGAGCAGGCCCATCGCCGCCGAGAAGGCGAGGATCGATACGACGGAAATCGGCACCATGATGAAGATGGCAATGACCACCGAGCGTGTCAGATAGATGAAGCTCAGCATGTAGCGCAAGGGCAGCTTGGCTCCCAATATGCCTGACACGAAGGCGCCAATCATGTTGAACAGTCCGATGAGGGCGATGGCCCAGCCGCCCCATTTGGCATCGATGCCGTAATCGGCGATGAAGGGCGGTAGGTGGGTCGTGATGAAGGCCACGTGCCAGCCGCAAACGAAAAAGCCGAACACCAGCAGGACATAGGAATTATGCCCGAAGGCCTCGCGCAGGGCATCGCCAAGGCTTTGCTCCGATGCTCCCGCCTCGGCATCAGAGGAAGGTTTGCCGCGAAACACCGGTGCAATCAAGGGCACTAGGAGCACGATCACCCCCATGATCATCAGAGCCTCACGCCAGCCATAGGCCGCAATGAGCCCCTGACTGAGCGGCGCAAACAGAAACTGCCCCAGAGAGCCTGCCGCAGTGCCAAGACCAAAGGCTACAGAGCGGAATTGCGGCGGCAGCAGGCGCGTGAAGGCAGCCAGCACCAGAAAGAAGCCAGAGCCCGCAATGCCGATCCCCATCATCACCCCGGCACTGAGCAGGAACGAGGAAGGATCCGTTACTGTCGACATCCACAAAAGTGACGCAGAATAGGCCAGAGCGCCTGCGATCAGGACGCGTGCCGTGCCGAAACGGTCAGCGATCATGCCGACAAAGGGTGCAGCGACACCCCAGACAAGGTTCTGCAAGGCGATGGCGAGGGAAAAGATCTCGCGGCTCCAGCTGTTCTCGACCGTCACCGGCGTAAGGAAGAAGCCCATAGTCGCGCGCGGGCCAAAGCCCAGCACTGCTATCGAGCAGCCTAGAAGGATGATCAACCCATAAGGCAGGCGTGTCTTGCTTGCGTTTTGCATCTGGCTTGTCCTCGCGTTGAAGTAAGGGCAGGGGAGATAAAGGGAGCGCCGATCATAGGGGCGATCAATCCTAAGAGAAAGCGATTATTCTTGATGGAATGATCAGAATTATTGATCAAGTTCGTGATCGGTATCGCCGCGCCTTTGTTCCGTCTACAGGTCCTCTGATCAAAACTTGCAGAAATTGTCATGTATTTGACATGCAGGGACCTTATTGTCTGGATCCATGGAGCCGGGATATTGGTCGGCTCATCGGGTTTCTTCTTTTCATCACCTGACTCTAATAAATTCTTTCATTGATTGGCCCGTGAGCTTCCGGTTCACGGGCCTTTTCCTTGTAAGCCTCGCCATTGATACCATCACATAAGAAAATGCAGAGGGTCGCTCGTTCCTGTCTTTAAACGACCGTGGATTAGCACAAACCGCTGTTTTGGATCGCTTTTGGCGCATTTTTTCTCGGGTTTTGCAATTTGCTAAAGGATTCGGTTATTTGGCAAAGTGCGCATTTGTCGCTGGATTTTATCCCCCGATGACGCTTAGGGTCTGGAAATGTCGACATGTTGATCCTATATTGAAGTCGAAAAGAAGGACCAAATCTGCCAACTGGCAGTCAGACCAGCGAGGAGCTGGTCAATTTATGGCTCCCCTTATGCTCAAATTGAGCATAAATATCGAATTGGCGAAAATCTTGTGATTTTAGATCCAGTTCAAGGCCTTTGCGATCATTCTCGCAAGGGACACCTCTCGGTCGCGCCGATGAGTGCGGCAGGGAACATCAAAGCGAAAAGGGCGTTGACTCAACGTCCCGACGGACATTGCAAGACCAGAGCCCTTCAGCCGACGCAAAGCTGAAAGATGACAGTGTTTTGAATTCATGCGCATCCCGGACCACGAAGCCTTTGGTGCCGAATTGGGACGTGCGCTCTAGCAGAGGAGGCAAGTATCTCATGATGATGCCTGCACAAACCGCAACCGATTTTGCCACCCGCAAACCAAGCAAGGCTGCGTTGGAACGGGGCGTTCTGCCAATGCCAGAGCTTGAATACACAGATGAAGTGGCTGCGGAAAACCGCGCAGATCTACGAACAGGTCAAGCAGTATCATTCCGCCGATGGAATGGCCTTTTCATGCGCCCGATATTTCGGCCATCAACCGGCTGAAAAAGGAACGCGGCGCGGTCATCCTCGCGCACAAATTACCAGACTCCGGAGATTTTTCACGGCGTGTCCGAATTTTCCGCGGTGACAGGCCTGCAGCTGGCCATCATGAGGCTGCGCGGTCCGATGCCAGATCTGATCATCCAGTGCGGTGTTCACTTCATGGCAGAGACCTCCAAGATCCTCTGCCCCGAAAAGACCGTGCTGATCCCCGACAGGCACCGCCGTGTTGCTCGCTGGCATCCTCGATTACGGCTGCTGACGTGCGTGCCCTGCGTGATCGTTACCCCGGCGTGCCGATCATCACCTATGTGA
The DNA here is from genome assembly GCF_963662805.1 of uncultured Cohaesibacter sp. Classification (NCBI taxonomy): domain Bacteria; kingdom Pseudomonadati; phylum Pseudomonadota; class Alphaproteobacteria; order Hyphomicrobiales; family Cohaesibacteraceae; genus Cohaesibacter; species uncultured Cohaesibacter sp. The sequence goes on from NZ_OY759857.1 coordinate 68,568, forward strand.
ACACCAGCGCCGATGTCAAAGCCGAGTGTGATATCTGCTGTATCCTCGTCCAATGCGGATGCAGGTGGTCGAAAGCATGGGAACGGATCGCGTGCTGCTGATCCCCGATCAGTATCTTGCCAAGAATGTCGCCCGCCAGGACAGATGTCGAGGGTGCTGACTTATGCCGGTTCCTGCGAAGTGCATGAACGTTTCACTGCCGAGGAGATTCGCTCCTATCGCCGCTCGATGCCCGATGTGCAGGTGATCGCCCATCCCGAATGCCCGCCCGAAGTGGTGGACGAGGCCGACTTCTCCGGCTTCGACCAAGGGCATGATCGACTGGGTGAAAGCCAACCGTCCAGAGAAGGTGATTGATGATCACCGAATGCTCCATGGCCGACAACGTGGCCAGCGAAGCACCGGAGGTGAATTTCGTCCGACCCTGCAACCTCTGCCCGCACATGAAAAAGATTACCCTGCCCAAGATCCTCGACAGCCTGCTTTATATGCAGGAAGAGGTCACCGTTGATCCGATGGTCGCCGACAAGGCGCGCCGGGCAGTTGAACGCATGATCAATCTCAAATCATGATTGTCCCGAATTCCACGATAAGAAAAGGGCCCGATCGTTCACCCCAGACGCTCAGAACGGCAAGACTGATGCGCTGGACTACCGGGCCTTTTCAATTGCTCCCGCAGGCGACCTGTGATTTCTTGCACGCAGGCCACAGCGTCTAACCTCCCAGGGGACACCTCCCAAAATGATCTTCTCCGCTCCCGATGATTTCCACCCCGAAAGCTGGCACCACCATGACGATGTGATCATCGGTTGGTGGCGGTCTCGCCGGTCTGTTTTGCGCCTACAAATTGGCACCCCGTCCCGTCACCCTGATTTCAGCGGCTCCAATTGGCGAGGGATCCTCCTCTGTCTGGGCGCAGGGAGGGATCGCGGCGGCGGTGTCAGAAGGTGACAGCATGGCATCGCATCTGGCCGACACCATTGAGGCGGGTGCAGGCATTGTCGACGAGGAAATCGCCCGGTTGATGACCTCCAAGGCAGCTGAACGCATTCTTGATCTGCTGGAAGTCGGTGTGCCCTTCGACAAGGATCTGGAGGGCAAACTGAAGTTGAGCCGGGAAGCGGCCCATTCAGCAAGCCGAATCGTCCGGGTCTCCGGCGACAAGGCTGGTTTCGCCATCATGGAAGCGCTCATTCAACGGGTTGTCGAGATTCCCCTCGATCCGCATCGTCTCGGGCTATCAGGCAGAACGGCTGCATATGGATGGCCGCTATGTGTCAGGTGTGATCGCGCGTAAACGCCCAGAAGATCAGGGTAACGAAGAAAGCCTCAGCACGGTGCTGTTTCCTGCACGGGCTGTGGTTCTCGCCTCTGGTGGCTCCGGACACCTTTATCGCGTCACCACCAACCCGGCCGAGGCCAATGGCGACGGCATGGCGATGGCTGCACGAGCCGAGCCATCATCGCTGACCCGGAATTCGTCCAGTTCCACCCCACCGCGCTCGATGTCGGCAAGGATCCGGCCCCGCTGGCAACCGAAGCCCTGCGCGGGCATGGTGCCCACCTGATCAATGCGGCAGGCGAACGTTTTATGGTTGGTGAGCACAAGGATGCCGAACTCGCTCCGCGCGATATCGTCGCACGAGCCATCCATCGGCAGATCGCGGAAGGCAAGGGAGCGTTCCTCGATTGCCGTGAGGCGATCGGAGCGAGCTTCCCGAAGAGTTCCCGACCGTCTATGGCCACGCCACGGATGCGGGTATCGATCCCGTCACCGAACCCTTGCCCATTTCCACCGCAGCGCACTATCACATGGGTGGGGTGCTCACCGATGCCCATGGGCGCACGTCGCTTGATGGTCTTTGGGCCGCAGGCGAAGTGACTTCGACCGGCGCTCACGGCGCGAACCGCCTTGCATCCAATTCCCTGCTCGAAGCCGTTGTTTTTGCTTCCCTTGTTGCGGACGACATCAACCGTCAGTTCCACGCGCCCCAGATCCGGGTACTTGAGCCACTGAAGAACGAGGCCCAGCTCCCCAAGGCGAGCCAGCCCAAAGCGGATCTCGAAGAGCTGCGCAACACCATGAGCCACTATGTCGGGGTCGAGCGCAATCGGGAAGGGCTGGTCGCGGCGCTTCGGATCATCGACAAGCTGGAGAAGAAGATCATCTCCGAGAGCTTTCGCAACCAGATCGTGGCCAGCAAGCTGATCACCGTTGCGGCACTATTACGCACCGAAAGTCGGGGTGGTCATTACCGTACGGACTATCCTAACCCTTCTCCTATCTGGCAAAAGCGTACATACATGACGCTACGTCAGGCGGAGGCTGTCATGGCTGACATTTTGAAGGAAGCAGCAAGTGAAGAGACCACGGACCAGAACTGACCTTTACGAAAGCTGAACTTGCCCGCGTCAACGAACTGACGTAATCATTCAAACCATCGATCAACAGTCGACCAAGAGGACATCTCGCCCATGAGCGAAGCGACAACCTTTTCCGCAGACAAGCTCTATCTGCCTCAGCCGATCATTGACGAGGCGGTGCTGGCCGCTCTGAAAGAGGATTTGGGTCTCGCTGGAGACATCACGACATTGTCGACCATTCCTGAAACCGCTCATGCCAAGGCCGTGATTGCCGCGCGCGACGTCGGGGTGATCTCCGGCATTCCGCTGGCTGACAGCGCCTTCCGACAGATTGGCAAGTGGCATGGCGAGATCGTGACTTTTTCCCCCCAGATGGAAGACGGCACTGAAGTGAAAAAGGGCGATGTGGTTGCCCGTATTTTCGGCCCGGCTCGCTTAGTGTTGTCCGCCGAGCGCATTGCCCTCAATTTCATGGGCCGCATGTCCGGCATCGCCACTGCCACCAACCAGATGGTGAAACTGACCGAGGGCACCAAGGCCAAGGTTACCTGCACCCGCAAGACCACGCCCGGCCTGCGGGCCTTCGAGAAATATGCCGTCAAATGCGGCGGCGGCGCGAACCATCGCTTCGGCCTCGATGACGCCATCCTGATCAAGGATAACCACATTGCCGTTGCTGGCTCTGTCACCGAGTCCATTCGGCGTGCGCGCGAATATATCGGCCATCTGGTCAAGATCGAGGTTGAGGTCGACACCATCGAGCAGCTCAAGGAAGCCATTTCCTGCAAGCCCGACGTGATCATGCTCGACAATATGGGACCGGATAAGCTGCGCGAAGCGCTGGCGCTGATGGAAGGCACCGGCATCGTCTCGGAAGCTTCCGGCGGCGTCAGCCCCGAAACTATTCGCGCTGTTGCACAGACCGGTGTCGACTATATCTCCGCAGGCTACATCACCCATTCGGCGCCGAACTTCGACCTCGGACTGGACATTTCGGTCAGCTGATCCGAAGGTCACCCCGACATTGCAAAGCCCTCGCCTGATCTCAGGTCGAGGGCTTTTTCATTTTTGCGTCATCGATGAGACGGGGTGATCAGCCGAACTGCGGCATGAATTCCCGTGCGTGGGAGGCCGGACGGCGGTTGCCGAGCGGATTGTCGCCGAACCGGTTGTAGGAGCGCGATCCCTGCTTGACGCATTGATAGAGCAGGTACAGCGCGCCAAAGACCGGCACCACTATGATAAGCATCCACCAGCCGCGTCGGTCGATGTCATGCAAACGCCGGACACAGACACTGAGCGACGGGATCAGTGTGCCAATGAACCAGATCATCTGGAAGGGGCCATCGTCGGCCTGCGGAGCATCGCTGAACAGGTGCAACACCTTGAGAAACATGGCGTCAAACTGATTTGCCGAAATCAGCACCAGCAGAGAGAAGAGTTGCCACCACCAGAATTCGGCCCGGCAGGCCCTTCCCTTGAAGTTTGCATAATTGGACAAGACAGAACGCACAGACTCAAAGATATTCACCGGCCGGACTCCAACTCACTTCAACGCAAGGCAATTGGTCAAGATCATACAAAGCAATTCCGAAAGGATTGGTAAATGATCTGTTGCCTTTCCCCAAAGATGAGATTTGAAGCCGGGCGGTGCGATGTCCTGATTGCTGGCCTATACGACGGAGAAGGATATCTCGGCGATGCCTTCCACGGCGCAATGGAGGCGGTCGCCGACCTCGACGGAGTTTACGCCCGCCGGAGTACCGGTGAAGATGATATCGCCCGCCGCCAGCTCGAACTGCTTGGACAACTCGCTGATTACCTCCGGCACAGTCCAGATCAGATGATCAAGATCGCTGTCCTGCTGAACCTCGCCATTCTTCTCAAGAAAGATGCGCTTTTTGGCAAGGGATGGAACCTTCTCCGCTGGAACAATCGCCGAAACCGGGGCCGAGGCTTCGAAGGCCTTGCCCGAGGTCCATGGACGGCCCTGTTTCTTTGCCTGCGCCTGCAGGTCTCGGCGCGTGAAATCGACTCCCACGCCATAGCCGAAAACGTGGTTCATCGCTTCATCGACCGGGATGTCGCTGCCACCCGATTTCAACGTGACGAACAGCTCCACTTCGAAATGCACATCCTTGCTCAGCGGCGGGTAGGGGAAATCCTTGCCATAGAGAACATTGTCCGGGTTCTTCTGGAAGAAGAAGGGAAATTCGCGATCCGGATCATGCCCCATTTCGATGGCATGGGCGGCATAGTTGCGACCGACACAATAGATCCGTCTGATGGGAAAAACCTGTTCAGACCCGTCAATCGGAAGGGTCGGTATAACAGGCGGGGAAATTGCATAAATAGACACGGGGTTCTTGTTGTTCATGGCGAAACCTGATGTGATGATTAGACAGGATAGATGTGCGAATTCAATTGAATACTCGAGTTCGAGTGATCGTCAACAGAGCATATGTGCGGAACCGCCACGAAGAGCTGTCCGGACGTATGATCGGGAGTGACGGAAAAGAGGGGAGAGTGAAATGACGAAGACCATTGCAATTCCATTGGGAGGGCAGATGGGTACCGGGATCGGAGGCGTTCTCTGCCGCCATGGTGCGACCGTATTGACCTGCACCGAAGGCCGCAGTCAGGCGACAAAAGAACGGGTGGAAAAGGCTGGCATGAAGGATGTCGACTGGTCCGAAATTGCATCGGCGGACATCATCCTCTCCATCGTGCCGCCCGGTATCGCGCTTGAAATTGCTGAGCGTATCGCGGCTGCCTTGCCCGAGGGTGCGTCGCCGCTTTTCCTTGAACTCAACGCCATCAGCCCCGCGACGACGATCGAGGTCTGCACGAGGGCGAAGGATGCGGGCATGCGTGTCGTTGATGGCGGCATCATCGGCGGTCCTCCGCAGCCGGGTAAGTCCGGCCCCCGGCTGTATCTTTCCGGTGAAGCCGCGCACGAGGCACTCTGGCTCAACGAGCTTGGAGTTGATGTTCAGGTCATCGAAGGCGACATCGGAGCCGCCTCGGCGCTCAAGCTCTGTTACGGTGCCATGAACAAGGGTGAAACCGGCCTGATGGCCGCAATGATGAGCGCCGCCGAGCGCAACGGGATCGGCAGGGAGCTTCATGCCGAGATGGTGCGCAGCCGCCCAGCCGCCCTGAAAATGGCCGAGGGCGCTCTGCCGAAGATGTATCCCAAGGCCTATCGCTGGGTGGATGAAATGCGCGAAATAGCCGAATTTCTCGGAAAGGATCGCCCTGAATACAAGCTTTGGCAGGGAATGGCCGATCTCTATCAGGCGCTTGCCGACGACTATGCAGGCTCGAAGGAGCAGGTTGGCTCCCTCGATGTGTTTCTTGCCCGCAAAGAAGATTAGCTCGTCGTCTTTGGCGTATATTTCCATGTGGCATCCCGGGGGAGAGGGCCCTTGTTGCGTTCTCCCCTTTGCATCTGTTCCCATGTGTGCGCGAGCACGCCGACAGAGCGGCTGAGAATAAACAGGCCGCGGCAGAGCGGCGGCGGGAAATCAAGCTCGGCATAGACGACAGCAGTTGCACCGTCGATGTTCATCGGGATACGGCGACCCTTGCGACGCTCCAGCTCTTCCTCTACCGCACGACCAATGGCCGCAAAGTTGCCAGAGACCAGCCCGTCGTCTGCGGCCTTATCAACGAGGGACAACAGCCTTGGTGCACGCGGGTCGATGGGATGGAAGCGATGCCCGAAGCCGGGCACAAACTTCTGTCCAGTTGCTGCCAGAGCGTCCATCTCGGCCGCGACCGCATCGGAAAGATCCATGGCATCGGCGCGTGCGGCGATCCTCTGGTAGAACTCGACCGCTTGTTCTCCGGCACCGCCATGAACATCACCCAGCGCATTCACTGCCGAGGCCATGGCACCATTGATGCCGATGCCGCAGGTGGCTGCCATGCGGGCAATGGCGATGGAGGGAGCCTGAGGCCCATGATCGACCGCAGCGACGAGCGCACAGCCGAGCAGGTTTGCCTGTCCGGGCTGGGGGCGTTCACCCCGCAGCATGAACCAGATCATTTCGGGGAAGCTGAGCGTCCCGATCAGGTCTTCGATGGCTTCTCCATGATAGCGGATGACACCGGGAGACATCTCGATGATTGAGGTTTCCCACCAGGCTTCCGCCTTGTCTTTCCAGTCTGTCATAATGTTTTGTCCGTTTGTTATTCTGGTTTTGACAACAGTTTTTCGGCAACGCTTGGCAGGATCCCGCCAGCGATCAGATATCTGAGCTCATCAAGGGTATCGACACGGGCGATGACCTTTGCTGTTCGCTCGCCTGCGGGGCCGGTAACCTTCAACTCAATCTGCCGCAAGGGTTCAAGCGTCGTGAGATCACTGTCGAGCGACAGGCGATCCTCCGGCGCAATGGCCAGATTGTCCGCCTCGGCTTCATCGACGAACTGCAAGGGCAGCACGCCAAGGCGCACGAGGTTTGAGCGATGGATCCGCTCGAAGCTCTTGGCGATCACGGCAGCGCAGCCCAAGAGCCGGGTGCCTTTGGCCGCCCAGTCGCGGGCTGAGCCTGCCCCATAGTTCTTGCCGGCCACCACGACAATCGGCTCTTTCCGGCTGGCATAGGCTTCAGACGCGTCGAACACGCTCGCCTCTCGGCCCTCGGGCATGATGCGGGTCCAGCCGCCAGCCCGTTCCACCATAGTGTTGGTTAGCCGGGTGTTGGCGAATGTTCCACGGACCATGATATTGTGGTCGCCGCGTCGCGCCCCATAAGCGTTGAAATCGCGGGGCACAATACCATGGTCGCGCAGGTAGTCAGCTGCGGGGCTGTCATTCGCAATGGCACCAACCGGGGAAATATGGTCGGTCGTGATATGATCCCCAAGGATCAGCAACGGTCTCGCATTTTCCAACAAGGCACGGCCCTTGGTGAAGAGCGGCGGCAGATCAAAGAAGGGCGGACGCTGGAAATAGGCGCTGTCCGGAGACCACGGGAAGGTGCTCCCTGTGGGGGCCTTGAGCGCCTGCCAGCCTTCACCGCCTTCAAACACCTTGTCGTAACGGGCAAGGAACTGCGCCGAACTCACCTCATTGGCAACAAGCTTGTCGATCTCTCTGGCATCCGGCCAGATGTCGGCGAGCATGACCGGTTCCCCGGCCTCGTTCATACCAATCGGCTCGACCGTGAGGTCCTTGCAGACCGTACCGGCGAGGGCATAGGCAACGACCATTGGTGGAGCCATCAGATAGTTGAGGCGAACCTTGCCGTGAATGCGTCCCTCGAAGTTCCGGTTGCCGGACAGGACGGCGGCGACATTCAGATTGGCCTCGTCGATTTCTTCGGCGATATGGTCGAGCAGGTCGCCCGAGTTGCCCACACAGGTGGTGCAGCCAAAGCCGACGATCTCGAACCCCAATCCGCTCAGATCCTCAAGCAGGCCCGCCTGCTCCAGATAGTCCCTCACCACCCGCGAGCCGGGGGCGAGCGAGGTCTTGATCCGGTCCGGGATCTTGAGCCCGAGCTTGCGGGCATTGCGGGCGATCAGCCCGGCAGCGATCATCGATTTGGGGTTCGACGTGATCGTGCAGGATGTGATGGCGGCAATGACGATATCGCCGTCGATCATCGTCCGCCCGGCCTGCGTCGGCTGAGGGACGGTGGCAGGCAGGCTCGACAGGTCACGCCGTTCTTCAGGGCGTTTCGGCCCGGCGATGACACGCCCAATGCTCGAGAGATCGATATCGATCACATCGGCATAGTCGGTCGCCCGGTCATCATCGGCCCAGAAGCCGTTGGTCTTCAAATAGGCTGCGATGTCCGCCACGCGATCCGGTGAACGCCCGGTCAGGGACAGATAGTCCATGGTCAGTTGATCGGATGGGAACAGCGATGCCATCGAGCCGAACTCGGGGCTCATGTTGGCAACGGTCGTCCGGTCGGCGACGGGCAGGGTTTTGACGCCGGGCCCGCCAAACTCGAGAATGGCACCGACCACACCGCGCTTGCGGAAAATCTCAGTGAGATGCAGGGCGAGGTCCGTGGCCAGAATACCGGCGGGCAGGTCACCCGTTAGGCGCACGCCAATCACGGGTGGGATCAGCATCGATACTGGTTCGCCCAGCATCACGGCTTCCGCCTCGATGCCGCCAACGCCCCAGCCAAGTACGCCAAGGCCATTGACCATGGTGGTGTGGCTGTCGGTGCCAATCACCGTGTCCGGCATCATCCATCTCTGGCCACCAATGGTTCGGTCCGAGACCACTTCGGCCAGATGTTCAATGTTGATCTGGTGGATGATCCCCTGTCCCGGCGGGACGACATGCAGGCCGGAGAAGGCGGCCTCAGCCCATTTGAGGAAGGCGAAGCGCTCCTCGTTATCGGCGAGCTCTCGCGTCAGATTCTGTTTGAAGGCTTCCGGCGTGCGAGCGGCGTGGACCATCAGGGAATGGTCAATGACCAGATCCGAGGGAACCTGCGGGTTGATGCTCTCAGGCGAGAGTCCAACGGCGACGGCCTTGTCGCGCAAGGCGGCAAGATCGATGAGCGCCGGAGTGCCCGCATAATCCTGCATTACTACCCGCGTCGGGCGGAACGCGATTTCGTTGACATCGCTGCTCGTGCTGGCCGCAACCCGTCTGATGTCGTCGGCGGTGACGGAAATCCCGTCTTCGTTGCGCAAGAGGTTTTCGACGATCAGTCGAATGGCAAGGGGCTTGCGGTCAAGGCCGGGGAGAGCCGCCTCTGCCCGTCTCATGTCCACGGCCATGTGGCCGTTGGACAATGAGAGGGTGGAGAAACTGTCCGTCACTTCTCCGTCTCCTCATGCTGGGCAACAACAATGCCCTCTTTAATGAGATGAGCGATGGTTTCCGGGCTGAAGCCTATTTCGCTGAGAATGGCTTCACTGTGAGCACCCTGAAGGGGCGGGTCGGACTTAATGCCCGGATGGAAGTGCTCAAGCTCCAGCGGCAGGGCCGGAAGAGCCGTGTGCACACCACCCGGCAGGTTCGTCGGCAACAGGCCATCGCGCGACTTGAGATGCGGATGGGTGAAGAGATCCTCCGGTCGTGCCACATGGGCAAAGGGCACCTTGGCCTCGAGCGCGCGCCGCTCGACCTCTTCCAGCGTCATGCCCTTGATCATCGTCGTGATCTCGGGTTTCAGCCAGCTGCGTGCGTCGATGCGCTCGCCATTGGTCGCAAGGCTCTCGTTCTGCAACAGGTCATCGCGCTCGAAAGAACGACAGAAGGCTGGCCACTGACGATCCGATGTCACACCGATGAAGACGGTTTCGTCGTCGGACGTATGAAAGAGATCATAGATGGCCCAGGCCGAGACCCTTGCGGGCATTGGTGGCACAGGTGTGTCCGAGAAGGAGGCATAGGCCAGATGCTGCCCCATCAGGAACACGGCGCTCTCGAACAGCGAGGCTCGCACCAACTGTCCCTTGCCAGTGATCTCCCTTTCGCGCAGGGCGGCCTGAACGGCAATGACGCCAAACATGCCTCCCATGATGTCGATCACCGACGATCCGGCGCGTAAGGGCTGGCCCGGAGGTCCGGTCATGTAGGCAAGGCCCGACATCATCTGCACGACCTCATCAAGAGCCGTACGGTTCTCATAGGACCCCGGCAGAAAGCCTTTCAGGGAGAGATAGACCAGTTTGGGGCATTCGTCTTTCAGGTCGTCATAGCCAAGACCCAGCCGGTCGATAGTGCCGGGGCCGAAGTTCTCGATCAGAACATCCGCGGTCGACAACAGCTCCTTGACGACCTTCAGGCCTTCCGGCGACTTCAGATCTATCGAGAGTGAACGCTTGTTGCGATTGAAGAAGGGGAAGTAGCCCGTGCCAAACCCTTTGAGGCGTCTGGTCGGGTCGCCTTTGCCTGCTGGTTCAACGCGTATGACTTCTGCGCCTAGATCTGCGAGGATGAGAGCGGCGCATGGCCCCATTACCGTATGACCGAAATCGATCACTCGGATGTTTGCCAGTGGTCCTTGTTGTGTCATTTGAAATATGCCTTGCCTTCCATCAGAAGCCGGGCAGTCCGGCCAATGAGAGCTTTTGAGACCTTGATCCCGGCGCTGGTGTCCACTTCTGCTGCGACTTCCAGCACGCCTCCGGGATGGCCGACTCGTATCGCGAACACGCCGTTGCTTTGTCCGATGTCTCCTGCCGCGTCTGCCGCGAGATTGCCGGGGATGCCCGCCGCGACTGATGTGCCGGCCGCACCCGAGCCGGGATAGGCTTTGGAGAATTCGAAGCGTGACAGTGAGCGCGAAAAGAGATCATAGTCGCTCGCCTTCACGAGCGTTCCGTTGTTAGAAACATAGTCGCAGGGCGGAGCGACTGCGAAGATTAGAGGATTCATCGAGACTTTCAATTCTTCATCCGCATTCGGCCCGGTGATGAAGCCGATGTGAGCGGCGACCGCCTTGCGCACGGCTTCAAGCCGTCCGACCAGCTCCACGTCGGCCTGAAGGTCATAGATGGACTGATCGGTTGGAAGCCCGATGTCGCTGGCTCTGACGAAGATATGGAGATTGGCCATATCGACAATCGAGACATCAATCGATCCGATGCCGGGCACCTCGATGGTGTCGCATGCATTGCCCGTCGGCAGCACTTCGCCGCCAAGAGCGGAGCCAGCGAATTCGCCGAAATCGACGTCAATGCGGGCACCTGTTCCCGGCACACCGCCGATGGCAAAGTCGCCATCCACTTGAGCCGAGCCATTCTCCACCGGCACCCGTGTTACCAGCTTCCGGCCGGTGTTCACCTGATGCACGTTGATGATGAAATGATCGCCCATGTCCTGACCGACACCTTCCAGAGCGCCATAGAGGGCGGCACCGGAAGAAATGTTGCCGCAGTTTGAAGACCAGTCGATACGCGGCAATTCCGTGTTGACCTGACCAAACAGATAATCGATGTCGCAGTCATCGCGGGTAGGGGGACCCATGACTGCTACCTTGCTGGTTAGCTTGTCGGCTCCGCCAAGGCCGTCAATCTGCCGCCGATCAGGAGATCCGAAGACCCCGAGAACGACTTCATCTCTTTCCGGCCCGGCTTCTGGCAGGTCGCGAATGTCCAGGAAAACGCCCTTGGAAGACCCGCCACGAATAATCTTGGCGTCGATACAGCGCATATTCAAAGCCCGAGTGATAGGCATAATGCTTTCTCCGACATCTTGTTGATTTTGTGGGTGCGGGCGACCTTGTGGCCGCCCGCACGAGAAGGTTAGGTTACTGCATCAGTGACAGGTTTTCTTCGATAACCTTGGTCAGGCGATCATAGGTGGCCTGTGCTTTTGCTGTACTGGTATAGATCACTTCCTCGCCGACATTTTTGATCAGGGAAGCGACCGACTTGTCTTCGAGCGTGGCCTTGAGACCGGCTTCCAGTTTGGCGACGATTTCGTCCGGCGTGTCCGGATGAACGCCGATCCAGCGCGGTTGGGCAACACCCTGATAGCCAAGATCACCGACCCACGGCACCTGAACGCCAAGATCCTTGGTCAGGCTTTCACTGTTCGGCTGGTTGCCGACGTTCAGCACGGGTACGGCCTTGTCACCGAGCGACACGGCAGTTGCTGGGGTTACGACAGCGGCATCGATGTGTCCGCCAAGCATGTCGGTGACGGCAGCACTCGTTCCCGGATAGGGAATGAAAGTCGCGTCAAGACCGGCTTCCTTGAACACGGCTGCGGCTGCCAGAGCCTGTGCCAATGTTCCGCCGATGGTCAGTTTGCCGGGGTTTTCCTGTGCATAGTCTTTGATTTTGTCCCAGCTGTCGAACTTGCCACCCGGCAGCGTCATAACGTGCGGGTTGAAGTCCGAGAGAATGTTGACGATCTTGATGTCGCCAATCTTGATCGGCGAGTTCGGTTCACTCAGCACCGAGATCATGGGACTCATTGAACCGATCATGATGGTATAGCCGTCAGCAGGTTGATCGAGCAGATAGCGCCAGCCGATGGTTCCGCCAGCACCAGCCCGAACTTCCACGTTCAAGGATTGACCGAAATAGGTCGATGCCCCCGATGAAACCATCCGGGCCCACTGGTCCTGTCCGCCACCGGCACTGTATGGCACCACGAACTGGATGGCTTTTTCTGGAAAGGCACTGGCGTCTTGTGCCTGACTGGTGAAGCTGGTTCCCGCGAAGGCCAACGTGGCGGCTGCGAGACCGATAAACAGACGTCTTTTCATGAGCAAACTCCTCCCATGCTCTCAAGTTTCAATCTGTGACATGGGCCAGTCGTTTCAGTCCGGCCCTGTCGTTTGATGTATCAGGCACCTTTCATTCGGCGCCCCAATTGTGCGCGGCTCAACAGAACCAGCAAGCCAGCGGCTGCAACGGCCAGCCCGATGGCAAGCCATGATCCGAACAGGGCCTCCGCCCACTCTCCTCGGTTGATCAGCAGAGCACGGCGCAGATTCTGCTCCGCGAGCGGTGTCAGCAGGAATGTGATGATCAGTGGGGCCACGGGGATGCGGGCCAGGTTCATCAGCCAGCCCATGATCCCGAAGAACAACGCCATTGCGACATCATAGCCGCTTTTCTGGTAGGCAAAGGCCCCCACAAGGGCCATCGCCATGATGACGGGCACTAGCATCTGGGGCTTCAGGGCTCCGAGCTTGGCAAAAATGCCGGACATCGTATAACCGAAGAAGAGCACCAGAATATTGGCGACGATCAGGATGATGAAGAGCGAATAGACCTGAACCGGAAACAGCTCGAACATGCGAGGCCCGGCCTGAACGCCTTGAATGGCGAGCGCTCCACCGATCATCGCGGCGATCGTGCCGCCCGGAATGCCGAAGGCAAGCAGCGGGATCAGGGTCGGACCGGCGGTGGCATTGTTGCCGGATTCCGCAGCGGCAACACCTTCGAGGCGACCAGTGCCCAGATTCTTGTCAGGAGACATCTGGCGGGCGACCCCATAGGACAGGAAAGCACCAACCGTTGCTCCAAGACCGGGCAGGATCCCCGCAAAGGCACCAACCCCGGTGCCGATTGCGATCTCCTTTCGGGCATTGAGAAATTCGCGGAAGGTCAGTCCTTCTTCCTTGTTGGAAAGGCGCGCCATAACGCGTTCCGACTGCTTGGACTTGGCCGTGCGTGCTATCAGTATTTCGATGATGCGCTCAATCATGTTGGCGATGGCGAACAGACCGATGATCAGCGGAATGAGATGGACGCCTTCCGACAGCCACCACTGCCCGAACGTGTTGCGCGGAGCCATGCTGACCGGGTCGGATCCGATCGTGCCGATGAAGAGGCCGAGGGCTGCGGCAAAAATGCCTTTGGCAAAATGCTCCCCGGACAGTGCTCCGACCAATGCGATGGCCAGAATGATCAGCCACAGGCGTTCCGACGGTCCGAATTTTAAGGCGACGAGCGCCAGTGTCGGAGCGAGAAAAATCGTCAGAAGAGAGGTCGCCAGATCAGCCGTCACTGAAGCATAGAGGGCCATTTGCAGGGCCTTGCGCCCCTGACCCTTCTCCGTGAGCTTGTAGCCGTCCAGCACCGTCGCCCCCGCTTCCGCGGTGCCCGGTGTGGCAAAGCTGATGGCCGAGATCGAACCGCCATAGATGCCGCCCTTGTAGACGCCGATCAGAAGACCAAGGGCTGAGGGCAGGCTCATGGTAAAGGTCAATGGCAAAAGAAGCGCGATGGCTGGTGCAGGGCTGAGACCCGGCATAGCCCCCACGCTGACGCCGACGGCCACACCAAACACGGCCCACATCAGGGTGTTAAGGGCAAAGACGAGGCTCATTGCCTCGCCGATATTGGCAAAATCGAAACTCATGACATTATCCTCCGATCAGTGTGATCAGGAAGGACAGCGGGCCGTCCTGAACCGAGACATCGAGCAGCATCAAGAGGAAGCGAAGCGCACAGGCCGTAACGAGGCCTAGTGCGAGAGCCGCCCAGATCGGTTTGTAGCCAAGGATCAACGAGCCTCCTGACACGATGAGAACGAAGGCCGGTATGAAGCCCACGACATCAACGCTCATGAACAGGACACTGAAATAGGCGATGGTCGCCAGCGCCAGAAGCACATGAATGATGCGCAAGCCGGCAATCTCAGACGTGATTTTGGCTGCCTGATCATCAAGCAGCATCACGATCAGAGCCAGCGCCATGACCCCGAGCGCCATCAGCGGGAAGAAGCCAAGCTTGAACCCGTCTCGTACCTCGTGATGGGCCCAGTCAGAAGACCAGATGGACCATACAAGGGCGCCTGTCATTGCTAGCAAAATGAGCGAAATGCCTCTGTTTCGCTTAAAGAAAGTCATTCCGGCCGATGCACTTTCGTGCGCCGGTAAATCGAGACCTGTCATGTATTCCTCCCTATATATGAGGTCGAAACGACTAAGCAGTTTTGTTTCTGGCTCATATATCCAATTCGTAGATTGACTAATTTCGTTAGGATTTTACAATGAAAAAACTTTCCGTAACCTTTGAGAAAAAGTCAAAGCATGAGTCAAACTCCCACTCGCATCCCCAGTTTCCGTGCCCTGCGCTGTCTGGCCATCGCCTTGAGAGAGGGATCAATTTCTGCCGCAGCACGGGAACTCAACATCACTCCCGGGGCTGTCAGTCGGCAATTGGGGGCGCTTGAGGAAGATCTGCAGCAAACGCTCTTTGTCCGTCATGCCCGCGGGGTGAGTGCCACTGCGGTCGGCCAGCGGCTCGCGGATCGTCTCTCGGCGGCCTTTGACGACATTCAGCGGGCCGTTATCGAGACAAGGCAATTGGTCGAGGGCAAGGCGCTGACGGTGAATGCGCTACCCAGCCTCTGCATCCATTGGCTCATGCCGATCCTGCCCGACTTTCAGGGCCAGCATCCCGATATCGACCTGAGAATCTTCACGTCGGGACGCCCCGACCGATTCGATGACAACGAGATTGATGTGGCGGTAGCAATCGGGCCGGTCGAGGATGACCGGTTCGTCTCAATTCCGATCCTCGGTCGGTATTTCACGCCTGTTTGCAGTCCCATGACCCTTGCTTCCTATGATGAATTCAAACCCGAAGATTTGCTGACTGCTCCTATTTTCTATTCTGCACTGCAACAGATCTCATGGCGACTGTGGTGTGATACCGCAGGCATCGAGACGGTTGAGATGAGGAAGCATGGGGTGCGATTCGAGAACACTTCACTGGCCTATCAGGCCGCGCGTCAGGGATCGGGATTCGTGATCGGGCAGAAGCTGCTGTTGCACGACGAGCTCGACATCGGGCGCATGGTGATGCCCTTCGATATCGTTGCTCGCAGTGACGTCGAATATTGTCTGGTGTTCCGGCGTCAGGACATCAACAACCCGATGGTCCGGGCCTTTGTGGAATGGGTTCTGGAGCAGGCCCGAAAAATGCCGGAAGGCATCCCGGATATCAAATCACCGTTCGACTAGAGCCGCTCGGCTTTCCGTTGCTCGTGGGCTTGAGAGCCTATTTCTTGCGGAAGCGTTCCTGCGTGGTCTGGAAACCCTTTTTGGCCTGTGGCGGGCGATAGCTTGGTCGTTCACGTGGCGGATCGCGATCTGCCCGGCTCGAAGGGGGCGGCGTGTCCGGGATCGGCGGCTCGGGGGAAACCCAACTGTCCTCTTCTTCCTCCTGCTCCGGGGCGGGAGGCACGGTGGCCCGGCCGCTCAGCGGATCACCCTCGAGTGGATCAGGACCATAGATGTTGCTCCCTTCAGTGCCGCGTTGGACATAGAGAAAGATCAGATAGAGAGCGCCGAGCAGCGGCACGAACAGGACCAGCAGCCACCAGCCACTCTTGCCCACATCATGCAGCCTGCGCACGGCCACACCGAGCGATGGCAGCAATGTCGCCAGCGACAGGATTGCTGCCAGTGGACCCTCGTCGGACATTTCCACCCGCCCGGGCTCGGCGACCATCTGCACATTGCTGTTGAGTATGCTCATGTCGATGAAGACGGCGACAAAGTTGGCGATGATGACGGCAAGGAACCACCACCAGAATTCATGCCGAGGCGCCCGACCATGAAACTGCACATATTTCTTGAACAAGATCGTGCGAACAACTGCCAGAAGTTTCATCGTCGGTCTCTCTCTACCCCGCGGGCATCCCGGATCAATACGTCTGGATTTGCGCCGGGATGCGCGTCCCGGTTTCATCAACCAGAGCGATGATCAGCTCAAATGCGTATTTTGACAAGACAAATCTATTGCTGGGGCCGGATGGCAATCTGCATGTCACAATGGGCTTTGCCTGCAGTGGGGCAAGCGGCGTGAGGAGACGGGATGGCCGGGCGCTATTCGGCGGCAGCATATTGCCCTTGGGACGATGGGACCGTAGCGGGTGCTTGCTGGATTTCGCGGTCAGCGGCTTCCACCATGGCAAGCGCGAGTGGATTGGGGCCAAACCGGTTGAAGCCTACCTGCCCTTTGCGCGCGAGCATTGCCACCATCGGAATGAGGCCGAGCACAGGCACCAGATAAAGCGCAGACCACCAACCACTATGCCCCCGGTCATGCAGGCGGCGCACCGTGATGGCAACAAGGGCAGGGGTCAGCGTGACGAGATGGATCCAGACAAAGGGCTCATGACCGTTGAACAGGGTCTGCAAACTCAAGAAAAATCCGGTCGGCTCGGTCATGCGGTAATAGCTGACGTCAGCCCCCAACGCAGCGAAATAAAGCAGGGCATAGACCGTGACATAGAGCCAAAAATCCTTGCGGGGACTGCGACCAGCATAGGAGAACGACTGCCTCAGAATGTCATAGAGCTTGCCGTAAAGGCCAAACATGATCCTTCTCCCGCATGGCTGTCGATTCGGATCTGCGAGAGATCAAAAACCGGACGCTCGGCGACTGGGTGCCCGCAGTGTAGGAAAGGGCTTATGGTTAATCAATCGTAAACGCTTTCTTTCCGGCAACATGGTTAACATGCACAGGCAGAAGTTTGACGCCGAGACCTGTCCCATATCCGGACGGACAGGGGAGTTTTGGTGTGAGCGAAGAGAGTTTGATCTGTGGTTCGGGTCTCTGTGCCATGGGTCACGGGCGTGGAGGGAGGCCCGCCCTGCCTCCAATGTTGCATTGACTTGCAACCATTCCAATCGTTGGATGGGACATTACACCGCACTCGGATAACGGAGTCGCGCACCGGTCAACAAGGTGCGGCACTCCATGGAGGAGCATCCGACCCTTGAACACCGTTTACATTACGCACCCGACTTTTCTCAAGCACAAGACACCGGAGGGCCATCCCGAACGACCGGATCGCATGCGCGCCGTCAACATGGCGCTGGAGAATGAGAAATTTCATTTCCTCCCGCGAGAAGAAGCGCGCATGGGGAGACGCGAAGATATCCTGCGCTGTCACCCGACCGAACTGGTGGACCAATTGGAAACCCTGACCCCGGAGGAGGGTCTGGTGGCCATTGATGGCGATACCACCCTCTCTCCGGATACGTTCGATGCGGCGCTTCTGGCTGTCGGTGCTTCGACGCAAGCCGTCGATGAGGTGATGCAGGGCCTCGTCAACAACGCCTTCTGCGGCATCCGCCCTCCCGGTCATCATGCCGAGATCAACCGGGCCATGGGCTTCTGTTTCTTCAACAACGCTGCCATCGCGGCCCGTTATGCTCAGGCCAAATATGGTGCCGAGCGCATCGCCGTGATCGACTGGGACCTGCACCATGGCAATGGCACGCAGGATATCTTCTGGGATGATCCGAGCGTCATGTATTGTTCGACCCACCAGATGCCGCTCTATCCCGGCACCGGAGCATGGAATGAAACCGGCAAGGATGATGAGGGCAACATTGTCAACGCGCCACTCGGCGTCGGCGATGGTTCAGATCACATTCGCGAGGCGTTCGAAACGCGCCTGCTGCCAGCGCTTTATAATTTCAATCCAGATCTGGTGATCATTTCCGCCGGATTTGACGCCCATGTCAGGGATCCGCTCGGCGATCTCACCTGCACGGAAGCGGATTTCTCCTGGATGACCGGCAAGCTGATGGATGTCGCCGAAAAATGCTGCGACAACCGCGTGGTGTCGCTCCTTGAGGGTGGGTACGACCTCACGGCGCTTGCCCGTTCGGTGGCTGTCCATGTGGATCGTCTCATGCACGGATAGGAAATGCTGACCGTTGTGCCCATCCGGGCGTGGCTGTCTCAGCTCAGGCATTTGCAAAGCCACATTTCCATGCAATAAACGGGGACGCCGAATCTCCGGCCCGATACGATTCTGAAAAGATGCCCCGCTGGTATGCCCCAGCGAGCATCTGACGCAAGAAAAGGACCCTTTCCACGATGTCTGATCTGTCCGACCTCACCTTCGAAGCTGCTCTTGCGGAACTCGAACAGATCGTTCAACGCCTCGAACGCGGGGACGTGGAACTGGAGAAATCCATCGAGGCCTACGAGCGCGGACAGGCGCTGAAGTCCCACTGTGATGCCTTGCTGAAAAAGGCCGAGGAGAAGGTCGAGAAAATCCGCCTCTCCGCAGAAGGGCAGGCTATCGGCACAGAACCTCTCGACGTGGAGTGATTACGGGCATTTCCCGATCTTGACTTGGCAAGGCCGTTGGCATGTGAATGCCATGCGGGAAGCTGGGGCATTTGACCTGTCTGGCAATAGGCTTGCATGCCGCCTGATTTCCCTTTACGTTAACGAGAGTTTTGGCGTTCGAAGCGGGAGGCGCGAATATGGCGTGTGATGAGGTCAAGGTAGAAGTCAGCAACGGAGTGCGAGTGATCCGCATGGATCGGCCGGACAAGAAGAACGCGCTGACCATTCCCATGTATGATGCGATCGCTGAAGCCCTGAGGGGTGCCAACGACGACAAGGAAACCAGAGTTTCCGTCCTGCTGGGCGTCCCCGGTGCCTTCAGCGCGGGCAATGACATCAATGACTTCTCGAAAATGGCCCTGGCCGGCGCCCTCGGTGAGCCGATTGTGGCGTTTCTCGATACGTTGGCTACGTCCGAAAAACCTCTGATTGCTGGCGTCGATGGCTTGGCAATCGGCATCGGCACGACCATGCTGTTTCACTGCGACTATGTGGTGGCCTCTGATCGGTCGCTGTTCAAGACGCCCTTTACCGATCTTGCCCTCGTGCCGGAGGCTGCGAGCACCTTACTGGTACCCCGCATCATGGGCCATGCCCGCGCCTTTGAGCTGTTGTGCATGGGTGAGGCCTTCGACGCTGTCGCCTTCGAGAAAGCAGGGGCGGTCAATAAGGTTGTTTCAGCAGATGAGCTTGAAGCCGCGACGATGGAAGCAGCCGCAAAGATCGCAGCCAAACCGGTCGGCGCCATGCGTTTGTCACGCCATCTCATGCGCAACGCTTCGGTTGATGACATCAAGGGCCGTATTCGCGAAGAAGCTGAAGCCTTCGCAATGCAGCTTCGCTCAGCCGAGGCTCAGGCCGCCTTTGCCGCTTTCCTGAACAAGAAATAAAGCCTCAGCCGTTGTTCTTGCCGGTCTCTTTGCTGCTGGTGGTCTTGTCTTTCTCGACCACCGGCAGGAACAGCACCACGACAATGCCCGCGCCACATGTCACCACGCTGAGCACGAACCAGACAAAGCCCGAGCGCCCCTTGGCCTTGCCCGTGATCGCGCCGATGACCCCTGCGAGCAACAGCACCTGAACCACGATCATCTCATAGCTGCCGATCTGGAAGATACCGGGGACGTTGGGCATGGGTGGCTCCTTGGCTTCGCTTTGGGGCGTTATTGATCGGCCGCGTTGCAGGCCTGTCTGGGTGATGTAGGCGACTTCATCGCCTAAGGCAATTGGCAACAGGAGGCGTGCGGCAGATTTAACGCGCCCAGCCTTCGTGGATCGCCTTCTTCCATAACGGCCAATTGCCAATAGCATTAGCACAGACCTGATAGCCCGCCCCATTGGGATGAAGCCCGTCCCCGCTGGCAAGCGCCGCACCATAGACGGGATCGACGACCAGTGCCGAATAGAGATCGAAGAAGGGGATCGATAGCTCATCGCAGATGTCCCGATAGAGCAGGCTGCCCGTCTCGATATCCTCATTGCGGAAGTCGAACTGCATCTGGTTGGCGAGCCGGAACGGCATCTTTGCCTCGTTGATGGGAGCCGGTCCGATCACCAGAAGCTGGGCGAGGTCGGACAGCTCTTCAACCAACGCCCGGAAGTTGCGCTCGAGGGCAGCATGCGGCGTCCGCATTCGTCCCTGATAGTCACCATCGGCAAAGCGCGAGAGATCATTGGCTCCAGTCCCGAGCACAATCAGTGGCCCCATCGACTGCAAAAGACGGGCCTCGCACTCGGCCCGCGCCCGTTTGCGGATCTGATTAAGGGTCTGACCCCGAATCCCGAGATTGTAGGCAACAAAGGCATCGAGAGTGCCCTGATGGGCGCGCCAGAGACGCCCGGGCCAGCCAAGACCGTCCTCGTCTCCCATTCCTTCCGTCGTGGAAGCACCGATAAAGCAGATCTGCCGCATTGTGTGTCTTTCAAGGCTTTTACGAGAAGCCCACCACCTGATGGGGCACATAAGGCGCTTCGAGCTTCTCGATTTCTTCTGTCGTCAGCTCTATATCAAGCGCCGCTGCCGCATCGTCAAGATGGTGCAGCTTGGTGGCGCCGACGATCGGGGCAGAAATGACAGACTTGTTGAGCACCCACGCAAGGGCGATCTGTGCCATAGGTACCCCTCTGGCCTCTGCTACATCGGCCACCGCGTCAACGACATTGCGGTCTGCCTTCTCGGTCTCGGCAAACAGACTGTGGCGCAGCGGATCGGTTTCTGCCCGCAGCGTGCTTTCCGCATCCCAACGCCGCGTCAATCGCCCACGCGCCATCGGGCTCCACGGAATGACGCCGATCCCCTCGGCCTTGCACAAGGGCAGCATTTCACGCTCTTCCTCGCGGTAGATGAGGTTGACGAAATTCTGCATCGAGACGAACCGAGCCCAGCCGTTGGCCTTGGAGGTGGCGAGCATGGTGGCGAACTGCCAAGCATACATGGACGACGCGCCGATATAACGGGCCTTGCCAGCCTTGACGACATCATGAAGCGCCTCGAGCGTCTCTTCAATCGGTGTCGAATAGTCGAAGCGGTGGATCTGATAGAGGTCAACATAATCGGTCTGCAGGCGTCTCAGGGAATTGTCGATTTCCTGCATGATTGCCTTGCGTGACAAACCGGCACCATTCGGCCCGGGGTGCATCCGGTGGAACACCTTGGTCGCGATGACCACCTCGTCCCGTTTGGCAAAGTCCTTGAGTGCCCGCCCCGTGATCTCCTCGGACATGCCGCCCGAATACATGTTCGCTGTGTCGAAGAAATTGATCCCCATCTCCAACGCCTTGCGAATATAGGGGCGGCTCTGCTCTTCGTTAAGAGCCCATGGATGGGTGCTTTTCCCCGGTGTGCCATAGGTCATGCAACCAAGGCAAAGACGGGAAATATCGAGGCCGGTACGGCCGAGTTTTCCATATTTCATGAGAAAGCTCCTGCTGAAGGATGGTGGTCACAGTCGACAAGGCGACCCAGATGGCAACAGGCTGTGGTAGAGTGCGCCCAACCGCTTGCATTGGCAAAGATCAGAGTGTCAATTTAGCCGAATTCGACAAAACAAAAAAGCGCCGAAGCAAAGGAAACACCATGGCAAACAGTCCCGAGACAAATGGCCACGAGGCGCAAGGCAAATGCCCCTGCGGCAGCGGTGTTGCGCTTGAAGCCTGCTGTGGTCCCTATCTTGATGGCAAGGCACTGCCAGAACGGGCAGAGGCGTTGATGCGGTCGCGCTATTCGGCCTTTGCCCTGCAAAGAATTGACTATCTGCGCGAAACTCTCTGGCCCAAATATCAAGCAGGGTTCGATGCCTTTGCCACCGCTCGCTGGGCATCCGAAAACCGCTGGGTCGGCCTCCAGATCCTCGCGGTCGAGGAGGGGGAGGCGAAGGACCGTCGTGGTACGGTGCTGTTCGAGGCCCGCTATCTTGCCGCGGGGACATTGCACACCCACCGCGAGAAGAGCCTTTTCAAGAAGAGCAAGGGGCGGTGGTACTATCTTGAAGCCATGCCCGAAACATGAGCGAAATATTAGTGAAACTTGACATAAGGGTATGTGCTGACTTTTTGAGCTCGTTTAGAGGTCGAGTTGAGGACAACTTCCTGATTTTTCGCGCCAAAATATTCCCCCGTCGAAGAATGCCGACATATTTCTGGGGATTGCGTCCATGGCCTCTGCCCAAGAGCAGAGTGTCATGAAAAGGTTGTGCGGGTTCGTTAACGTTCCTGCGCTTCAGGGCTTCCCGGATACTGCCCTCATGCGCACTCCCGAAATGGAAACAACGTCAATCAGCGTCTCGCTGACGGACAGACTTTCCCGCGTTGAAGACGCTCGACGCCACGGAGAAATCAATAGTTTGGAGGTTTCAAACACCATGAATAAATATCTCACCGGGGTCGCTGCCCTGGCTCTGACCGCAGGCTTTGCAGGCACGGCTCATGCGGATTTTTCTCTTAACATTCTGCATATCAACGATGTGCATTCTCGCATCGAATCCATCAATAAATATGACTCCACCTGCGATGCGGAAACCGAAGCGGAAGGCAAGTGCTTTGGCGGTATCGCACGCATCAAGACCATGATCGATCAGCGCCGTGGCGAGCTGACCGGTGCGGGCAAGAATTTTCTGGTCATTGACGCTGGCGACCAGTTTCAGGGCTCGCTCTTCTACTCCACCTACAAAGGCGCTGCGGCTGTCGAATTCATGAACGGCATCGGCTTTGACGTCATGGCCGTCGGCAACCACGAATTCGACGACGGCCCGCAGACCCTGTCCGACTTTGTCGACAAGGCCGAATTCCCGGTCATCTCCGGCAATATCGATGTCTCCAGCGAACCCGCTCTCAAGGGCAAGATCAAGGGTTACATCATCAAGGAAGTCGCAGGCGAGAAGATCGGCCTCGTTTCCACCCTTGCCGAAGACACGGTTGAAACCTCGTCCCCCGGCGACAAGGTCATCTTCTCCTCGTCCGAAGACTATCTCAAACAGGCCGTTTCGGAGCTGACCGAGCAGGGCGTGAACAAAATCATCGCCGTGACCCACGAAGGTCTGCCCAAAGACATGGATCTGGCGTCCAAGGTATCGGGCATCGACATCATCGTCGGGGGCCATTCCCACACGCTGCTGTCCAACACCGACGAGAAGGCTGCTGGCTCCTATCCGGTGATGGTCAAGAACCCCGATGGCAAGGACGTGCCGATCGTGCAGGCCTATGCCTACTCGAAATATGTCGGTGACATCGAAGTGACATGGGACGACGCTGGCGAAGTCATCTCCGCCAAGGGCGATCCGATCATTCTCGATAAATCTGTCACCCCTGACGAAGCCTTCCTTGCGCGCGTCAAGGAACTGGGCGCTCCTATCGAAGAGCTGAAGGTCAAGGTCATCGGTTCTGTCGCCGGTGAAATCGACGGCAGCCGCGACACCTGCCGCGCCAAGCTTTGCGAAATGGGCGTGCTGGTTTCTGACGCCATGCTAGACCGAGTGAAGGATCAGGGCATTTCCATCGCCATCCAGAACGGTGGTGGTCTGCGAGCGTCCATCGACGCAGGCGAAGTCACCATGGGTGAAGTCCTGACGGTCCTGCCGTTCCAGAACACCGTTGCCACTTTCCAGCTCAAGGGCGCCGATGTGATCGCTGCTCTGGAGAACGGCCTGTCACAGGTCGAAGAGGGCGCAGGTCGCTTCCCGCAGGTCGCTGGTCTCAAATACACCTGGACCAAGAGCAAGCCGGCAGGCGAGCGCGTCGTCTCGGCAGAAGTCATGATGGACGGTGCCTGGGCTTCGCTCGATCCTGAAGCCACCTATGGCGTTGTTTCCAACAACTACATGCGCTCGGGCGGCGACGGCTACAAGGTCTTCGCGACCAACGGTATGAATGCCTATGACTACGGCCCGAACCTCGAGAATGTCGTTGCCGACTACATCGCAGCACATCCGGACTACAAACCCGAACTCGACGACCGCATCACCGAAGAATAACCGGTCATCCCGTTCGTGACAGAATCAAACCCGGCAGGCGCAACCCTGCCGGGTTTTCTGTTTCATGGGGACGAAAGAAAGAATATTGTAAGAGTTGGATCATGACCGTTTGGTCAAATTGATCATCGCTCAAGATGTGATTTAACAATCTGGGAAGTTATATATTTGGAGTGCAAAATGTTTCATATTTTCAATGGATTGAGAGTTCTGACAATCCCTGTCATGTCTGTCCTTCTTGTGAGTGCTGTTCCGGTCTTGGCAAAGGATTTTCCATACAGGCAAACGGTCTCCCTGAAGGTTGGGCAGTCTGTCATTCTGAAGGGCGTTCGCAACCAATGCAGCAAGGACAAGGCGCCAAGTTGGGGCAGCCTGACCAAAATGCCCAAATTGAAAACCGGTGTGCTCACGGACGGGGGCACCGGCACGATGATCAGCAAGACATGCAACGGACGTGTGGCCGCCCGCGCGATCAAATTCAAGGCGACCAAGCCCGGCTCTGAAAAAGTGAACATATACAAGGATGCATTTCGGATCACCGTGAAATAGACAGGCGGCTCGATGAACAGGGCGACAGGCATCCATAGACATCCTGTGCGGATGCCTGCGTCCGAATTACTCGCTCAAATAGGCGATTTGTCATGCAAAACACTCAGTGGTGCGCGTCGAGCGATCAGAAAAGTGGATAGCTTTGATATTTGGTGAGAAATCGTCAGCCATTGTTGCATTTGAATGACGTTCGGAGTATGCACGTCTCCAACGGCAACGGAGTGTAGCTCAGCCTGGTAGAGCACTGCCTTCGGGAGGCAGGGGCCGGAGGTTCGAATCCTCTCACTCCGACCAACCTTTTCAATAGGTTAGGTCTTTCCCCTTTGGGTGAAAAACAAAAAACTCACCAAAAACTCACCAGAAGTATTTCGTGCAAAAGAGCCACACCAGTGCGTAGTCGATTTTGTGTGGAAAAGGGTATGCGCGAGAGCCGCAAGCTCGGGAAGCGAGCCTGCAGTCTCTCTCGGCGTCTGATTAGTACGCCAGCATTTCCTTGACGATTTTATCTCCTGCCAGGGAAGTTGGATATTAGGTTGGCCAGTTGGTAACTTCCTTCAGCAATTCTGCCCGATCATTGCCCCAGTAGAGATGATAACGGTCTGTATCCGCCGGAGCGCTGCGGTGATCACTAAAGTGAATCAACCGAGGAGTCTCACTGTCTCCTTCTGTTTTCGCAAAGATAGACCCGACGCCTTGATTGCCCTGCTTGTAGATCAGTATTTAGGCATGTACCTTTCCTCGGGTGTTTTCCAGTGAAGGAAATAATCGAGCGGATCCTGTGTGCCAAGAACCTCACGAGCGACGTTCACACGCTCTCTGACCCTGTTTCCCTGGTCTTCTGGTAGCGACGATGCCTTCTGTTCAAGTTGCTTAAAGAACTGCTCAATTTGCTGCACTCTCGCCCAACCTTCGATAATTTTTTGAAGATCAATATCGCTGTCTACGATTGATTTTTCTACAGCACGTCTGTCGTCTTCACGTCGGGATTTTTCCCATCGTTCCTCCCACTCTCGTCGTCTTGTTTCTGCTGCGCGGTCAGCCTTCTCTCTTTCTCGCGTGAGGGTGATCACCTGCAGAGAACAACCGGCCCAACCAACAGCAGGTCTCACGCAATTGATACCCTGTCAGTGCCGCAAAAAATCGGAATGCCCGAGATGTGGAAGCTTATGGCAACCACATGCTGCAATCGCAACGAATGACGGCAAAGCTGTAGGAGCGCTTGATCTTGTCAG
The DNA here is from genome assembly GCF_963662805.1 of uncultured Cohaesibacter sp. Lineage (NCBI taxonomy): Bacteria > Pseudomonadati > Pseudomonadota > Alphaproteobacteria > Hyphomicrobiales > Cohaesibacteraceae > Cohaesibacter > uncultured Cohaesibacter sp. Next base: position 94,726 of record NZ_OY759857.1, read on the forward strand.
CGACTGATATGAGCTTCGTCAGGAAAGGCAGAAAGTGTCGTCATCAAAATAACGAATGGCCCGTATCCATTCGGATCATGATGGTTCGAGCCGGACTACTCAAGAAACTTCAGGATGTCGTCGTGCAGTTGTTTTGAAACCTCGACATAACCCCGCTCGAGATTACGTGCTCTGGCGGCATAGCGGCGCTGCGAGGGCAGGCGGGCGCCCTGATCGATAATATCCGAGAAGAGGCGCTCGGCTCTTGCGTCGTTCTCCTCCATGCGAGCGCCATTGAACTGGGCAAGGTCGAACGCAAGGATCACTTCGCCATGATAGGGCGCACCACCGAGGCCAGCGGCATGTTCCATGCTTTCCAAGCTGGTCAGATCGTCGATCAGCGGGCCGGCGAGCAGTTCGACCATGATCGAAAGCGCCGAACCCTTATAGCCGCCAAACGTCAGCATTGCTCCGTCCATGGCGGCTTGCGGATCTGTTGTCGGTTTACCGTCCCGGTCGACTGCCACGCCGTCAGGCAGTGGTTTGCCTGCGCGTCGGTAGAGCTCGATTTCGCCGCGGGCAAACGCGCTTGTGGCAAAATCAAAAGTGAAGGGATTCTGCCCCGGTCTTGGCCAACTGAAGGCGATCGGATTGGTCCCGAGGCTTCCTCGCTTTCCGCCAGCCGGCGCAACCCAGGAATGGCTGGGCACCATGGCCATGGCGGCAAGACCCTCTGAGGCCAGCCGTTCCACTTCCGGCCACAGCGCCGAGAAATGATAGCAATTGTTGATTGCCAGCGCCGCGATGCCATGCTGTCTTGCCTTGTTGATCAGCTCGGGCAGCGCTTTCTCGACGGCGAGAAGCGACATGGCATTGCAGGCGTCGGCCTTGACAATGGCGTTGGACGAGGGAGCGATGACCGGCTCTGCATTGCCATCGATCTTGCCGTTGCGCATGGTGTCGATACACATGAGCAAACGGAACAGACCGTGTGACTGGCAATCATCCAACTGGCATGTATAGAGCATGTGCGCAATCGCGCTGACGTGGGCCTCGCCATAGCCATTGTGGCGCAAAACCTTCTCGCACAATGGCTTGATCTCATCGAGGGCGAGTTGCACAGTTTCAGTCATTCTCAAACATTCTTTCTTTTATTCTATCACCAAGCGGCAGGACGCACCGCCCGGGATTTCTTGCTCAATCTCGCTCAATCTCGAGCAACCTTGCCACAAACCCGAACGTCACTTCACATTGTCCATGACGAGTTGCTTGTAGAGATCCCGGATCCTGCGCGTGACCGGACCGGCTCCCTTGTCGCCAATGGGTTTGCCGTCAATCTCGGCCACCGGGGTCTGGGCTCCGAACGTACCCGTCAGAAAAGCCTCATCGGCACTGACCGCCTCATAGAGCGAGTAATTCTTCTCATAGACGGGAATGTCGTTTGCCTTGCAGACATCGATCACCTTCTGACGCGTCACGCCATTCATGCAATAATCGCCGGTCGATGTCCAAACTTCTCCCTTGCGGACGATGAAAAAGTTGCAGGCGTTGGTGGTATTCACAAAGCCATGGGGATCAAGCATGAGCGCTTCGTCCGCTCCGGCCTGTTCGGCCTGCAGGCAGCCGAGCACGCAATTCAGCTTCGAGTGGCTGTTGTATTTGGCATCCTGGCTCATGGGTAGCCCGCGCACCTGTGGCACGGTTGCGAGACGAATGCCGGTATTGAGCAATCGATCAACCGGCTTGGAATGCTCCATGATGATGACGACCGTCGGGCCCCAACGGGAGAGGGAAGGGTGCTGAAACGGCTTTGCCTTGCGGCCGCGCGTGATCATCAGGCGGCAATGGACATCATTGGTCATGCCATTGGCATCGGCGGTCTTTTTGAGAGCCGCCGCAACCTCTTCGCGGGTCATGCCGATGTCGAGACTCACCGATTTGCAGCTGTCAAACAGCCGGTCCATATGGTCATCGAAGAAAGCCCATTTGCCGTTATAAAGGCGCATGCCTTCCCACATGCCATCACCGAGCAGAAAGCCGGAATCATAGACCGACACCTTTGCCTCGTCGCGATGCACCAGATCCCCGTTCACATAGATCAGGATGTCCTTGTTGCGCTCATCTTCTTCGGCGTCGTGGGTGGTGTGATTGTCCAAGTTCATTCGTCTTACCTTTCCACGGCACTAAAGAAATCGCGGGTTATCTGATGCTTCGGGTTGCTGAACATCTGGTCGGGCGGGCCACTTTCGATGATCGATCCATCGGCCATGAAGATCACTTCATCGGCGACAGCTCGGGCAAACCCCATTTCGTGCGTGACGCAGACAATAGTCATGTCGTCCCGCGCCAGAGCCTGCATCGTGTCGAGCACCTCTGCAATCATCTCCGGATCGAGCGCCGATGTCGGCTCGTCAAACAGCATCACCTCGGGCTTGAGGCAAAGCGCCCGCGCCAGCGCCACGCGCTGCTGTTGGCCGCCGGACAGCTGATCCGGGTATTTCTCGGCGTGCTCTTCCACATGCATGCGCTGCAGTTGCTGAAAGGCTTCGTCAGTTGCCTTGTCCCGCTTCGTTCCAAGGCTGCGGATCTGCGGCAGGATGCAGTTTTCGAGCACGCTCATGTGGGGGAACAGGTTGAAGCTCTGAAATACCATGCCAACCCGCTTGCGCACTGCCAGCAGTTGCGTGGAATCGTCGCCAATCTCGAAGTCGAGAACCTTGAGGGTACCGGATGTGAGCTCCTCAAGGCCATTCATGCAGCGAATGAGCGTTGACTTGCCCGAGCCGGAGGGCCCGCAGATCACCACAGTCTTTCCCTCCTCAATGCGCAGATCGATGTCTTTGAGGGCATGATAGCCATCGTAGAACTTGTTCAGTCCCTCGATTGTGATTGCAGCTTTAGCCATGTCCCACCCTCATGCGGGTCTCGAGCCAGGCACCGTAGCGGGACAGGCCAAAGACGAAAATGAAATAGACAAATGCCAGAAAGACATAGATTTCGACGAATTGCGCGCCCCATTCGTCCGTACCAATGACCGCTTTGCCCGACGCCATCAGCTCGAAGAAGCCGATGATTGTCACAATCGAGGTTTCCTTGAAGGTGATAACGGCCTGATTGATGCTTGAGGGCAGGGTCTTGCGGAAGGCTTGTGGCAGGAGGATATCAAAGATCACAGACATGTAGGGCATGCCCATGGCGGTGGCTGCTTCTTCCTGACCTTGGGGGATCGCCTGAAATCCCGAGCGGATGATTTCCGACTGATAGGCCGCAAAGAAGACGGCATAGGCGAGAATGACCCGGGCGAGCTTGGTTCCCTGCAGCCAGTCGGGCACCAGAATGGGAATGACCACGGCGGCAGAAAACAGGATCGCCAGTAGCGGCAGGGACCGCACCAGATCGATGAAGAGCCCCATGCCTTTGGCAATGACCGGCATGCTCGAGCGGCGCGCAAGGGCAAACAGCACGGCAAGCGGCATACCCACCAGAAAGACACTGGCAAAGATGAACAATGTAAGGGACAAGCCGCCCCATTGTTCGGTCGTCACCACGGACAGACCGGCAAAGCCACCATGCATAAAGGCAAAGAACACCCCAAAGCCTGCAATCCAGAGCAGCGCCAGGCGGACAAGGGTCCAGAAGACCGGCAGGCAAGTGCAGACGATGGTGACAATCACAGCCAGACAGGCAATGCTGGAACGCCATTGTTCTTCATAGGGATAAAGGCCAAAGAAGATCAGCCGCCAGCGGTCTTCGATCACTGCCCAGCAGGCACCGGCTTCATGTCCGCACAGATCACGATCAGCGAGCCGCCAGACAGCGTCGAGCACCATCCAGTCGAGAATGGAACGGATCGCCCAATAGATGAATGCGGCAAACAGCAGCGTGAAGGCTGCATTGATCCAGGATGAAAAGAATTCCCGTCTCAGCCAGACGAGGGCATCGGAAAGTCGCTGCTGCGGGCTCATTGAAGCAATATTGGCCATGGCTCAGCTCCGTCCCTTGAGTTTCAGCCGGTCATTCAAGCGATTGAGAATGAAGCCCAGAGAATAGTTGATCAGGATAAAGCCAAGCATAAGCAGCAGGATCAGCTCCAATGTCTGACCACTTTGGTTAATCGAGGTCGAGATGATGCCGAAGAAGTCGGAAAAGCCGATCACGATGCCAAGGGTCGTTCCCTTCATCAGCCAGATATACTGGTTGGACAGGGCGGGCATGATGGCCCGGATTGCCAGAGGTATACGGATCAGCCTGTTGACCTGCCAAGGCTTCAGCCCGAGCGCCGCGCCAGCTTCCAGTCGACCGCGGTCGACGGAGAGGAGGCCACCGCGCACGATTTCAGCAATATAGGCGCCGCCAAATACCGACAGGCCAATGACGAGGCCGAGGAATTCGGGTTTAACGCTGAACCCGCCCTTGAAACGCAATCCGGCAAGTTCTGGCACTGAAATGAGCGGTGCATCCGCAGTTCGTCCCGTCAGCCAGAGAACCAGTACCAGCACGATGAAGGCGATGCCGCTCAATTTGATATAGTCACGCAGTCGTGGGTGCTGGCGCTTGAAAATCAGAATGGTGGCGAGGGCCGCCAGCGTCAGGATGATCAAACCAAGATCAAGCAACGAGAAAACCGGCAAAGGCAACATCAGGCCACGGTTGGTGAAGAAGGCAACATCCCACAGACTGTAGGCATCGCGGGGGCTGGGCATGTGCGTGAGAATGGCATACCAGAACACCACCTGCAGAATTGCTGGAATGTTACGGCATGTCTCGACGTAGCTCGTCCCAACCAGACGCGCCAGAAGATTATCCGAGATACGCAGGAAAGCAACAACGACGCCAATGAGTGTGGCGGCAATCAGGATCGTGCAGCCAACGAAGAGGGTGTTGATGAGACCCGCAAAGAGGAACCACAGATAGGTGGATCGGGGGCTGGTTTCGACGAGGGAGAAGGACATCGCCCACCCTGTCGAGCGATCAAGAAAGCCAAAGCCCGATGCCATGCCCTGTGCTTCAATGTTTCTCAGACCGATCGTCGCCATGAAAATGACCACAAAGGCAATGATCGCAACAAAGGCACTTTGCACAAAGAGCCTCTGAAACTTGCGAGATTTCAACAAGCTGGCCATGGGGAATATCTCGATTGGGAGTGTGAAGTGAGGGACGCGCGGATGAGCGCGCGTCCCTTATGCATCAGTCAAGAACCAGCGGATACAGCAGGCCGCCGTCGGTCCAGAGCTTGTTCAGGCCACGCGGCAGCTTGTAGCGCGAGCCATCTCCGACGGTGCGGTCATAGATCTCGCCATAGTTCCCGACAGCCTTGATCATGTTGTAGACCCAGTCGTCGCTCAGCTCGAGGCGTTCGCCAACACCGGGAGTGACACCAAGCAGGCGCTCGATGGTCGGCGAGGGCGGATTGGCGCGGATCTCGTCGACGTTGGCCTGCGTGATGCCAGCTTCCTCGGCCAACAGAAGGGAGGAAATCATCCAGTTGACGACGTCGAGCAGTGCATCATCTCCTTCGCGGACCACGATGCCTTCGGGCTCGAGCTTGAAGGTCTCGCCGATGATGGACAGGGTTTCGGGGTCGGGGGCATTGACGCGTGTGGCGGCAAGGAACGGACCAAAGCCGGCAGTGGCATCACAGCGCCCGGCGTAAAGTGCGGAGCGAAGCTCTTCGACACTTTCAAAGGTCAGGGGCTCATATTCGATGCCCTTGGATTCCATATAGTCGGCCAGAACGCGCTCGATCGTGGTGCCCGCAGGCACACAGAAGGTGCCACCTGCCAGATCGCCGATAGAATTTGCACCAAGCTCGGTCTGCGCCAACACGTTGAACGGGCCAAGGAAATAGGGCTGCGAGAACTGCAGGCCCAGTTCCGTGTCGCGGGTCTGGGTCCAGCCGGTCACCTTGATGATCACGTCGATGTCGCCGGACTGGATGGACGGGAAGCGCTGGGCCCAGCTGATGGGGACGATCTGCACCTTGTCCGGGCTACCGAGAATAGCGGTCGCGAGGGCTCTGCAGAATTCGATGTCAAACCCCTGCCAGCCGCCCTTGTCGTCCACTTCGGCAAAGCCGAGATAGCTGCCGTTGTGGCCGGTGCAAAGCAGGCTGCCACGCTCTTTGATGGCAGTCAGAGTATCTCCGGATTGAGCTGCTGCTGATGAAACGCCAGCAGCGATCAGGCTCATTCCGATCGTCAGGTTTTTCAGAAATCTCTTCATGTTTTTAATTCTCCACTGAGATAAGGTGACTGTCCCTTTTCGGGATCTGGTTCTTCTCTTTATGGCTTATAGTTGGCAACGTGTCGGACCTCATTATGTGGCAAGGATATGCCAAGGCCCGGTTTGTCAGACAGCTTGTGGCTGCCTCCTTTCCCGACAGGCGATAGGGAGAGCCTGTCATAGAAAACATCATGAATTGTGTGATATTCCACATGGGCGATGCTTGGATCTGCCGCAGCCATCTGGCAGGCGGCCATCAAGGCAACGGCCGTTGACGACACTTCCAGCGACAGGCGGATCGGAGTGCCCTGAAGCGATTTGCTCAGGGTTGAAACACGGCTTGCACCACCGCAGGCAATGGGCGCTGTCTGAAGGAAACGAACCGCATCTTCATCGATCATTGCCTTGTGCAATTCGGGCCGATATTCAGCTTCGACGGCCATCACGGGCACGCCCTGTTTGACCAGCCACGCCATCCCCGTGATATCGTCGGCTCTGACTGGCGCCTGAAAGGCCTCGATGCGTTCATGCGGGAGTGCTTCGAACATCTCGAGCGCCACCTGTGGCGTGTAGCTGTAGACCGCATCAATGATGACACGATGATCGTCGGGTAAGGCATCGAGCACGGCCTTCACCCGCACCAGATCTTCCCTGAGGTCCAGCGCGCCGATCTTCATCTTGACCGTCTGATACCCCTTCTGGGCAAAGCCGGTCATTTCGTGGACGAGCGCGTTGACGTCCTTGTCTTGTCCGTAGAGACCGCCGCTGGCATAGAGCTGGACGGTGCCCGAGCCGTCAGTCGACAGATGCTGGTGGAGTGGCTTGTCCGCGGCCTTGGCGCGAATGTCATGGCAGGCGATATCAAAGGCCGACAGAGCCGAGCTCAGGATGCCATGCCTTGACGTCAGGGTCGCCCGCCGCAGCAGTGCGTCCGAAATGGTCTCAAGGTCTGCGATGTCTCTACCAAGAAAGGCCGGGACGACCTCTGTTGCGATATAGGCGAGCAGACAATCTGGCGCAGTGTCAAAACACCATGCCTCGCCGAGACCAATGAACCCGTCGTCACTTTCAACCTCGATGAAAATGGCGTGCTTCTGTGTCCAACGGATCGCCGGGTTCCAGACCCTGCCTTGCAGATCGTTGATGTGGCTGTAGGTCGAAATGGACTTAATGACCGACATCGTCCATCGCTCCTTCAGCGGAATATTCGATCTTGAAACTCACGTCGGGCTGGTGCTGCAAGGCTTTGAGGAAGCGGGATTCAAATTGTTTCGTGTGGCCATGCGCGACCCGATCCGCCTCTTCGACATCGCGGGCCTTGATCGCATCAACGAAGTCATAGTGCTGATCCTTGAGGAGCGCTTTGCCTTCAACCGCAATCAGATGTTCGATGTGGATGTGAAGATAGCGCCGGGCTTCCGAGAGCAGCTCCTGATATTGGCGCGTGACATAGGGATTGCGCCCAGCTTCTGCGATCGCAAGGTGAAAATCATAGTTGCTCTGCAACACATTCAGCGGATTGAAGGTGCGGACGGCCTGATTATATTCATCCGCCAATCGCTTCAGACGCTCCAGATCGGCGCTGGTCCGATTGCGTGCCGCGAGCCGTGTGGCATAGCGCTGCTGCAGATCCATGGCTTCCATGAAATGGGGAAATCCCATCAGGTCGATCGGCGCGACAACGGCCCCCTTGTTCGGCAGGGCAACGACGAGGCGTTCTGCGCTCAGGCGATTGAGGGCATCTCGGATGGGCGATCGGGAAACCTCGAATTCCGCAGACAGTTGCGTTTCATCCAAAGGCGTTCCCGGACGCAAGTCCAGCGTCAAAATGCGTGTTCTCAGCTCTGCACAGATCTCAAGAGCGGCAGAGCCCTTGCGATAAAGTTTGGTGGCTGATGGAGTGCTGTTGTCGTTTTGCATACACATTGTATATCACGGCAGAATTTTGCGTACAAGATGTATGCAAGAAAAATAGTGACGAGATCGTCAGTGGCTGCAAGAGAGCAAATTGCAGGCGGAAACGGGAAGAGGTCGCGCGCTGGGGGCGTGCCGAATATCCGTCACAGCAGAGGGATACGGGACAGGCAATGGACGTGTGTTAAAGTTGCCGGGCCCGTGTTCATGCTGCGGACGGATCTCGCCGAACGTGCGTGCCGTGTGCTTCAAATGCGATGTGTCAAGCCGAGACGCGATCACGCTCGGCAACCAGATCCAGTGGCGGCAGATCCTGCGCCGTCTCCGCTTCGGATGCGGAGAAGCCGATACCATTGACAAAGGGCACGATTTCGCTCGCTGCCAGTGGATGGCTGAACAGATAGCCCTGAAAGACCGTGCAGCCATGGGCGGCAAAGGTTTGGACCTGTTCGTCCTTTTCCACTCCTTCGACGATTGTCTTGATGTTGAGCGAGGCGGTCAGGTCCTGAATGCTTTTCACGATCTGTTCGTTGACACTGTTGGCGATGGTCAGGGAGCGGTCGATCTTAACCACATCCAGTGGCAGCAGGCGCAGATAATGCAAAGACGTGAAGCCCATGCCGAAATCATCAAGGGCGATTTTCACGCCAGCATTACGCAGGCGGATCAGGCTATCGATCGAGTGCATTTCAGGCAGCAATGCGGTGGATTCGGTGATTTCCAGCTCCAGCAGCTTTGGAGACAGCCCGGTCTCTTCCAGAATCTCCAGAACGCGTACATCGAAATCCCGCTCGGCCAGTTGGCGCGGCGCGACGTTAACAGAGACCAGCAGGTCGGCTGGCAGATGCTCAGACCATTCCACCCGCTGTTTGCAGGCGATTTCGAGGACACGATAGCCAAGCTGGTCGACGATCCCCAGATCTTCAGCCAGCGCCACGGTAATCGGTGGAGCGATGCGCCCGAAGTGCGGATGGTTCCAGCGCAGGAGACCCTCGACGCCGACGACACGCTTCTTCTGGATGTCGACCTGCGGCTGATACTCCAGAAATAGTCCTGTCTTGGTCTTCAGACAACGTTGCAACAGGTCTGCCAGAGAATGGGCCATTCGGCCTTCTTCATCGAATTGCCCGATCAACCGCATGGGATGGCCCTTCATGGGGTTGTGTATCGAAGACTGCAGCAAATTGTTGAGCACTTGCCTGTTGCGACGGGTCGAAAGTTGTTCCGACAGGCGCACGAACGGATAGTAGATGAACGCACCAGCGACCAGACAGACGAGTTGCACTATCGAGCCAGCTTCCGATCCGGTGACTGTGTAGCCGCTGACCAACACCGGTGTCGACCAAGCTGTCGGAAAGGAGAGCATAGGCATCAAATCGAGGGTGATTGCCAGATAACCGATGATGATTTGGGCGACGGGAACAAGGATGAAGGGGATCACGAAGATCGGGTTGAGAATGAGCGGGATTCCGAAAAGCAGCGGTTCATTGATGTTGCATATGGCCGGCAGCAGAGCAATCAGGGCAAAGCGCCTGTTGGAGGGAGACTTCGAAATGAACATCATCGCCAGAATAAGGCTCAGTGTACCGCCAGACCCCCCAATGCGCGCAAAGAAATCAAAGAACTGTGACGTAATGATATGTTGGGGTTGCAAACCATCAATGACCATTGCGTGGTTTGCGATTGTTGCGGGTATGAAGATATGTTCAGAAACCCCGGTGAGCACATTGGGACCGTGAAGACCAAAAAACCAAAAGATTTGTGCAGACATTTCAAAGGCTATGGCGAGGGGAAGGCCAAGTTCAGCTCCCTCAAATGGCGCAACGATCAGGGTGTTGAGGCTATGGATGATATCGCTGTTGCCGCCAAAAACGAGTGCAGTCTTGAAGCTTGCAAAGATGACGATGGTGACTGCTGCGGCAGGCAGGGACAGAAAGACGTCGCCCACCAACGGGTCTTGATTGAGTCCCGAGACAGGCAAGCGGAACCAACGCATGTTGAGCAGCTTGAGATAGATTATACCTGCCACGGAAGCAGTCAGCGTGGCTGCGAGCATCCCCCGACTGATGCTCATGGCGGCGGTGAGATCTCCCCCAAGGCTGGGCGCCACAAGCAAAAAATAGCAACACAAGACCACTGTCGCTGTGATGATCGGATTGGCCAGAGTCCGGTTGGGCTTCTTGTTGCTCAGGTGAGTGAGAACCGCCGCGAAGCCACTTAGCACGACCAATCCTGCGATGCCGAAGGTTCCTGATACGATCAGGTCGCAGGTCTGGAAAACGAACGGCAGCCATTCCACGGGGACGGTCCGCCCAAGAAGGTCAAAGGGCAGGTGCCGGATTAAAAGAGCAAGCGCACCAATCATGATGAGCGGAAAGGGAAGGATGAAGCCGCGGCGAATCGCAACAAAATAGTCTTTTTGCGCAAGCCAATCAGAGAGGCGTACGATCCTGTCGCCTATCTGGCGCACCATCTTGATTCTTTTCCGCACGTGTGAAGACTCCGAAACGCCACTTCGTCTGAACTGCAAGCTGACGTAGAGGGAGCCTCAGTCCTATAGTTGCCCTGTTACAAAGCTATCTATCACTTACAAGTAAAAAATATAATAATTAGATAAACTTGCGGCATCGCAGTCTTGGGAATGTGTAGGGGAATTGTTGCGATTGATTATTTGGGGGGGGAATTAAACTTTGCTGTCCAAAAATGTGTTTGCATACTTTGTGCAACGACTCATGCTGTTGCCGGCATGCCGCAGAGCGGTCCTCAAGCTCCTTCTCGAAGCGCCCGGATGGTACAAAACCTATAAGAAATCACATCTAAAAAGACCTTGGCATTGTTGCTAATTTAGCAGTCATAACTTCTCAAAATGAGCGGGATTGAAGATGATTGCAACTCTTGGATTGAACCAAATTCTCGACGACCTTCCCAACCGGTTTCGCGGTCCCGGCGGTGTGGCCGGGGTCGTGAAGGATGGCGAGGTCATCGCGGCACGCGCCTGGGGCTACTCGGATCTTGCATCTCGCCGAAAAATGACGGTCGGAACCCGGTTGCCGATCTGCTCCATTTCCAAGCAATTCACCTGCGCGGTGCTGCTGCATCACTTCGACGACTTCGCGCCGCTCAATGCACGCCTGCCGGAGCTACTGCCCCATTTTGAGGGCGATCTGCCGACCGTCGAACAGCTTTGCCACAACCAGTCGGGCTTGCGTGACTATTGGGCCCTGACGATCCTGCAGGGGGCAAAGGCCGAGCAGACCTTCGCGCGGGATGATGCTTTCCTGATGTTCGACAGGATGAAGACAACCCATTTCGACCCCGGTACCAGCTATTCCTATTGCAACGCCAATTTCCGCCTTGTGGGGGAACTGATCGAAAGGGAAATAGGCCGGTCACTGCAGGGGCTCCTGAGTGAAACCATCTGGGGGCCTGCTGGCATGAAAACCGCCGCACTCCTCCCCGACAGTCGTGTGCCCGCAGACGGTGTCATCGGCTATGAGGGCAGCGAGCAGAGCGGCTACATGCCCGCAGACAATGGCATCTACTGGTTCGGCGATGCAGGCATTTCCGCGTCCCTCGAAGACATGCTTGCCTATGAAAGCTGGATCGACGCCGAGCGCAACAATCCCGACGGCCTCTACAATCGCATTTCCGCCGAGCCGACCTTCAAGGACGGCACGCCCGCACGTTATGGCTATGGTCTGGCGCATATAGAGGTGGCAGGCCGCAAGGTGACCGGCCATGCCGGTGCTCTACGCGGTTTTCGGGCCTTCCGCATGCATTGTGCGTCCGAACGTCTGTCTGTGGTGGTCCTTCTCAACCATGAGGGCAGCGCCTATGGAGCTGCTGAAGCCCTGTTCCACGCAGCCATCGGCCATGTAGCCCCCGCACCAATAGCAATGCCAGATGGTTGGGAAGGACAGTGGCTTTGCCCTGAGACCAATCTTCTATCGGCTATCGAGACCGGCAAGACAGACGGACATCTTCACTTTGCGACCGGTGGCGATCCCCTTCATGCGGCTGATGATGGCACCCTGACGGGCGCGAATGTCACCTTGAGCCGGGACGGGGATACAATGGTCATGGCGAGGAAAGACGAAAATCTGGTCTCCAGACTGGTGCCCCTGCCAAAATCGCCGATCACCCCTTCAGAAGAGTTCGCTGGTCGCTACTACTCGGATGAACTCGATGCCACCTTCACAATTGTCGCAGAAGGAGGCGGGCTCTATGCGGTTTGCGAAGGCGTTCTGGGCGCAGGCATCATGGAGCGGGTCCACCCGGTTGGCCCTGATGCCTGGATCTTCGTCACCCGTCGCTCCATGGATGCGCCTGCGCCGGGGGACTGGACGATCACGGCGAAGCGCGGCTTTGATGGTAAAATCGAGGGGCTTGTGCTCGGCTGCTGGTTGGCCCGCAAGATCTGCTATCGCCGCCTCTAAAGCGCCCCTCGATCAGCAGGCATCAAAAAACCCGCAGCATGCAAATGCTGCGGGTTTTCTATTGGCTGTGGCCTGATGCTGGTTGGCCCAATCTTGCTGGGGCTTGTAGGCCAGTGGCATCCCCATCAATTGACGGGAATGCCTTCTGCTACAGATTATTCTGCGGTTTTTACTGTGTCTTCAAGGAAGAAGCGGCCCAGAGGGTTCTGGTCGAAATTCTCGACGCCCTTGCGGCTCACGTTGATGAACGGGCTGTAGAACAGGTCGACCCAGTGCGCATCGGCCTTGGCCAGTTTCTGGATTTCGAAATACATGGCTTCGCGATTGGCCGGATCCAGCTCAAGACGCGCATCGGCGACCAGCTGTTTGACCGTTTCGTTGTTGTAGCGGGTCATGTAGTTCATGTTGACATCATGGCCTACAACGAAGGTGGTTTTCTGGTCGGGGTCCAGAATGTCGTTCGTCCAATACATCATCGACAGATCATAGTCGCCATCCACCAGCATGTCCCAGGTCTGGCTGGGGTCCATTTTGGTCAGATTGACGGTGATGCCGATTTCGCCCAGCTGCTGCTGGATCAGAACGGCGACCTGCTCGTCAACTTCGTTGCCGGCATTGACCAGATAGTCAAGGGAGATGCCATCAACACCGGCTTCAGCCAGTTCGGCCTTTGCCTTTTCGAGATCGAAATCACGGGCACCATTGTCATCGCTGTGATAGAGCGCGCCGGCCGGAATGAAGCTGTTGGCGACGGTGCCCTGACCGAAGGTGACGGCATCAACGATGGCTTTCTTGTCAATGGCATAGTCGATGGCTGCACGGACATGAACATTGTTCAGTGGCTCATGGTCGTGGTTCATCAGCAGGTGATCTTCACGGGTCGACGGCTCGATGTGAAGGGTCAGATTCTCATCAGCCTTGAGTTCTTCCACGCGAGAGAAGGGAACATAGATGGCGGCATCGAGCTCACCGGACTGCACGCTGAGCATGCGGGTGTTATCGTCCGGCATGGAAATCCATTCGACGCCATCGAGGCTCACGTTGCCAGCCTGCCAGAATTCCGGGTTCTTGGCGAGGATGACACGATCACCACGCAGCCAGTCCTTGACGACAAAGGCTCCGGACGCGACAGGGTTCTGAGCATAGGCTTCCTGACCCATTTCTTCGAAACCGGCCTTCGAGATCACAGAAGTCGCAGGCATGGCGAGGGTGGAGAGGAACGGAGCGGACTGCTCGGACAGGGTGATGACCAGAGTTTTGGCATCCGGCGTCTGCATGTCGCTGATGATCTTGTAGCTGTCGGACCACAGCGAAAGCTCACTGTCCCGAACGCGTTCGAGAGAGAATTTTGCATCCTCGGAGGTGATGGCAGAGCCGTCGGAGAATTTGGCATCACGCAGATGGAAGGTGTAGGTCAGGCCATCGGAGGAGATGTCCCAGCTTTCTGCAAGACCGGGCACCAGCTTGGCACCGGATTTGTCGACGCGGACCAGCACGTCATAGACGTTCATGAAAACCCAGAAATCGATGTTCTGAGCGGTGTTGATGGGATCGAAGGTGCTGGAATCCTCGCGACGACCAATGGAAAGCACACCTGCGGCTTCCGCCACAGTCATCGCCCCCATTACAAGGGTCATTGCAAGAAGTCCCACACGGGAGAATTTTCTGAGCATTGGATTTGTGTTCCTTCTGTTGTGTGATTTTTCTTATTCATTTGCCCTATGTTGCGAGGGCGGCCTTGTTGTTTCCAATCGGCTTGTCGGGATCGATATTGGGGATCGCGGCGAGCAGGTTGGCGGTATAATCCTGTTCGGGATTGTCGAAGACGTCTTTGGTTTTGCCCGCCTCGACAATCTGTCCGTGGTGCATGACGATCACGCTCTCACAGAGTTCGCGCACAATGGCGAGGTCGTGGGCAATGAAGATAATGGTCAGTCCCATTTTCTCCCGCAGCTCCTTGAACAGCGAGATGATCTGGGCCTGAATGGTCACATCGAGCGCGGCAACGCATTCATCCGCGATGACGGCCTTGGGATTGACCGCGAGGGCACGGGCAATGCCAACGCGCTGACACTGGCCACCAGACAGGCTCTTGGGCCGTCTGGTGCGGAAGGTTGGGTCCAGACCCACCAGTTCGAGCAATTCGTCGATGCGGTCACTGATGCGGCTCTTGTCGGTCTCGCCTTGCGTTTCGAGAACTTCACGCAAGGCCGTCTCCACTGTCATGCGGGGATTTAGCGCATTGAACGGATCCTGAAAGACCATGGCCACTTCGCGGCGCAGCCGTTTGAGGGTCTGATCGCGTTTCAACGTCAGGGCCGATCCGTCATAGGCAATGTGGCCCGACGTGACGGGCGTCAGCCCGAGCATGGCGCGGGCCATGGTGCTCTTGCCCGATCCGCTTTCGCCCACGATGCCGACCGTATCGCCCGGGAAAATCTGGCAACTCACACCGGCCAGCGCCCTGAAGGCATGTTTCGAGCTGAACCAGCCCTTGCTGGCGTTGAACTCGACCACCAGATCGTCAATCTCGAAGATCGGCTTGATGTGCGCACCCTTGGCGCCTTCTTCATCAAGACCTTCTCCGGCGATGTGGGCATCAAAGGACGGGTGGGAGGCAATCAGCGTCTTGGTGTAGCTGTGTTGTGGCGACGAAAGAAGCTTGCGCTTTTCCTCCATCTCCACGATCCGGCCTTCTCGCATCACGGCGATCCGGTCACAGGTTTGCGCCACCACTCCAAGGTCATGGGTGATGAGAATGATGGACAGGCCGCGCTTGTCGCGCAACTCCACCAGCAGCTCAAGGATTTGCGCCTGAACGGTTACATCGAGAGCAGTGGTCGGCTCGTCGGCAATGAGAATTTCCGGCTCGCAGGAAAGGGCAATGGCAATCATGGCCCGCTGGCGCATGCCGCCGGAGAATTCGTGGGCAAAGCTTCTGAAGGCGCGCGCCGGATCGGGAAAGCCGACCTGCGTCAGCAATTCGATGGCCTGAGCCTTTGCGGTTTCCTTGCTGTAGGACCCGTGACGGAAAAGCCCTTCACAGATCTGGTCGCCAATGCGCATGACCGGGTCAAGATGGCTCGTCGGGTTCTGGAAGATCATGCCGATGCGCCGACCCCGGACATCCATCATGGCCTTTTCGCCAAGATCGAGCAGGGACTGTCCCTCAAGGCTGATCTCCCCTTCTGTGACTGACAGTCGGGTTGAGGGCAGCAGGCCGATGATGGCCCGGCAAAGAAGGCTTTTGCCCGATCCGCTCTCGCCCACAAGTCCGAGGATTTCGGCTTCTCCGAGTTCGAACGTTACTTCTTCGAGCAGGGAACGGCTCTCGGTCTTGTCCTGATAGACAACATGGAGATTGTTGACGGAGAGAAGGCTCATACTTCTGCCTCCCAAATCTCACCGAGTGCATCGCCCAGAAGCGAGAAGCCGAGTGCCAGACAGACAATGGAGAAGCCGGGGAAGAAGGTGATCCACCAGGCCTGAGTGATGAAGCCCTGACCTTCGGCAACCATGATGCCCCATTCCGCAGTGGGCGGTTGAACCCCGAGCCCCAGATAGCTGATGGCGGCACCATTCAAGAGGACCAGAATGACGTCGGACATGGCAAAGACAATCGAGCCGGTCAGCGCGTTGGGAAGCAGATGGCGGAACATGATCCGGAGCCTCGAATAGCCCAGACTCTGCGCCGCGACGGCAAAGTCCGCCGTCTTCAGAACAAGGATCTGCGCCCGCACCAGACGCGCGTAGCTGACCCAGCCGACGAGCGCCATGGCGATGTAGAAGCTTGCAAGACCCGGCCCCAGAATGGTGATGATCGAGAGCATCAGGACGAGGAACGGGAAGGCCAGCACGATGTCGATGATGCGCATCAGGATCGTATCGGCGATGCCGCCAAGAAAACCCGCAACCGTGCCAAGAAAGGTGCCGATGATCATCGGGAACATCACACCGAACAGGGCAATCTGAAGATCGACCCGTGCGCCCCAGATGACGCGCGAGAGAACATCGCGACCGAAATTGTCCGTGCCGAACGGATGCAGCAGGGAAGGGGGCTGCAGGCGGGCTGCCGCATCATGGGTGATCGGGTCGAATGGCGCCACAACCGGTGCCAACAGGGCGGCGAGGATGAAGAAGGCAAGAATGCCAAGACCAAGGGTCAGGGTCGCATTGCTGCTCAACATGGCGCGCCAGTTCGGACGGGGAATGAGGGTACTGGTTTGCGCCATCAGAATTTCACTCTTGGGTCAAGGGCTACGGTCAATATGTCGGCGAGGAAATTGATCAAGAGGGTCGCGACAGCAAACACCATGGCAACGCCCTGAACCACCATATAGTCGCGGGTGAAGATGCCGCGGATCAGCAGCTGTCCCATGCCCGGCAGCGCAAAGACGCTCTCCACCACTACGGTCCCGCCGATCAGCCAGCCGATGTTGACGGCGAGGAGATTGATGGTGGGCACCAGCGCGTTGGGCACCACATGTCGCCAGAACACCTGATTTTCCGAAATGCCTCGCGCACGGGCGGCGGTCGCTATGTCCGAACTCAGCCCTGCGATCATGGCAGAGCGCAGGCTTCGGGTGATCACCGCAGACAGCGACAGCGCCACGGTCAGCGACGGCAGGACGAGATGGAGCGCCTTCTCGGAGAAGGTCTTGCCATATCCGGAAACCGGCAGCCAATCGAGATTGACCGCAAAGAAGATGATCAGCATCACCCCGAGCCAGAACTGCGGGAAACCGAGCCCGGCGGTCACCATGATGCGGGCGGCATGATCGGGCCACTTGCCCTGTTTACGCGCCGAGAGAGCGGCCAGCGGAACCGCAATGAGCAACGATAGCAGAACCGCGCAGAACACCAGCATCAAGGTGGGTTCGATGCGCGTGGCAATCAGCTTCAGAACGTCGATCTTGTAGAGCGTCGAGCGCCCCATTTCGCCATGAACCAGATTTTTGAGGAAATAGAAATACTGGGTGATCATGGGCTCATCGAGACCATATTGCTCGCGGATCTTGGCGAGCGCAGTCGGGGTCGAGCGCGCACCAAGCAGCACCCGTGCAGGATCGCCGGGGATGAGACGAACAAGGACGAACGTGACCACCGAGATGCCAAACATCACCGGCAACAGCTGGAACGGACGGAACAGGACAAAGCGATAGCGGTTCAGCATGCACTACTCGCTATCATATTTTGCCAGAAAGGCTTCAACGACGGCCATACAATCTTCTTTTTCTTCTACATGGGGCATGTGGCTTGAGTTGGGAAAGACGTGAGCGACCACATCAGGAATATTGTCCCAAAACGGCTGCAAGCATTCGGTGGTTGCTTCGTCATAGGCACCGCGAAAAGCCAAAGTTGGCGCTTTCACCATGTGGAGGCGGTCGATGATCGACCAGTCCTTCATGGTGCCAATGACATGAAATTCGGTTGGCCCGTTCATGGTGTGATAGACGGTCGGGTCTTCATCCATGGCGTCGAATGTCCGCTGCACTTCCACGGGACGTGGTTTCGTGCGGCAGACATGGCGATCATAAAAGGCCTCGGTGGCTGCTTTATAATCCGGATGATCGATCGTGCCAGCCTTTTCGTGCAGATCCAGCGTGTCTTGCACATCTTGTGGCAATTGGGCACGAAGATCTGCCGCGCCTTTCAGCCAGATTTGCATGTTGCAAGGAGAGTTGGCCAGCACCAGCGCCTTTAGGCCTTCCGGCTGTCGCACCGCATGTTCAGAACCGAGCATGCCGCCCCAACTCTGACCGAGATAGGCATAGCGATCCTGAATGCCCAGATGCTTCAGCAGCGCGTCCAATTCGCCTAAAAAAAAGGCAACTGTCCAAAAATCAGCCCCTTTGTCGCGAAGATGCGTCGACTTGCCGTTGCCGATCTGATCATAATGTATGACAGGGCGCCCCGTCTTTGCCAATTCCTTGAAGCTGTCGACATAGTCGTGCGTGCAGCCCGGTCCCCCATGGGCGACCACAAGGGGGAGCTTTTTTGAATCCAGAGAACCGGAGATCCGGTACCAAGTCTTGTAGGTCTGATAAGGCGAATAACCTTCCTGAATCTCAAAATCTGCCATTTGAATCTCATCCTTTTGCTGAGATCCAATTCTAGGCAATCAGGTCATTCACCAATAGCTAATGATTCTTATAGGTTCTGCAGATTTCAGTTCACCGTTTCGAGCAGCTGATAATGCGCCGCGAGCACGAGGGCATGGAAACGATTGCGAGCGCCCAGCTTTTTGGTCGCAGACGTCAGGTGCAGAGTGACGGTCGCAACAGAACGCCCCAGTTCATGGGCGATTTCCTTGGCAATCAAGCCCTTGGCACAGAGTTGCAGGCACTGGCGCTCCCGTGCCGTGAGTCTGACGTGGGGAGTATGAAAGGCCTGTTTGGGAAAGCCCTGCACGACAGCCTCATGAAAGACGTGCGCGAGGTAACCAACGGAAGACACGGCATTATTAAGATCATCAATGCTGAGCTTGGACGTGCTGATCGCGGTGAAGGTGGCCAAAGCCCCGCCTGCACCCCGGATGGGCACCGTGATGCCGTTTTCCATGCCGGTATCGCAGAGATAATCCACCACCGGCCGATGCCGCTGGCCGAGAATCCGGGACATGATTGCACTTTGAGGGCCGCGATAGGTCCAGATGAAGGGACAGGACGTCACGCGCGAGGCATCCATGACCGGATCATGGGCGTAGTAGCTTTTGCCACACCACAAATCGGTCATGTCGCTGGGCGTGTTCTGCATGGCATAGACCGTCGGGACGATGAATTCGCCCTCGTGGGTCAGCGGAACGGGAGAAAAATCATAACTCGAGGCATCAAAGCCCAGTGGGCGCAGGGCCTCTTGGGCAATATCCATTGCATCGCTGAGTGCGATCCCGGGAGAAAGCGCATTCACGACATCATGCTGCGGACTACTCATGGCGATCTCCTTTCTTGCTTGTTGGAGTCTGCTTTATGCAAATGCTGCGCCAATCGCCGCCCCGCTGTTCGTTGGGACAAGAGCATCAAATGATCTTTGTAAGATAAAGTTGTCGGGTGGTCGCAGTGGTTGTTTGTCTGACTAAGAGTTCGTCCAAGATTTTCTTGTCTCGTTCTTCGCTCTTATGCGCCATTTCCAATATTGAATGATCGAATGGCAACTGCAAATATGGTGTTTGTACCTCTTCGTAGGTCATCTTCTTGGCCGAAGTCGTTCTCCAGTTGACGTCACTTCAGTTTTTTCTGGTGCACAATCCGTGAAAGCCGATGGTTCAACGAAGGTCTGGCCGTGAAAGACATTTGTGCCAGATACGCGTTAATGCTTAAATGCACGCACGGTGCCGCGCCCACTGAGCGCTGTCCATAATCTCAGATCCGGGACGGACCGGGATGTCGAGAAAGCAATATCGCAGGAAGAGAAGATCCATGCCCAAACAGATCGTCGGTGGCGGCCATAAGAAGGTGCTCTACACCCTCAACACCATGCGCCAGATCGGTGTGGTGAAATCGGCCAAGGCGCTGACCAGCAAGAACACCTGCAAGTCCTGCGCGCTCGGTATGGGCGGGCAGGCGGGCGGCATGGTCAATGAGATCGGCGAGTATCCGGCTGTCTGCAACAAGAGTGTTCAGGCTCAGTCGACGGACATTCAGCCCGCTATTCCCGATGGCTTGTTCGACAGGCACACCATTGCCGATCTTCAGGAGCTCACGGGACGGGAAATGGAGACCCTCGGACGTCTCAATACCCCGCTGTTCAAGGCCGCCAACGCACAGGCGTTTCGCAAGATCGAGTGGGATGAAGCCCTTGAGATGGTTGCCAACAAGCTGGGTGCGACCGACCCGGCAAGATCTTTCTTCTATTCCTCCGGGCGGTCATCGAATGAGGCCGGGTTCCTGTTCCAGCTCATCGCCCGGATGTATGGTACCAACAATGTCACCAACTGCTCCTACTTCTGCCATCAGGCGACCGGCATGGCGCTCGGCTCGACCATCGGTACGGGAACCTCAACCGTGGAGCTGGCGGACCTGACGGGCTGTGATCTGATCTTTGTGATCGGGGCGAACCCTGCCTCCAACCACCCGCGTTTCATCCATAAGCTGCTCGAATGCCGCAAACGGGGCGGGCATGTGGTGGTGATCAATCCAGCGAAGGAACCGGGCCTCGTCCGCTTTGCCTCGCCAAAAAGTGCCCGCGCCATGATGATCGGCGGGCATGACGTTGCCTCGCATTACCTCCAGCCGAAGATTGGCGAGGACATGGCGCTGTTCAAGGGGATAGCCAAGGCCATCATCGCGGCAGGCGATCTGGATGAGGATTTCATCAGCGCGCATACCAGCGGCTTTGAAGCCTTCCTTGAGGATATCAACGCCACCTCGTGGGAGGCGATTGTCGAGCGATGCGGTGTCAGTCGGGAGAGCATCGAAGAGGTTGCCCGGATCTATGGTGCCTCCCGCTCCTCTGTCTTTGCCTGGGGCATGGGCATGACCCATCATCTCCATGGCGTGGAGAATATCGAATATATCTCGGCTCTTGCGCTGATGCGCGGCATGGTTGGGCGGCGCAATGCGGGGCTTCTTCCCTTGCGCGGCCATTCCAATGTGCAAGGGGTGGGGACCATCGGTGTGAAGCCGGTTCTGCCTCAGGATGTCATGGCGCGCATCGAAGATGCCTTCGGGATCAAGCTGCCGGAGGCCAAGGGGCTCGATACCATGGCGTCCCTCACCGCAGCCCATGATGGTCTCATTGATGCCGCCGTGATCATGGGCGGTAACCTTTATTCTGCAACGCCGGACACCAAGTGGGCGAGGGAAGCACTGGAGCGGATCGGCTTCAAGCTGTTCATGACCACCACGCTCAATCAGGGCCATGTCAACGGCCTTGGCAGTGGCGAGGTGCTGATCCTGCCTGTCACCGCGCGCGATGAGGAATGGGAGCCGACGACGCAGGAGAGCATGTTCAACTTCGTGCGCCTGTCCGATGGCGGCATCCACCGCCTCGACAAGGTGCGCCCCGAATCCGTGATCCTCGCTGATCTGGCGTCGCGGTTGCTCGGGAATGACGTGATCGATTTCAAGGTCTTTGGCAAGCATTCCGAGCTGCGCAAGGCCATCGCGCAGGTGGTTCCCGGCATGGAGGATCTGGCCACCATTGATGTTGCCAAGCGCGAATTTCACATCCGCAATCGGATCATTCATACCCCCGAATTCAACACCCCGGATGGCAAGGCCCGTTTCGTGACCCATCCTCTGCCGGACGCCGGAGAGCAGTCCTTTGTCCTCTCCACCATGCGCAGCGAGGGGCAGTATAACTCCATCGTCTATGAGGAAAAGGACACCTACCGGGGCACCAAGACCCGCTGGTGCATCCTGATGAATGCGGATGACATGAAAAAGCTCGGCCTTGAGGCGGATGGCAAGGCCGACGTAACCTCGCCCAATGGCAGGATGGAAGGGGTGACCGTCTACCCGTTCGGGCTGCCGGAAGGCTCCATCCTCGCCTATTATCCGGAAGCCAATGTGTTGACCAACACGAGGGTTGATCCGCGCAGCAAGACCCCGGCCTTCAAGTCGGTCGGCGTGGAAGTAGTGGCAAGCCCGGCCGGATAGGCGAGGTTCCATGAACTGCGATAAGCCTGACGAGCAGCGAAAGGAAAAGCCTGTCCCTTCGCTGCCCCGTCGATCAGAAACTGATCAGAGTTTTGCCGTCAGTTCAGGCACCGCATCGAAAATGTCGGCAACGAGGCCAAAGTCAGCGATCTGGAAAATCGGGGCTTCCTCGTCCTTGTTGATGGCGACGATCACCTTGCTGTCCTTCATGCCCGCCAGATGCTGGATCGCACCGGAGATCGCACAGGCCACATAAAGTTCGGGCGCAACCACCTTGCCGGTCTGGCCAACCTGCCAGTCATTGGGGGCGTAATTGCTGTCGACGGCCGCGCGTGAAGCACCAACCGCCGCACCGAGCTTGTCGGCCAGCGCCGTGATGACCGCGAAATTCTCCTCCGAGCCGACACCACGTCCGCCGGAGACGATGATCTTGGCGGAGGTCAGCTCCGGACGGTCACTTTCGGCCACCCTGTCCTCGATAAAGCTCGACAAGCCTGTCTCATGCTCTTCCGAAATGGCCTCGATCGGGGCCGAACCCGATTGACCCGCCGCTTCAAAGGCCGCAGTCCGGATCGTCATGACCTTCTTGGCGTCACCCGACTGCACCGTCTGAATCGCGTTGCCCGCATAGACCGGGCGTTTGAAGGTGTCGGCATCCACCACTTCGATCACATCCGTGATCACCATCGCATCAAGCATCGCGGCGACGCGCGGCATCACATTCTTGCCGGTCGTCGTCGCCGGGGCCAGAATGTGGGTGTAATCGCCCGCTAACGAGGCGATGAGGGCTGCGAGATTTTCGGCAAGACCATGCGCATAGGCAGTATTGTCCGCGACCAGAACCTTTGCCACGCCGTCAATCTTCGCGGCGACTTCGGCTGCCTCGGTTGGGCCGCAAACGAGCAGCGTCACATCACCCAGTTTGCTGGCCGCCGTCACGGTTTTTGCGGTGGCGTCGACCGCAAGCACTCCTGCGGCAACTTCGGCGAGACAGAGCACAGACATCAGGCAAGACCTCCCTGTTTGAGTTTTGCAACCAGTTCATCGACCGAGCCGACCATGACACCGGCCTCGCGCCCTTTGGGCTCCTCGGTGGCGATGACTTTCAGGCGAGGGCTGGTGTCGATGCCGAAGTCGCTGGCGGCTTTCTCCTCCAGCGGTTTTTTTCTTGGCCTTCATGATGTTGGGCAGGGATGCATAGCGCGGTTCATTGAGGCGCAGGTCCGTGGTGACAATTGCCGGTAGCACAACCGAAATGGTCTGGAGACCGCCGTCAACTTCCCGCGTCACGATGGCCTTGTCGCCTTCGATCCTGACCTCCGAGGCAAAGGTGGCCTGTCCCCAACCAAGCAATGCGGCGAGCATCTGCCCGGTGGCATTCATGTCATTGTCAATCGCCTGTTTGCCGAGGATGACGAGGCCGGGTGCTTCGTCCCGGATGATCGCAGCAAGCAGCTTTGCCACCGCGAGCGGTTCGAGATCAACGCCCTGATCATCGGTGACCAGTAGCCCTCGGTCGGCCCCCATGGCGAGGGCGGTGCGGATGGTATCCGTCGCCTTTTTCTCGCCGATGGAGACGATGACGATTTCGGACACCGTCCCGGCTTCCTTCAGGCGGATCGCTTCTTCCACCGCGATCTCGTCGAACGGGTTCATCGACATCTTGACGTTGGCGAGATCGACCCCTGAGCGATCGGCCTTGATCTTGACCTTCACATTATAGTCGATCACGCGTTTGACAGGCACGAGGACCTTCATCTCAACACACTCCCTTTACTCGAATAATCACGATTGCAGCGCGGCCAGTATCTGGCGGGCGCGTTGACGCACCGGGGCGTCGATCATGGCGCCGTCCACCGACACGGCTCCGTCGCCGGAGGCAAGAACGCGCCGAGCCCAGTTGACCTCGTCATCCGATGGTGTGAAGGCACGCAGCACCGCATCGATCTGACGCGGATGGATGCAGAGCTTGCCAGCCATGCCGAGCATCTTGGCGTGTCTGGCGTCCTCGAAGGTCAGCTCCGGGTCCGAGAGTTGAGCAGTCACCCCGTCGATGGGCGCGGACAATCCGGCAAGGCGCGACGCAAAGACGAGTTCGCTGCGTGCCGCCAGAAGCGCCGTCCGGTCATGATCGCAGCCAAGATCAGCGCAATAGTCGATGGAGCCGAACACCAGTCTCGCCGTCGCCGGGGTGGCCGCGATCTCGCGAGCACGAGCGAGGCCTACCGCTGTCTCGATTAAGGCCATCACGGGGATCTCACCGCCGAGCATAGTCTGAATGGCCGTGATGCTGTCCGGGCTTTCAGCCTTCGGCAGCATGATGGCCGAAAGGTTGAGCGCTGCGACGGCCTCAAGGTCCGCCGCGTGGTCCGGCGTGTCCGTGCCATTGATGCGTACGATAATCGGCTTGTCTGTGAAATCGCTGCTGAGCGCCAACCGGGCTTCTTCCTTGGCCTCGGGCGCAACGGCATCTTCGAGATCGAGAATGACCGCGTCTGCCGAGCTGGCCGACGCCTTGGCAAAGCGTTCGGGGCGGTTGGCGGGTACGAACAGCGGCGCGCGTATGGTCTCTATTGCCATTCTGCTTCCGCCTCCATCGCGACGGGGCCATCAGGCGCTGCGGACCAGAGCTTCAACCCGGTCTCTGTCTCTTTGGCATGAAGGATCAGGGGAGTATCCGCAAAGACGGGCGAGAGGCCCCGATAGCGGAAAATTGCTGGCGCGGTTCCTCGACATTCCTCGGCATAGAGCGCAAGCAGCATGGCTTGCATCGGTCCATGCACCACCAATCCCGGATAGCCTTCTTCAGCCGTCACATAAGGGTGGTCATAATGAATGCGATGGCCGTTGAAGGTCAGCGCGGAATAGCGGAACAGCAGAACCGGCGACATGGGCACGCTTTTGCTCATTTCCCCTTGCTCTGCCTGCGTTGGCGTAGCCGCCAGTGCGCCCGGAGCGGCGGCTTCACGATAGACGATATCCTGCCGCTCCGTAATGCAATCGGTCTCGATATTGCTGTAGCGATGCCTGACCGTCACGAAGCAGAGCGTCCCCGAGCGCCCCTCCTTGACGACCACATCTTCGACCACCGAATGGCGGGTGATGATATCCCCCGCGACCATGGGTGCATGAAACTCGATCTCCCCTCCGGCCCACATCCGGCGGGGCAGGGGGACGGGTGGCAGAAATCCGCCCCGGGCAGGATGGCCGTCCGTTCCGAGTGAGGCCGTGGGGGCGACGGGCTGGCACAGGCAGTGATGGGTCAGCAAGGGAACCGGCAGGTCCGGCGTCATGCCTGCGCCCCGGTCCAGTGTTGCATTGAGGCGTTCGAGCAGGGTGAGGGTCAACAGCTCGCTCGCATGGTCTTCCGAACCGATCCAGCCGCGCAAATGATCTATGTCGAGTGTCATCAATCAAGCCTCCCTTGGATTGAGTTGCGGCACCGGTCCATAATGCCTGACTTCGCTCTCGTCCCAGACGGGTGCCGGGGCCGGAAGATTGACGGTCCCTCCCGGGGTTTCAATCGCGATCCGGCGCAGGTGCGGATGAGCGGACAGACCGGCCATGTCGTTGACCTTGGCGAAGGCCACGTCCGCGCGCAGCAGCGCCTCGACGGCTTCTTCCGCGTCCCGTCGGGCAAACCCTTCACCAACGCGCGCGTCTGTCTCGTCCCGGTTGGAAACACGGCTGACATTGGTCGAAAAGTTTGGGTCTTCGCCAAGCTCCGGCTCTTCAAGAAAATGACGGCAAAGGCTGCGCCATTCCCGGTCGCTCTGGATTGATAAGAGGATCTGGATACCATCCCTCGAAGTGAAGACGCCATAAGGGGCGATGGAAGGGTGGGCGAGCCCGATCCGCTTCGGGCTCTTGCCGCCTTCATGGTTGAGCAGGGGAACCGTCAGCCACTCGGCCATGACGTCAAACATGGAAACAGAGATGCGCGCGCCCCGTCCGGTTGCGTTGCGGCGGATCAGGGCTTCGAGCACGGCGGCATGGGCTGTGGCACCCGTGGCAATGTCGACCACCGAAATGCCCACGCGGGCGGGCTCGTTCGGGCCACCCGTAATGGAGCAGAGGCCAGACTCGGCCTGCACCAGAAGATCATAGGCCTTGCGGTCCGCCATCGGGCCATCTTCGCCATATCCTGTGATAGAACAGACGATCAGGCGGGGGAATTCCTTTTGGAGATAGTCAAAGCCGAACCCCAGCCGCTCGAGAGCGCCGTGCTTCAAGTTCTGCACCAGCACATCGGCCTCCCTCAGTAACCGGCTGAGATGAGCACGACCGTCGTCAGAGGCAAGGTCAATCGTGATGGATGTCTTGCCACGGTTCAGCCAGACGAAGTAGCTCGATTGTCCTTTCGCCACATCATCATAGCCCCGGGCAAAGTCCCCCTCAGGACGCTCGATCTTCAGAACCTCGGCACCTGCGTCAGCCAGACGCGCCGTGCAAAAAGGGGCTGCCACCGCCTGTTCGATGGAAACGACCCTGATCCCTTCCAGCGGCCCCGGCATCAGAAGGACCTCGGCAGGCCGAGAATATGCTCGGCGACATAGGACAGGATGAGATTGGTCGAGATCGGCGCGACCTGATAGAGCCGTGTTTCGCGGAACTTGCGCTCGACATCATATTCAGAGGCAAAGCCGAAGCCGCCATGGAATTGCAGGCAGGCGTTGGCTGCCTCCCAAGAGGCCTTGGCGGCGAGATATTTCGCCATGTTGGCCTCTGCGCCGCAGGGTTGACCGGCATCGAATAGCTCACAGGCCTTGTAACGCATCAGGTTGGCAGCCTCGATTTCGATGTAGGCCTCGGCGATGGGGAACTGTACACCCTGATTCTGGCCGATGGGCCGCCCGAAGACCTTGCGTTCCTTGGTGTAGTTGACGACGCGCTCGGTGAACCAGTAGCCATCGCCAATGCATTCGGCCGCGATCAGCGTGCGCTCGGCATTGAGGCCCGTCAGCACATATTTGAAGCCTTTGCCTTCCTCGCCGATCAGATTTTCTTCCGGGATTTCCAGATTGTCGAAGAACAGCTCGTTGGTCTCGTGATTGACCATGTTCGGGATCGGCTGCACCGTCATGCCCGATTTCATCGCTTCTCTGATGTCGACCAGAAAGATCGACAGACCTTCGGACTTCTTGCGCACCTCGGAGAGGGGCGTGGTCCTCGCCAGAAGGATCATCAGATCGGAATGCTGCACCCGGCTGATCCAGACCTTCTGGCCATTGACCACATAGCGATCGCCTTTCTTGACCGCCGTGGTCTTCAGCTGCGTCGTGTCCGTGCCGGTGGTGGGTTCGGTGACGCCCATGGATTGCAGGCGCAACTCGCCACTCGCGATCTTGGGCAGGTAGGTCTGGCGCTGTTCCTCCGAGCCGTGATGGATCAGCGTGTTCATATTGTACATCTGACCATGGCAGGCACCGGAATTCCCGCCAGCCCGGTTGATCTCCTCCATGATCACTGACGCCTCCATGAGGCCGAGGCCGGAGCCGCCATACTCTTCCGGAATGAGGGCCGCCATCCAGCCTGCTTCCGTCAGGGCCGAGACAAACTCTTCGGGATAGGCGCGCTCCTCATCGATCCTGCGATGATACTCGTCGGGAAATCTTTCGCAGAGCGCACGGATAGCGTCGCGAATATCCTGATAGGGATCGCTAGAGTGGTCAAACACGGGGTTTCCTCCGGAAGTCGTTATGATTAACTTGCTTTTTGCCTACTATCCGGAGCGATAACCCATAGTTCAAATATCTAAATGGGATTTCAACCATGCCGAAATGGCATGAATTAATGTCTTAGACAAAGGTCGAAACGACAAAGGCCCACCATTTGGCGGGCCGCGTGTTCAGGCTTCAGTTCGTCGTGGGAAGCGCTCGTTCAGATCGGATCCCAGCAGAAGACATCAGCCGAGACCTCGAGCGGAACGTAACTGCGCTTGAGTGCCGGAATGGCGTGGTTGCCGACATCTTCGATGGTCCAGCCTTCGCCCTTGTGCACGGAGCGGACCGGGCGCGGTTGAGACATCAGGAAGATCTCGTTGTTGCGAACCGCAAAGATCTGGCCCGTGGTGTCGGCTCCTGCGTCCGAGGCCAGATGCAGGGCGAGCGGCGCGATCTTGTTCGGCACCATCTCCTTCATGCGGTTGACCCGTTCTTCCTGCTCCGGGCTATCGACCTTGATCGACGAGGTCATCCGGCTCCAGGCAAAGGGCGCAATGCAGTTTGAGCGGATATTCCAGCGCTTCAGGTCGAGCGCGAGGGATTTCGAAAGCGCGGTGATGCCGAGCTTGGCTGCCGAATAGTTGGCCTGAGCCAAATTGCCGACAAGGCCCGACGTGGAGGTCATGTGAATGAGGCTGCCCGAATTCTGCTCGCGCATGACATCGGCAGCGGCACGGCTGACGTTGAACGCCCCATAGAGATGGACCTTCACTACCGCATCGAAATCCGCATGGGTCATCTTGTGAAAGAAGCAATCGCGCAGGATACCCGCATTGTTGACCACCGCATTAAGGCGACCGAAAGTGTCGGTGGCCTGTCTGACCATCGCACTGGCCCCACCTGCGTCTGACACATCGTCGCCATTGGCCACGGCTCGCCCGCCCAGCTTTTCGATCTCGCTCACGGCATCCTGCGCCGCCGCACTCGACGTGCGCTGGCCATCAAGCGTGGCCCCCAGATCGTTGACAACGACCGATGCGCCAGCCTTGGCCGCCTCAATGGCGATGGCGCGACCGATGCCGCCACCGGCTCCGGTAACCAGCAGGACTTTCCCGTCCAGAGGTTTGGTTTCAGACATATCTCCTCCATTGTATCTGAGATTTTTTTGAAAAAGGTTTGATCAGGCGTCCCCAAGGAAGCCGAACAATGAGCGCTCGATCTGGGTGGCCGCTGTCACCAGTGATTGCGACACGTCGTCGAGCTGACTGTCGTCAAGCTGTTCCGAGATGGTGATGCTGCTGAGGCCAAGGCGGGGCAGGCCTTCGCCATCCCGGACGATGGATGCAACGATATCAAGACCGCGGAACAGATAGCCGCGATCCTCAGCCCGGCGGGTCTGGCGCGCTGTCTGCACGTCCTTCCAATAGTCTTCGAAATCGAGCGGCTTTTGCCAGCGCACACTGTTGAAACCAGCGCGGGTTTCTGCCTTGTTCAGCTTAAGGGTAGCGGCATAGACGCGCCCGACCGCGCCGACGAAGACGGGCAGGCGGCTCTGGGGGGAAATGACCGCCTGCACGAGCTTGGGCGCAGAAAAGGCATCGATCAGGATGATTCGCTCGGTCGTGGTGATCTGCCACAGCGCGAGCATGACATTGTGGCGTTGCGCGATATCGCGGCAGATCGGCCGCAGCAGATCGGACGGGTTCGCGCCAAGCAGCGGCTGGGCCAGTTCCAGCACGCCAAGACCGGTCTCATAGGTCTTGTTGATCGGGTCAAAACTGGCCAGCCCCTCATGGCTCAATGTGCGCAGAATATTGAACACCGATGACACATTAAGCCCCGTCTCCCGGGCGATTTGTGTGACGCCCATCGGGCGTCCAGCCGACGCCAGCAAACGCTGTATCGTGGTTGCGTTCTGCACAGCCGGGACAAACTTTTGGGGTAGATCATCAGTCATTCGGTTCATTTCCTTTGAAGAATGGTATTTACTATAGAGAAAGATATTGCTATTTCAAGTCTGCATTGCAGTAGCTATTTGGGAGGAAAGTCGATGGCTCATGGCGTGGATGAGGATGTTTTTGCGCAGCTCGTGGATACGGTTGATCGATTCGCCAAGGAGCGTTTGATCCCGGCCGAAAAGCGGGTCGAGCAGGAGGATGACATCCCCGAAGAGATCGTCGCCGAAATGAAGGAAATGGGG
The DNA here is from genome assembly GCF_963662805.1 of uncultured Cohaesibacter sp. Taxonomy (NCBI): domain Bacteria; kingdom Pseudomonadati; phylum Pseudomonadota; class Alphaproteobacteria; order Hyphomicrobiales; family Cohaesibacteraceae; genus Cohaesibacter; species uncultured Cohaesibacter sp. Next base: position 124,739 of record NZ_OY759857.1, read on the forward strand.
CTTTTCGGCCTGTCCACGCCTGAGGAATATGGCGGAATTGGCCTCAGCGTCCCGCAGGAAGCGCGGCTGATCGAAACGCTCTGCTATGCCTCCTTGACCTTCCGTTCGCTCATCGGAACCAACGTCGGCATCGGCGCTCAGGGCATCGTCATGGACGGAACACCTGAGCAGAAAGACCAATGGCTGCCTGGCATCGCCAGCGGCGATATCATCGCCTCCTTTGCCCTGACCGAGCCAGACAATGGCTCCGACGCCGGGGGGATTCGCACCTCTGCCCGCCGCGATGGCAATGACTTCGTAATCAACGGCACCAAGCGTTACATCACCAATGCCGTGCGCGCGGGCGTCTTCACGGTCTTTGCCCGTACCGATCCCGACAAGCCCGGCGCCGATGGAGTCTCCGCCTTCATCGTGCCTGCCGACACCCCCGGCATCACTATTGCGCCGCCTGACAAGAAAATGGGCCAGAAGGGCACCAAGACATCGGATGTTATCTTCGAAGATGTCCGCGTGCCGGTCGATGCGCTGCTCGGCGGCATCGAGAAGCTGCACATGGGTTTCCGCACAGCCATGAAGGTTCTCGATCGCGGGCGCATTCATGTCAGCGCCATGGCCGTCGGCCAGAGCCAGCGCATGCTCGACATCGCGACGGACTATGCCCTCGAACGCAAACAGTTCGGCAAGCCCATCGGCGAACATCAGCTGGTGCAGGGCCTTTTGGCCGATTGCCAGACCGAATTGCAGGCCGCGCGAGCGCTCGTGCGGTCCGCTGCCGATACCTTCGACCGCGAAGGCAAGGCCATCATCGAGGCAGCCTGCTCCAAATATTTCTGCACCGAGGCTGCCGGGAGGATCGCAGACCGGGCCGTGCAGATCCATGGTGGTGCCGGATATATGGTCGACTATGACATCGAGCGCCTCTATCGCGACATTCGCCTGCTTCGTATCTATGAAGGCACCAGCCAGATCCAGCAGTTGATCATCGCACGGCGCACCCTTGCCCAGCGGGCGGGGTGAACCATGAGCGCACGTCGAACCAGAACGGTGGAAGAACTGCCGCCCCAGTCCCCCTTCTCCGAGACGCTGGGCATCAATTTCGAGATCTGCACGCCGGGCGAAGTGGTCTGCCGGATGCTGGTCACCGAGGAGATGGCCAACCGCAACGGGGTCCTGCACGGCGGTGCCCTGATGACCCTCGCCGATACGGCGGGGGGAACAGCAGCCTTCATGAACAGTGGGCCGGAAATGTCCAACGCCACGGTGGAAGCCAAGACCAATTTCATCCGCCCGGTGCGGGTCGGAGATATCGCCACAGCCAGAAGCACACCTGTTCACGTCGGGGGGACGACGCAGGTGTTCCAGGTCACGTTGACCCGGGGAGACGGCAAGGTCGTGGGCATCACGACCCAGACGCATCTGCTGCTGAGCTGGAAGGGCTGAAGGGAATTCAAGGGAGGAAATATGTCCGATACCAAGCAAGCGGCCTTGGGGCCGCAAGCGACCTATGAGGCCTATCTGGCCGAAGGGCGTTTCATGATCCAGCGCGCCAAAAGCACAGGCGAACATGTGTTCTGGCCGCGTGTGGTGACGCCCTCAGGCGCGACCGATCTCGAATGGGTCGAAGCCAAGGGCACGGGAACCGTCTACGCGATCACCCTCAACCGCTCGCGCAAGGGCTCATGGAATGTCGCGCTCATCGATCTTGATGAAGGCGCACGCATGATGTCGACCCTTCCCGACGTGGAAACCGCGGACATCGGTGCGCGGGTCAAGGCCCGCATTGAAACAGCAGAAGACGGGCCGCGCGTCGTGTTCGATCTGATCGGGGAAACGGCAGCATGAGCAATCAGAGCATGAGAGGAAAAAGCGCCATCGTCGGGATGGCAACCGCCGGAGTTGGAGAAGCGCCGGGCTTTTCTGCTATGGAACTGCTCGGTGAGGCTGCAGTTGCCGCAGTCGCCGATGCCGGTCTCAAGATCTCCGATATCGACGGCGTCTTTGCCGCGACCAGCAGCCACGCCTTTCCCACCATGAGTGTGGTGGAATATCTGGGCTTGAAGCCGCGCTTCTTTGATTCCACCAATGTCGGTGGTTCGAGCTTTGAGATGCATCTGCTGCAGGCGACCATGGCGCTCGACGCTGGTCTCTGCGATGTAGCGCTTGTCTGCTACGGCTCCAACCAGCGCACGGCTGGCGGTCGCCTCGTTTCGATGAGCGAGCCGCAGTGGCACGAAACCCCTTATAAGCCGCGCCATCCGATCACCGCCTATGCACTGGCCGCGAGCCGGCACATGGGCGAGTTCGGCACAACCCGCGAGCAGCTCGCCGATGTGGCGCTGGCTGCACGCGGCTGGGCCAATCTCAATCCGGAAGCCTTCGCCCGAGGCCCACTCACCAAGGACGAAGTGTTGTCAACCCGCATGATCTCCGATCCCCTGAGCGCCGCCGATTGCTGTCTGGTGACCGACGGGGCCGCCGCCTGCATTCTGGTGCGGGCCGATCGGGCCAAGGATCACTCCGCAAAGCCGGTCTATTTTCTCGGTGCCGGGGCGGCCAATTATCACCGCTCTATCGTTGCCATGCCAGATCTGACGACAACTGCCGCCGCAGAAAGTGGCCCTCGAGCCTTCGAGATGGCCGGGGTGACACGCTCGGATCTCGATCTGGTGATGGTCTATGACGCCTTCACCATCAACACGATCCTTTTCCTCGAAGACCTCGGCTTCTGCCCCAAGGGCGAAGGAGGGCGCTTCGTGGCGGACGGGCGCATCGCGCCGGGGGGCGAGCTCGCGGTCAACACCAACGGCGGCGGGCTGTCCTGTGTCCATCCGGGCATGTATGGCCTGTTCCTCATTGCCGAGGCGGTAACGCAGATCCGGGGAGAGGCCGGAGAGCGTCAGATCGCGGATTGCAATCTCGCCCTCTGTCACGGCAACGGCGGCACCCTGTCGAGCCAATGCACGGCGATCCTCGGATCGGAGGCGACCCTATGACCGGGCTGTTCAATCACGGTGGGATCGAGGGACTTGAAGGCCTCGACGGTCTCGTCGCCCCGCGCACGGTTGCTGTAATCGGAGCCTCCGATGACGTCACGAGGATCGGCGGTCGGCCAATCGCCGCGATGCTGAAGGCAGGCTTCTCCGGGTGCATCCTGCCGGTAAACCCCAAGCGCGACACGGTGCAGGGACTCCCCTGCTACGCCAGTGTCGATGACCTGCCCGAAACTCCGGATGCCGCGCTGATTGCCGTGCCGGCAAAGTTCGTCGCCGAGACGCTCGAAGCGCTCGGGCGCAAGGGATGCCGGTCCGCGACGCTCTTCTCCGCCGGATTTGCTGAGGTCGGAGCAGAAGGGGAGGCTGCTCAGCGCGAACTGGTCGAACTGGCGCGATCCTACGGCATGCGCCTGCTCGGCCCCAACACGCTCGGCGTTTACAATGTCGCCAAGGGCTACTACGGCACCTTTTCGTCCTCGCTCGATACCGGTTTTCCGAAGTCCGGCAACATCGGCATCGCCAGCCAGTCCGGTGCCTTCGGGGCACACCTCGGGGCTCTCGCCCGTGACCGTGGACTGGGCTGCTCGGTGCTGATCACCACCGGAAACGAGGCCGACATCAGCGTCGACGAGGCCATTCGCTGGATGGCACAGAGCGATACGACCGACGTGATCTGCGCCTATATGGAAGCAATCAATGATGCTCCGGCGCTGTTGGAGGCTCTCGATATCGCCCGCGCAGCTGGCAAGCCGGTTCTGGCGCTGAAGTCAGGCCGCTCGGCGGTCGGTGCGCGCGCTGCCGCTTCGCACACGGCATCGCTGACAGGGGATGCGGTCGTTGCCGATGCGGTCCTCACGGATCATGGTGCAATCATCCTGCGCGATCCCGAAACCATGATGGACATCGCCTACGCGGCCTCCAAAAAGGTCTTCCCGACGCAGCATTCGCTCGGGGTGATCACGGTGAGTGGCGGGGCCGGGATTGTCGCCAGTGATGAAGCCGAACGTGTCGGCCTGCCCATGCCCGCCATGCCCGACGAGGCGCAGGCCATGCTGAAGGAGGCGCTGCCCTATGCGTCTCCGGTCAATCCGCTCGACTGCACCGCGCAGGCGCTCAATGATCCGTCGTTGCTGGAGCTTTTCACCCGAGCGGCCCTTAAAGACGGTGGCTACGGAGCGGTGCTTTGTTTCCTCACCTATGTGGCTGGCAGCAAGGCCCTGTCGCAGGTCATCCTCGAGGCGATGGCCCCTCTGCGCAAGGCCTATCCGGATCGGATCATCGCCTTCTGTGCGCTCGGTGATCCGGACGTGCTTCAGCATTATGATGATGCGGGCATCCTCATCTTCAACGATCCATGCCGGGCGGTGAGGGCTCTTGATGCCCTGTTGCGCTTCGGTGGGCGAGAAGACGCGGAACCTGTGGACCGTCCTCAGGTCATGCCCGTCATCCTGCCCGAAAAGAGCCCCCAACGAGGCCGAAGCCAAGCTATTGCTGGCACGAGAGGGCATCTCTCCCGCACCTGAAATGGCCGTCCAGAGCGCCGAGGCCGCCATTGTGGCAGCCAAGAGCTTGGGCTTCCCGGTGGTCATGAAGATCCTGTCTCCCGACATTCTGCACAAGTCGGACATCGGCGCAGTCAAGCTCAACATCGGCAGCGTGGAGGAGGTGGAAACCGCCTATCAGGAGATCCTGAAGGCTGCCGAGACCCACGCTCCGGCGGCCGAAATTGCAGGCGTTCTAGTCGCAAGGCAGCTTTCCGGAGGCATCGAGTGCCTGATGGGCATCAATCGGGATCCGACCTTCGGTCCGGTGGCCGTGTTTGGCCTTGGTGGCATCTTCGTCGAGCTGCTCAATGACGTTGCCGTTCGAGCCTGTCCCTTCGGGCCTGATGAGGCCCTTGAGATGATCCGCTCAATCCGGGGCGCGGCCATCCTTGAAGGCGCTCGCGGAGCCAAGCCCGCAGACGTCGAGGCCCTTGCCGACATGCTCTCTCGCCTGTCGGTCTTTGCCGCTGGTACAGGCGAGCGGCTCATCTCCATTGATCTCAACCCGGTTCTGGCGATGCCCGAAGGGCAGGGCGCCTATGCCCTTGATGCTGTCATCGAACTGCAGCCGGAGGAGGGCTGACCATGGCGATTGATTACGAACACTTGCTGAATTTCGACATACCCGAAGTGCGGCAGCGCTATGGGGATGCCGAGGTGGCGCGTTTCGGGCTGACCATTGGTCTCGGACAGGATCCCATGGACCTTCGCCAGTTGCGCTATGTGGCTGCTCTTGCTGATGACAGGCGGGCCATGCCTGCTATTGTCAATGTGCTGGGCCATCCCGGATTCTGGCTGTCAGACCCGCGAACCGGCGTCGATGCCCTCAAGGTGGTGCATGGTGAGCAGGGTATGGAGATCCATCACACGATCCCGCCCGAAGGCCACATCGCGGCCAAGACTCGCGTCACCGGCATCGTCGACAAGGGCGAAGGCCGGGGGGCTCTGCTCTATTTCGAGAAGACGATCATCGATCTCGATCGCGATCTGCATCTCGCCACCTGCAAGGGAACGACCTTTCTCAGAGGCGATGGCGGCTTCGGCGGTCCGAGCGGGCCGGTCAAGGTTCCCCATCAGGTCCCCGACCGGGCTCCGGACTATTTCATGGACATGCCCACCCGCCCCGAGCAGGCGCTCGGCTATCGCTGGAACGGCGATTCCAATCCCTTGCATCTCGACCCGCGCGTCGCCAAGAGAGCAGGCTATGACCGTCCGATCCTGCATGGCCTCAGCAGTCTGGGGACGGCGGCTCATGCGATCCTTTCCCTGCTGTGCGATTATGATGACGAGCGTTTCGGCGCGATGGATGCGCGCTTCACTGCCTTTGTCTATCCGGGCGAAACCCTGCGCACTGAGATCTGGTCCGATGGGTCATTCCAGACGCGGGCCCTTGAGCGCGACAAGATCGTCATCGGCAACGGCCTGTTCAAATTCAGGGAGGCCGCGTGATGGGCATCGAAGTTGAAACCCGCGACAATGGTCTTTGCATCAACACCTTGAGTGACGCAGACCGGCGCAATCCCATCGGTCACGACATGCGCGTGGCGCTGGTCGCCGCCCTGTCACAGGCGGAAAGCGATGATGCGGTGAAGGCGGTGGTGTTGACCGGAGCCGGGGGACATTTCTCGGCTGGTGGCGATATCCGCGACCAGCGAGACCGCAGCATCTCCGAGCATCGGGATCGCTTCGCCGTGATCCGGGATCTGGTGCTGCGAATGGTCCGATTTTCCAAGCCCCTCGTCGCGGCGGTTGAAGGCTGGGCGGCTGGCGGCGGCTTTGCGCTGGCGCTCGCTTGCCCGACAATCGTTGCCTCCGGTGAGGCGCGCTTTGTAGCCAGCTTCACCAAGATCGGCCTGATCCCTGACATGGGGCTACTCTCTACCTTGCCCGCCCGCATTGGCCCGGCTCGCACGCGACGCCTTCTGTTGACCAATCGGGTGGTCAAGGCAGATGAGGCTCTGGCGCTTGGTGTCGTCGACGAATTGGCCGAAGCCGGAACGGCGCTCGAGCTGGCAGAACGGATTGCGCTTGAGGAAGCGGAAGGGGCGATTCTGCCACGTCATTTCATCATTGACTGGTTCGCCCGTGATGTCGCCGAGGCGCTCGATTATGAGCAGAGCCTGCAACCGATGCTGCTCAACAGCGCCGATGCCGCCGAGGGCCGCGCCGCCTTTGCCGAGAAACGCCCACCCCGGTTCAGGGGGGCGTGATGTACAGCGCAGCGACTGATCAGACAATGAAACTAGAGCGTGGTGCCGGGCCATTGCCCGGAGGTGACCATCTGCTGGACTTCCTTTGTCACGAATTCGGCAAAGCTTGTCGTCAGGCGCGAGGTCGGACGGTTGAGCGCCGTCATCAGCACAAGGGTTCGGTCCATCGGCTGGTCTATGATCGGACGGGCGATGAGGCGGCGGGCATTGATATGGTCGCGAACGCTGACCAACGGCAGGATTGTGCCGCCGAGGCCCCGTTCAACAAAGGCAATCATGGTCGGCAGTATGTCGATCTCCAGCTTGACGTCCAGCTCGCACCCGATCTTGGCGGCAATGGTCGCGATCCGGCTGCGCAGCCCGTGCTCCGGGTTCGGCAGGATCAGCGGTTGGCTGAAGGCGTCGCTCGCCGTGATGGGAACACCATCGAGATGCTCGGCAACCTTGGTCGACTGGATCAGGAACAGCTGTTCGATGATGATCGGTTGCGTGCGGATCGAAGGAGGCTTGTGTCCTTCATAGGCGACGCCGAGGTCGACCTTGCCGCGCAGCAGCCAATCCTGCACATGGCCACTGAAACCGGACACGATCCGCAACTTTACGTTGGGAAAAAGTTCCATTGTGCGCGTGATCAAATGGGTGGCAAGGATATCGGAAACCGTGGGCGGCAAGCCGAGGGTCACAGTGCCGGAGAGCGTGGACTGCGAGCCCGAGATGTCGCTGGCGATGTCCTGCATGTCTTCGAGAATGACCTTGGCGCGTCGGGCGAGGCGAATACCCTCTTCGGTCGGCACGACCCCGCGCCCATGGCGGCGCAAAAGCGCAACGTTCAACTCTTCCTCAAGCGCCTTGACCTGTCGGCTCAGGGCGGGTTGCGCAATGTTCAAACGCTCTGCAGCAGCAGTGATGCTGCTCAGCTCGATGACCTGGATGAAGTTTCTAAGTTGTCGGAATTCCATTCATGCCTCAATTGTATCACGGATATAACAATAATGCATTTGCAACATGAGTGCCAGTATCTCAGTGTAACGATTGAGGGGAGCGCCGGGTAAAACTTTGAGGAGAAAAGAGCCCGGCAACAAGTGAGCCGATGTGGAGATCGGCGAAGCGACGCCTAGCGTCACAGGGAGGAACTATGACCAACACTTTCAAGCGTGCGGCCACTGCCGCAGCGATGCTGATGCTTTCGAGCACGGCCATTCTGGCTCAGGAATTGCCCAAGACCATGGTCTGGACATCCTACGATGTCGGATCGGCTGGCTATGCCGAGGCATCCGCCATTGCCGATGCTTTCGGCAAGGAATTCGGCACCCGAATCCGCATCCAGCCATCGGGTAGCGGCATTGGCCGTCTTCAGCCACTTCTGCAGGGTAAGGCCGATTATGCCTTTCTGGCGACGGAAGCCTTCTTTCTGAGCGAAGGTGCGTATGATTTTGCCAAGCCGGACTGGGGGACCGCGTGAATTGCGGGCTGTTCTGGGGCGCCCTGCAGGGATCACGCTGATCGCTGCTGGCGATGCGGGCATCGAAACCGTTGAGGACGCCCGTGGCAAGCGCATCGCCTTTGTGGCTGGCAACCCCTCGGTCAATGTCAAATGCGAAGCCATTCTGGCTTTCGGCGGCCTGACACTCGACGATGTCGAGGTTGTCATGTTCCCGACCTACGCCTCGGCGATGTCATCCATGACACGCAACGAGTCTGATGCCACCTGCACCACACCGACCACCAGCCAGCTCTATGAACTGGCCGAAAGCCCGCGCGGTATCCACTATGCCCCGCTCGATGCGGACAATGCGGCGGGCTGGGAGAAGCTTCTGACCGTTCTGCCGATCATGAGCCCGTCCGATGAGGATATCGCCGCAGGCCTTCCCGAAGGCGAAGTGGCAAAGATGGCCGCCTATCGCTATCCGGTGATCACCACCACGCCGGACAAGTCGGCTGACGAGGTCTATGCCTTTATCAAGGCTTTGGATGAGACCTACGACATCTACAAGAACGGCACTGCCGCCATGCCGCGCTGGTCCATCGACCGTTCCGGCAAGCCTGCCATTGATGTTCCGTTCCACGAAGGCGCGATCCGCTATCTCAAGGAAAAGGGCATCTGGACCGACAAGGACGATGCATGGAACCAGAAGCGGACCGCCCGCATGGATGCTCTGGTCGCGGCCTGGAAAACCTTCAAGGCTGACCATGCCGATCTGTCCGAAGAGGACTATTCAGCGCAATGGATGGCGCACCGCGCAGAAGTTGTTGCCGGTCTGAAATAGGACCCGAACACTATTGTTGCTTCCCCGTTGCACCTTGCGGCGGGGAGGCTGTTCTTTTGTGTCGGAAGAAGATCATGAAAAATAAAGACAAGTCCGCAAGCACGGACGGTTTCGATCTGGAGAGGACGCTTGTGTCGGACGCCTCGCCGCGTCAATGGCCGCAATGGCTTGTTATTGTGCTCGGTGCTCTGGGCGTGTTGATGGCCATCAACCAGCAGTTCCTGCTCAATCTGTTTGGATTTCAGCCCCTCGGCAATTCCTATCTCTACTATCTCATTGGCATTTTCCTTGCTGTTGTGTTTCTGAAAGTGCCAATCCGCAGGGCGGGAGACGGTCACCTGATATGGCTGAATGTCCTTTTGGCGGCTCTGGCAATCGGTAGCGCCAGTTGGCTCGGCTATCACGGCCTCGACATCATCCAGCGTGGTTGGGAATATGAAGCCCCACCTATGGCCGATGCCATGGCGGCAGTGCTTCTGCTCATGGTGCTGGAAGGCGTTCGTCGCGCCGGTGGGCCGATCCTGCTCGCCACCGCCCTGTTGTTCGGCACTTACCCGCTCTATGCCGACGCCATGCCCGGTTTTCTCTGGGGCACGGAATATGATCTCATCGGGACTGTGCGGGCCCATGTGCTGGGGGTCGAATCCATCATTGGCATTCCGATTCAGGTCGTCGCCGAACTGGTCATCGGTTTTGTCATCTTCGGCTCGGTCCTCGTAGTAACCAAAGGCAGCGACTTCTTTATGGAGCTGGCCTCGGCGCTTCTGGGACAGAGCCGTGGTGGCCCGGCCAAGGTCGCCGTGATGGGGTCGGGCATTCTGGGGCTCCCTGTCTGGCAGCGTGATTTCCAACATCCTCACCTCCGGACCCTTTTCCATCCCTACCATGCGCCGCGTGGGTTATCCGGCGAGCTATGCCGCCGCCATTGAGGCCTGCGCCTCGACCGGTGCCACTCTCATGCCGCCGGTGATGGGCACCGTGGCCTTTGTCATGGCGTCCTTCCTTGGGGTGCAATATTCCACCATCGTGGTGGCCGCGATCATTCCGGCGATCCTGTTCTATGTCGCTCTGCTGTTTCAGGTCGACATGTTTGCGGCCCGTCGGGGCCTCAAGGGGTTGCCGAAGGAAGACATCCCGCCGCTCTGGCCGGTGCTCAAGACCGGCTGGCCCTATCTGCTCAGTCTTGTCGTGCTGATCTTCGTGCTCATGGGCCTCAGGATGGAAGCGAGGGCTCCCTACTACGCCGCAGCCGTCATGCTGATCGCCACCAGCTTTCGCAAGGAAACACGCATCGATCTTAGCCGCGCCAAGGAACTGCTGCTGGACATCGCAATCAACGTCGCCCGTCTTGTCGCCGTTCTTGCGGGTATCGGACTTGTCGTGGGAGGCCTGTCCTACACCGGCGTCGCCGGGGCCTTTTCCCGCGAGCTGCTGCTCTATGCCGATGGCAATGTGCCCTTGATGCTGATCGCCGGGGCGGTCACCAGCTTCATCCTCGGTATGGGGATGACGGTGACGACCTGCTACATCTTCCTGTCGATCCTGCTCGCTCCGGCTCTCGTGCAGGCGGGCCTAAATCCGATTGCCAGCCACCTGTTCATTCTCTACTGGGGGATGCTGTCCTACATCACGCCTCCTGTCGCACTGGCGGCAATCACGGCGGCCAATGTCGCAGGCTCCAAACCCATGGAAACCGGTTTCCGCGCCATGCGCCTCGGCCTGCCGCTGTTCGTTCTGCCCTTCATCTTTGTCTACGATCCCGCCCTGATCATGGAGGGGACGCTCATTCAGATTCTGGAGCGCGTGGCTCTGACCCTCGTTGCTATCTGGGCGATCACGGCGGCCTTTGAAAGCTGGGTCTACAAGGTTGGCCGCATTGGCAATCTCAGCCGAATTGCGATTGCAGCAGGTGGGGTGCTCGTTCTGGTGCCAGAGCTAATGACCAGCCTCATCGGCGTCGCGCTTCTGGTGCTGGTGATCAGCATCAATCTGAAGTTTGTCCGCCCCGAAGAGGTTCCGGCATCAAGTCAAAGGAAACAAGTGAATGGATAAGCGGATGGAGACCCTCTCAGAGGCGGTTTCCGGGATACCTGACGGTGCAGTGATCATGGTCGGCGGCTTCGGGGCGACCGGTGTGCCGCTCGGATTGGTGGAAGCGCTTCTCGATCTTGGTTCGACCGGATTGACCCTGATCTCCAACAATGCCGGAGCTGGGGAGACCGGACTGGCCAGACTGCTCAAGGAGGGCCGGATCGCCAAAGTGATCTGCTCTTATCCGCGTTCTCCGGGCTCGATCTGGTTTGAGAAGCGATATGAGGCCGGGGAAATCGAACTCGAAGTGGTGCCACAAGGCACCCTCGCTGAACGCATCCGCGCGGCAGGAGCTGGCCTTGGCGGCGTTTTCACCCCGACCGGCTATGGCACCCGTTTGGCCGAAGGCAAGGAAACCCGCGTCATCGATGGCCGGGGCTATGTTCTCGAAGCACCCTTGCATGCCGATTTTGCGCTGGTGCGCGCCGAGCAGGGAGATCGCTACGGCAATCTGTCCTTCCATGCCACCGCCCGCAACTTCAATCCGGTCATGGCCATGGCGGCAAAGCACACCATCGCCGAGGTGCGGCACCTAAGGGAGGATTTCCTCGACCCCGAGCATGTCGTCACGCCCGGCATCTTTGTCCAAACCCTCGTTGAATATGGAGTAAGGCCATGATCTCACTGAGCGATAGCGCCATCGCGGCTCGGGTGGCTGCCGACATTCCCGACGGGGCTTATGTCAACCTCGGGATCGGCAAGCCGACCCATGTCTCGACCCATATTCCGGCAGGGCGCGAGGTGATCTTTCATGCCGAAAACGGCATCCTCGGGGTCGGACCTGTCCCTTCCGAGGAAGACGTCGATCCCGAATTGATGGACGCCAGCAAGCGCTTCATCACCGTCGCGCCCGGAGGGGCCTTCTTTGAGCATACCGACAGCTTCGCCATGATGCGGGGAGGCCATATCGATATCGCCGTTCTGGGAGCCTATCAGGTTGCTGAGAACGGTGATATCGCCAACTGGGCAACCCTTGACGAGAGCTTCCCGCCAGCTGTTGGCGGGGCCATGGATCTCGTCGTCGGCGTGCCGAAGATCTTCGTGATGATGAAGCATGTCAATCGGGACGGATCGCCCAAGTTGCTGAAATCCTGCACCTATCCCTTAACCGGTCTCGGGGTCGTAAGCCGCATCTACACCGATCTCGCCGTCATCGACGTCACGCCCGACGGCTTCCGGTTGGTCGAACTGGCACCGGGCAACAGCTTCGATCTGGTCCAGTCGCTGACCGAGGCCACGATCCTCACCAACTGACGCTCGTCCGAGCGCTGCCTGACTTGTTTTCACACCGACGGCTTCAGAATGGCCGCTCAAAGGAATTGTCTATGCCACAGCGTGCGAAAATCGAGACCCTCAAACAGGGGATGCGCCTGCCGTTGATCGGGGCGCCGATGTTTCTGGCCTCCGGCGTGGATCTGGTTGTCGCCCAATGCTGCGCCGGTGTGATCGGAACCTTTCCGGCCCTCAATGCCCGTCCCGCCTCGGCCTTGTCGAATTGGCTAAGAGAGATTGAAACCCGCCTTGCGATCTATCGCGAAGCGACGCGGTCCGCGCCTGCTGCCTATGGCGTCAACCTGATCGTCAACGCCTACAATGAACGGCTCGAGGAGGATCTCGCCACCATCGTTCGACACAAAGTGCCGCTGGTCATCACCTCGCTGTCATCGCCGGACCGGGTGGTTGAGGCCGTGCATGGTTATGGCGGGGTGGTCTTTCATGACGTCATCAAGGCTCGCCATGCAAGAAAGGCGGTGGCCGCAGGGGTCGATGGCCTCATCCTTGTCAGCGCCGGGGCGGGCGGACATGCCGGAACCCTCAGCCCCTTTGCCCTCATCGAAGAGGTGCGCGCCTTCTATGATGGCCCACTGGCCTTGTCCGGAGCCATCGCCAATGGTCGGGCGATCCTTGCCGCAGAGGCGCTAGGGTGCGATTTCGCCTATGCCGGAACCGTCTTCATTCCCACCGAGGAGGCTATGTCGCCCAAGGAACACAAGGGCATGATCCTTGCCGCGGAGGCCGACGACATCCTCTATACGCCGATGTTCTCCGGCACTCACGCCAACTATCTGTCCGCCAGCATTACCAGAGCGGGGGTCGATCTCGAAGAGGCCCGTCAGGCAGCACCGCGCCGAATGACGGACAAGAGCGATCCGGACCGGCCCAAGGCATGGAAGGACGTCTGGAGCGCCGGACAAGCGGTGAGCCAGTCGCGAGAGGTACAGCCGACCGCTCGGCTGATCGCGAAGCTGGAAAAGGACTATCGGGCCGCGCTCAAGGCGCTTTGCAAGGGATAGAATTGTCATGACGACCGAAAAGACAATCGCGCAAACTCTCTCACAAACGCTGGGCTCCTTCGCTGCCGGGCCGGTTCAGCCCCATCAGCGCATGAAAGACTTCGTCTGTTGTTCCCTCTTCGATTGGGCAAGCGTCGGACTTGCTGGCGTCAGAGAGCCGGTCTCTGAGGTTGCCCGCAAGACCGCACTTGATATGAGCTCCGGAGCGGGAGAGGCGACCCTCATCGGTGGGGAGATGGCAACGCCCGCCATGGCTGCCCTTGCCAACGGAGCCATCAGTCACGCTCTGGATTATGACGACACCCACTTCGGGCATATCGGGCACCCGAGCGTGGCGGTGATCCCGGCTGCGCTGGCTCTTAGCGAGGCTGAAGGCGTCTCGGGACAATCTTTTGTTGAGGCGCTGGCAGTCGGACTGGAAACGGCCTGTCGGATCGGGGCATGGCTCGGGCGTCCGCATTATGAAGCAGGGTTTCATCAGACCGGTACCTCGGGTGCCTTCGGGGCGACCGTTGCTGCGGGCCGCGTGTTGGGGCTCAATGCGGCGGAAATGGCCGAGGCCCTCAGCCTGACGGCGACGCGAGCGGCGGGCCTCAAAAGCCAGTTCGGCACGATGGGAAAACCGCTGAATGCCGGATTTGCCGCCGAAGTGGGCGTTGTCTCGGCAATGCTGGCCCGCGCTGGCGGCAGCTCAACCAGCCTTGCAATCGAGGGACCGCAGGGCTTTGGCCCCACCCACAAGGGCATGGCGGATGCATCTGCCCTCGACGGGCTCGGCGAAAGTTGGCTGTTCCCGGCCATTTCCTACAAGTTTCATGCCTGCTGCCACGGTCTTCACGCGATGTTGGAGGCCACGCGCTCTCTCATGGAACAGGGCCTTGATGCAAGCAGCATCGAGGCCGTGGCCATCCACACTCATCCGCGCTGGATGTCGGTCTGCAATCAGCCTGAACCACAGACGGGGCTTGAGGCCAAATTCAGCTTCCGGCTGACGGCAGCCATGATGCTGTCCGGTATGGATACCGGCGCGCTTGATGTTTATTCCGTTGAGACCTGCCAGCGCCCCGATCTCGTCGCACTGCGCGACAGGGTTGAGGTGATCGCGGACGATAGTCTGGTTGATACCGTGGCCCGGATCACGGTCAAGACCGGCGGGGGGAGTGTGACAGCCACCCATGACATCCTCAGTGAAATGACTGCCGAGGACGCTCGGGATAGGTTGCGGCAGAAGTCTGCCATGTTGTTGGGGGCGGCGTCATCGGATGCACTCTTCGAGGCGGTGATGACGCTCGACGGCCAGGCCAGCGTCTCGGAGCTGTCTGCGTTGCTGGGAGGAGCCTGAGGTGACGATTGCCATTCATGAAAACATCCCCGACAGTCGCGGACTGAACGCCTTTCGCATGGATCCCGGCTTTGCCGACCTGATGCAGATCTACTTGCCAGCAGACATGCGCGAAATGGTCCTGCCTCGGCTTGATCAGATGGGGGCGCTTGTCGGGGGCCGACTGGAACAGCTCGCCCTGACCGCAGACAAGTTTCCACCCGTGCTTCACACTCGTGCGCGAAACGGAGCAAGCCGCGAGCACATTGAAAAGCATCCCGCCTATGTCGAGCTCGAGCGCTACGCGTTCGGTGAGTTCGGTCTTGCGGCGATGTCTCACCGTGGCGGTGTCTTCGGTGCGGCTGACAAGCTGCCGCCACTGGTGAAATACGCGCTGGTCTATCTCTTCGTTCAGGCCGAATTCGGCCTCTGCTGCCCCCTGTCGATGACGGATTCCCTGACCCGTACCCTCGTCAAGTTCGGGTCCGACGAGCTCGTGAAACGCTATTTTGATCAACTGACCAGTCAGGACATGGACGCGCTGTTTCAGGGTGCCATGTTCATGACCGAACAGGCTGCCGGATCGGATGTAGGTGCCATCGGCACCTTCGCGCGGCAGGAAGACGGCACTTGGCGTCTCTATGGCGACAAATGGTTCTGCTCCAACCCGGATGCGGCTCTGGCCATGGTTCTGGCCCGCCCGGAAGGGGCTCAGGACGGAACCAGAGGGCTGTCGCTCTTCCTGCTTCCCCGCGTCTTGCCCGATGGGAGCGGGAATGCTTATCGCATTCTGCGTCTCAAGGACAAGCTGGGAACCCGCTCCATGGCCTCCGGCGAAATCTGCCTTGAGGGTGCCACCGCCTATCTGGTTGGAGAAGAGGGACAGGGCTTCAAGCAGATGGCCGACATGATCAACATGTCCCGCCTTGCCAATGGTGTGCGCTCGGCGGGCCTGATGCGCCGCTCGGTGAATGAAGCGCTGTTCATCGCCCGTAACCGCACGGCCTTCGGCAAGCGCCTGATCGATCTGCCGCTGATGCGACGGCAACTGGCCAAGATGCTGGTCACTGCCGAGCAGGGGCGCAGCATGGTCTTTCAGACCGCCCGCGTGTTGCAAGAAGCGGATGCAGGCGACGCCCAACAGGCCAGAGTGCTGCGCATCCTGACGCCACTCGTCAAGTTCCGAACCTGTCGCGATGCCCGCAAGGTGGTCGGAGACGGTATGGAGGTGCGTGGTGGCTGCGGCTACATCGAGGAATGGTCCGATGCCAGAGCCTTGCGTGACGCTCATCTGGGCTCGATTTGGGAGGGAACCTCCAACATTGTCGCTCTCGATGTGGTGCGGGCGGTAAGGCGAGAGGATGCTCTCTCAGCCTTGTCCGCCCACATCAAGGGACTGATCGAAGAGACAGAGGACGGACTGGGACCGCAGCCCGATTTGGCCGACAGGTTCGCCCGAGCCGCTGAGATGCTCGATGACGTGGCCCAGAGCCGGGATCGGGAGGCCGACACGCGACAGGCTGCCTCAGCGGTCTACAATGCCTCCTCAGCGGTCATCATGGCGTGGGAAGGCGCGCGTCTCGCGAGAGCCACCAACAGCCATGCGGGTGACCGACTGAAGCTCGCGGAGGCCGTGTTGCGTCACAAGCTGTCGTCCCGCGATCCGCTCGCAGGCAACGAACGGAACGACGCCTTGGACCGCGAATTGCTCGATCAGGAAGACAGAGCTGCGAATTCGATTTGACCCAGAAGATCAGCCCTCTTGCGGAGTAGAGGTCAATCCTGACCTGCGACCTTGGCAAACATGTTGGTTTCGATCTTGATCGCTGCGTCATTCAGGCTGATGGCCACATTGGTCAGGGTCTCGGACGGGGTCTGCTCGGCAATGCCAATGGCACTGAGACCGAAGCGCGCCGTGCCCTGAGTGTCGAAGGCCAGACTTCCGGCGATGTGAAGGCCGAGGAACAGATTGCCGAGATCGAAGGCATATCCATCCTTTCCGGCCTGCTCGACATCCTTCCAATAGGCATCAAAACCGGGTGCATTCTGCCACTCTAGCTTGTCATATTCGGCCTTGCAATCCGCGCGCGTCATCTGCATCCGGGCCGCGTAGCAGCGCCCCACCGCACCGATCAGAACCGGCAAACGTGAACCGTGCGAGACATTCGCATGGACGACCCTTTGTGGCGAGACACTGTCAATCAGCACGATGCGACCGTTTTCAGTGACTTGCCAAAGTGCAATCAGAATGCGGTGGCCCTCGGCCATCTCTTCAAGAAGCGGGCGGATGAGATCGGTCGGATTGGCCCCCAAGACGGGTGCCGCCAGCGACAGAAGCCCCAGACCGCTTTTGTAGGTTTTGGTGTCGGGGTCGAAGGTCACATAGCTGTCGCGCGCCAGTGTTTTCAGAATATTGAATGTAGTGGAGACGTTAGTATTAGTCGCGCGTGCAATGGATGCGACCCCTTCTGGGGTGCTTTGCGAAGCAATATAACGCAGTAGTTTCATTGCGTTATCGACTGCTGGAACTGTTTTCCCGGGGCTTGTCTCTGTCATGTGCTTTTCTTGTTGCAGAATGGCTTTTTATATGGAGAATAGATCGTGTGATCGGTTCTTCCTAGATTCGTGAACCGGGTCGCAACAAAAAGCAACTTTTTAGATGATCGCTGTTCACCGGGCTAACTGGCGATGGCGAAAGGAGCTCCGACAAAGGGGCCGCACAAACATCCTCGAACAGACGCGACTGGGAGGTAATGCAGTTCGAGGTGCCGGGGGACTTTTGCCTGTAATCGATGATGTGGTGTGGCGGCTTGGGAGAGAGGTCGCTCGAACGCTACAGATTGGTCGTCAAAGGCCCTGGCTATTTGCATCGGCGCATCCGTTTCGGGCTCGCCGGTGCGAGTGGAACGTTCTGTTCGCGAGTAATGTCTGGGAGGAAGACATATGCATTGCCAATGTATTCATTCATTTGGCCAGCCGCTTGTCGCAGACGAGCGACCCGACATGGAGCCCGAAGGCACCGAAATCATCGTGCGGGTAACGGCAGCTGGTGTTTGCCACACGGATCTTCATTTTCGGGAAGGGGGCTTTGACCTCGGTCACGGTCGACGCTTGAATTACGCAGACCGTGGTGTCGAGCTGCCGATGATCGCCGGGCATGAAGTTGCCGGTGAGGTCGTTGCCGTCGGGCCGAACGCAGGAGAGATCGACACCTCGAAAACCTACGTGATCTATCCATGGGGTGGCTGCGGTGAGTGCGACCTGTGCAAGGCCGGCGAGGAGCAGGTCTGCGCCAATCCGCGTTTTCTGGGTATTCACCGCGACGGTGGCTATGCCACCCAGATCCGTGTTGCCCATCCGCGCTATCTGTTCGACGCCGGGGACATTCCGGCTGAGATCGCCGCCCCTCTGGCCTGCTCGGGCCTGACGACCTATGCGGCCCTCAAGAAGATCGCGGCAACAGCTCACACCCATACGCCCGTTCTGATCGGCGGTGGTGGCTTGGGGCTCATGTGCCTGCAATTGATAAAGGCGCAGGGCATGAAAATGCCGGTCGTGGTCGACATCAATCCGGCCAAGCGTGAGGCAGCAATGTCGGCGGGAGCGCTCGCAGCGGTTGATCCGGCAGCAGAGGACGCCATTGCGCAGATCCATGCTGCCTGCGGCGGTGCGCCGCTGGCGCTCATCGACTTTGTCGGCGCCGAGAAGACCGCTGATCTGGCAATGAATGTCATCGGCAAGGGCGGTGTGATTGTCGTCGTCGGATTGTTCGGGGGCGCAGCACCCTGGGCTATCCCGATGCTGCCGCTCAAATCCGTCACGATCCGTGGCAGTTACACCGGGTCTCTGAACGAATTCGGGGAACTGATGGCCTTGGCCCGAGAGGGCAAGATCGCACCCATCCCGACCCATGTCTATCCGCTTGAGGAGGCGGATCAGGTGTTGAACATGCTGGAGGGTGGCAAGGTGATCGGACGTGCGATCCTGGCTGGGGTCTGAGGGGCACTTCGATCAATCAAGTTGGTAATCATCGAGTGGGAGGACAAAATTCATGAAAACCAAAACCAAAGCAATTCTGGCTGTCGCGGC
The DNA here is from genome assembly GCF_963662805.1 of uncultured Cohaesibacter sp. Lineage (NCBI taxonomy): Bacteria > Pseudomonadati > Pseudomonadota > Alphaproteobacteria > Hyphomicrobiales > Cohaesibacteraceae > Cohaesibacter > uncultured Cohaesibacter sp. Next base: position 143,548 of record NZ_OY759857.1, read on the forward strand.
GACCTGTTCGCTTCTGGCCTCGACTGGTCTCCGGGCCGAAACGCTTCGCTATGCCATCGGCTTTCCGCCGGGAGGCGCCGTCACCGAGAGCATCAAGGAGTTCAACGAGAAACTGAAGGCCGAAACGGATCTCGAGCTCAAGATCTATGAGCTTTCCTTGCTCAATCTGAAGGAAACCCCTCCCGGTGTTCGCGATGGCCTTGCTGACGCTGGCTATGTTCTGATGCCCTACTATCCGGCTGAATATTCCGAATCCAATCTTCCGGCCAACATGTCCATGCTCGCCACCGTCAGCACACCGACCAAGTCGTCCGGGGCGGTGATGGCCGGGGCGATGACCGAATATATCATGCTCCACTGTGAGGATTGCCAGGCTCAGTTTACGGCGGAGAACCAGTTGTTCCTCGGTGCGATTGGAACGCCGGAGTATGTGCAGCTCTGCACCAAGCCCGTTCATACCATCGAGGATATCAAGGGCAAGAAGATGCGCTCTTCCGTTGATGCCATGGGGCGTTGGGCTGAGCATTTCGGCGGCACCAAGGTCTCCATCCCGGCCAACGATATCTACGAGGCCATGTCTCAGGGCGTTGTCGACTGCACGATGATTTCCGCGCCCGAGCTTGGTAATTTCCAGCTGTTTGACGTCACCAAGCACATCACGCTTGGTCTGCCCGGCGGCAGCTTTGCCGGTGTTGGTGCCATGAACATCAACCTCGACACATGGCGTGGACTGAGCGCCGAGCAGCGCGCCGACATGCTGCGTCTGGCACCCTACAATTCTGCAGCCATCACGGTGAACTATCATCTGGCGGCTACGAGGGACATTGAGATTGCGCGCAAGAATGGCACCGAAATCATCGAGACGCCTGCCGATATGGCCAAGGCCACAGAGGAATTCGTGAAGAACGACGCCACTGTCATCAAGGCAAGTTTCAAGAACGACTTCGGCCTGCAGAATGTCGATGAGAAATACGAACTCATCGCCGGTCTCATCGAACGCTGGAAGGGACTGACCAAGGACGTCTATGACGACAAGGACGCCATGACCGAACTGTTCAGGACCGAGATTTTCTCAAAGGTCGATCCTGCCACCTACGGCATGAACTGATGACTGCGCGGCGGGTCGGATCACCGGCCCGCCGAAACCGAACCCTGAAAGATTGTTATGCAGAAAACCGACACGTTACTGCGGGCGATCATTGCGGTGTATGGCGCGGTCGGAGCCGCTGCCATCTTCCTGATGATGATGCACATCACCGCTGATGTCATCGGCAAGTTCGTTTTCAATCGGCCTTTGCCGGGCACGATCCCGATCGTGTCCCAATTCTACATGGTCATCGCAGCCTTCCTGCCTCTGGCTATGGTCGAGAAGCTGACCGGACATATTTCGGTTGAGGTGCTCTATGCCACTTTCCCAAAGTCCGTGCGCGGCATCCTGACGGTGCTTGCGACGGCGCTTGGCGTTGTCGTCTTTGCCGCGCTCACATGGGCAACATGGGGCGAGGCGGTGAAGAAATTCAACATCGGGGCCTTCAGCTACGAGCAAGGCGTCAAGATCCCGGTCTGGCCCTCGTATTTCATCCTGCCGGCAGGAGCCGGATTGCTTTCATTGATCCTGTTTTGGCGCTTGTTCGCCCAATTGTCGGGGGCCGAGGATCCCGCCGCGCTTGAGGCGAACAAGGACTACGACCATCTGGAGGAAGAGTCCATTGACTGATATTCAGATCGGCTTTGCTGGCATCGCCATCCTTCTGGTCCTGATCGCCTGTCGTGTACCCATCGCACTGGCTTTGATCAGCGTTTCCTTTGGCGGCATGGCCGTGCTTCTGTCACCCAAGGCCGCCTGGGGTGCGCTGGGCGTCATTCCCTACAGCTTCACCGCGACCTGGCACCTGTCATCGATCCCGATGTTCGTACTGATGGGCTTCTTCTGTTTCCATGCCGGATTGACCACGGGTCTGTTCCGAGCCGCCCGCATGTGGCTGTCGGCCTTGCCCGGTGGCCTCGCTGTTGCCGGTGTGCTTGGCTGTGCAGGCTTTGCTGCGGTAACCGGCTCGTCCATCGCCTGTGCCGCCGCCATGGGGCGTATCGCAGCGCCCGAGATGCTGCGCTATCGTTATGACGAAGGGCTGGCGACCGGGACCATCGCCGCCGCCGGGACAATCGGAGCGCTGATCCCGCCCTCCATCCTGTTCATTCTCTATGGCATCATTGCGCAGGTTCAGGTCAGCCACCTGTTCCTTGCTGGCTTCGTCATTGGCTTGATTACCGTCGTTGCCTATTCGCTGGTGATCATCGTGCGCGTCATGATGAACCCGGACCTTGCCCCGAAGGCCGAAGAGCATATCGGCTGGGGTGATCGCTTCGATGCGCTCAAGGACGTCTGGCCCATTCTGGTGCTGGTGCTCGGCGTCTTTGGCGGATTGTTCGCGGGCATCTTCACGCCCACGGAAGCTGGTGGCATTGGCGCGTCGCTCTCCCTGCTTATCGCGATGGTACGCCGTTCGATTACGGTCGAAGGGGTCTGGATCTCCCTCAAGGAGACGCTGACGATTTCCTCCTCGATCTTCATCATCGCGGTCGGGGCCAGCATGCTGACCCGCTTCTTCACCTTCTCAGGGGTTAGCGACGCCATCGCTGATATCACCATTGGCATGGGTGTCTCGCCGCTGATGCTGATCCTTGCCATCACCGTGCTCTATCTGATCCTTGGCATGTTCCTTGAGCCAATTGGTGCGATGCTGTTGACGCTGCCCATCCTGTTGCCCCTCGTCGAGGCCGCTGGCATAGAGTTGCTCTGGTTCGGTGTTCTGGTCGCCAAATTGCTGGAGATCGGCATGATCACGCCCCCAATCGGGCTCAATGTCTTTGTGCTCAAGGGGGTGATCGGCGACCGCATATCCATCGGAACGATCTTCTCCGGCGTGACACGCTTCATTCTCGCCGATCTGGTGATCATCGCGCTCATGGTCGCGTTCCCCAACATCATCCTCTTCACACAAAATCTGCTGCAGTAGTGCGGCCAAAAAGGAATTGTCACAATGTCCATGGACACGAAACTTTTCATCAATGGCACATGGCGGGACGCTTCTGGCGGTGAACGCAAGGAGGTCCACAATCCCGCAACCGGCGAGGTGATCGGATATCATGCCGTGGCCACGCCGGACGATCTCGAAGAAGCGGTTCAGGCTGCCGACAAGGCTTTTGCCTCCTGGCGAGAAACCCCTGCAATGGAGCGCGCAGCTATCATGCATCGCGCCGCAACACTGCTGCGTGAGCGGGTCGAAGAGGTTGCCAAGGTCCTGACAACGGAAATGGGCAAACCCATCATCGAGGCCGAGACTGAACTGCGTTCGACCGCTGACCTGCTCGACTGGTTTGCCGAAGAGGCCCGCCGCATCTATGGCCGGGTGATCCCGGCACGCAGTCCCGATGTGATGCAGCTCGCGCTCAAACAGCCGGTCGGTCCGGTTGCCGCCTTCACGCCGTGGAACTTTCCCGTCTCGCAGTTGGTGCGCAAGGTCGCCCCGGCGCTCGCCGCTGGCTGCACCATGGTCGCCAAACCGCCCGAAGATGCCCCGGCCAGCCCGGCTGTGCTCGCCGAAGTCTTGGCCGCAGCTGGCCTGCCGGATGGCGTCCTCAACCTCGTTTATGGCAACCCGCCGGATATCGCCAACTATCTGATCCCGCATCCAGCCATCCGCAAGGTCTCCTTCACCGGCTCGGTGCCTGTCGGCAAGATGCTGGCGTCCCTCGCCGGACAGCACATGAAGCGCATCACCATGGAACTGGGCGGACACAGCCCGGTTCTGGTCTTCGATGATGCCGATATCGAGGAAGCGGCAACCGCCATTGCGACCTTCAAGTTCCGCAACGCCGGTCAGGTCTGCATTTCGCCGACACGCATTCTGGTTCAGCGCGGAATCTATGATCGCTTCGTTGCGCGTCTGGTCGAGGAAGCCAAATCGATCGCGCCGGGCGCGGGCATCGAGCGCGACACCCGCATGGGACCGCTGGTCAGCCAACGCCGGGTGGAGGCCGTCACGTCGATCATCTCGGAAGCGGTTTCCGAAGGTGCCAAGGTGCTGACTGGTGGCGAGAGGGTTGATCATCCGGGCTTCTTCTATCGCCCGACCCTACTCGAACAGGTGCCTGGCCATGCACGAATCCTGCATGAAGAACCTTTTGGCCCCGTCGCCATGCTCGCGCCGTTCGATACCATTGATGAAGCCATCACCGAGTCGAACCGTCTGGCCTATGGCCTTGCCGCCTATGCCTTCACTTCTTCGCTGAAGACGTCCCAGATCCTGCAGAACCGTCTCGAAACGGGCATGCTGGCCATCAACCACACCGCGCTCGCCCTGCCAGAACTGCCGTTGGGCGGGGTCAAGGACTCCGGCTTTGGCTCCGAAGGCGGCCCGGAAGCAATCGAGGCCTATGTCTTCACCAAGGTGGTGACGCAGAAGTGCTGACCGGTCTCTGACCAATGCGATCAAGAGGAGCGGGGCCAAGCCTCGCTCTTTTGTCTTCAAGCGCCCTTCCTCCAAGCCTTTACAGCATCTCCGAACCGCCGCAAAATTCCATCTCAAACCGAGGCCTTTTGAAGCAATTTCGGGCATCGGCGGATTGCCTCGAAAATCGATCAAACGGAAACTGTCCCTCAACGTTGCAATTTCCACATTGGGGCTTGCTTTCCCATCTTGCCCGTCGCACTTTTAGGGCCTGCCAGCGAGGGATAACCAGACAAAAACAAGAGCTGGCAGAAGGGTAGGAGAGCGTAATGGACCGATCGACAAATGGCTCCGCCGAGAATGATCGCGACTTTCAGGAACCGGACGCCATCAAGGCGCGGATCGCCTGGTATTATTTCGTTGGTGGCCTGACGCAGCAGGAAATCGCCCACAAGCTGAAGATTACCCGAACCCGCGTCAACAGGGCGGTGGGACAGTTGCGCGTCGATGGATCTGTGCGCACGGAAATCCGGCTGCCGCTTGCCGAATGTGTCGGCCTTGAAGACGCGCTGGAGAAGAAATTCGGGCTGCAATCCGTCTATGTTGTGCCCAAACTTGACAGCGAAGACACCCAGCAGCGAGCCATCGGGGAGGCCGCAGGGGCCATGCTCGACGGTATGCTCACGGAGCGGACCGGTCTTGGGGTTGGTTGGGGGCGCACTCTTGCCGCCGCCTTGCCGAGCCTCACCCAGCGGCAGTTCACCCAAGCCTGGGTCGCTACGCTCATGGGCGGGCTGACGCAAGGCATGGGGACGACGACCTTTGAGGTCGCCACTGCCTTTGCGCGGGTCATGGGTTCGGAATGCTATTATCTGGCGGTGCCTCTGCATCTGCCCCATGCGGTCAGCCGTGGGCTCCTTGAAGAACATGACGATATCGCCGAGGTCTTCTCCCGTCTGGAGACGACCGATATCGCTCTGGTGTCCTGTGGTGATCTATCCAAACGGTCTCAGCTCACCAACACGAAAACCGTTGCTGAAAATCTCAAGTCCCTTAAGGAAGCCGGTGCCGTCGGGGATATCCTCGGACTGTTCGTCGATGAGAATGGCGAGCCGGTCGATCACCCCCTCAATGATCGCCTGATGGCCATGCCGATCGAGAGCCTCAAACGGGTGCCAACCTCCATTCTGGCCTCCGGCGGCGAGCACAAGATGAAGATCATCAGGGCAGTCCTGCGAGCGGGCCTCGTCAATCATTTTGTCACCGACGAAAAATGCGCCACATTGTTGCTGAAGTGATATGAGCGAAAAAATCTTGAATAGTGTCATTGCGGTGGATGTGGGCTCACGGCAGGTTCGGGCAGGTCTGTTCGATCTGGATGGCGTCCTGCTGCATTCTGCCGTCAGCCCCGTTGCGCTGGCTCAGCATGGCGCCCTCATGGCGACTTATTGCATGGCCGGGATCTGGCAGTCGGTTGGCGAAGTCGTTCGCCAGTGCGCAAGGCATGCGGAGGAGGCAGGACGAGCCGTCACGGGCCTCGCTTTCGATGCGACCTCATCTCTCTATGTCGATCTGCCCGGCTCTCCCTTGGGGGATGGGCAGGGGGATATCATCGGCTGGATGGACCAGAGAGCGCAGGACGAGGCGGTCGAGATCAACCGCAGAAATCACGCCTATCTCGCCTATTTCGATGGATCCATCTCGCCCGAGATCCATTTGCCGAAAATCCTGTGGCTGAAGCGAAATCATCCTGAGGCCTTCACTGGCTTTGGGGCCTTCCGCGATGTCTGCGATGAGCTGGCGCGCCGGACGACCGGCGAGGACCTGCGTTCGGCCTCGGCTTTCGTGTGCAAATGGCCCTTCGTCCCAGACCAGCCATCTCCTTGGTGCTCGGATTTACTGAACGAGCTCGGGTTTGACTCCTCGGACGAGACAGCCTTCTCGCCCGATCAGGTCAGGCCGCTCGGCTCGGTCCATGGTCGTGTCACACGAGAAGCAGCAAGCCATCTGGGACTGAACGAGGGAACCATTATCGCTGTGGGTGCAATCGATGCAGAGGCGGGAGCGCTTGGCAACATCGGACGAGACTTCGAGGCGATCATCGGGCGAGCACTTCTGGTCACCGGCGGCACCTCGACCAACTTTATGGCCTTCTCGCGCGACAAGTTTCAGGTGCCCGGTGTTTGGGGCCCGTTTCTGGATGCGGTGCTGCCCGGCCAATGGATGCACGAAGGCGGGCAGAGCCTCTCGGGCGGCGCGCTCGATGCTGTGTTGACCCAGCATCCGGCAGGGCCGGGGGCTCGCGGCGGTGAAAACCACCAGAATGCTGCAAAAGATTGCCTTGCCATGCTGGATGAGGAGGGATCAAGCTTCGCGGCCCAGCGGCATGTGGTGCCCGACTGGCTCGGCAATCGATCTCCCCTCAATGACAGCCGGATCAGGGCGATCATGACAGGCATCGGGCAGGATCTCGATTATCAGTCCTTCCTCGAAAGCTATTATGCCACGGCGCGCGGGCTGGTCATGCAGATGCGGCAGGTGATTGAACATTTCAATCGTCATGGCTATCAGATCAACCGGGTGCATTTGTCCGGTGGCCATCGGCTCAACCCTCTGCTGTTGCGCCTTTATGCGGACAGTTTTGACGGCGACGTGCTGGTCTCCAAAGTGCCTGAACCGGTGCTGAGCGGCACAGCGATGATTGCCGCCGTTGCCGCCGGTCACTATCCATCCCTGCTTGCAGCGGCCAATCACATGGCCGACGAAATGGTCGTGGTCGAAAAGGATGACCGGCACGCAGAGCGATTGCGACGAGACTACGAAATCTATCTCAAGCTTTTCGAGGTTCAGCGAGAGATCAGCGCAGTCTCGTGATGGGCGGTGATGGCCTGCTATTCGAGATTGGTGTGGTTCGCCCGCATGGCTTCAGGCGTGATGCCGAGACGATCTCTCAATTTCAGGATCATGACCTCAAACAGCACGAATTGCGCACCCTCATAAACCGAGCCCATGGGCAGGACGGAAATGTCCGGGCCCTGATCACTGTGCATGGTCTGGGCGGGAAGGTGGAGAACCACATCGGCGGCCTGTCCACAAACCCCTTCCGGCTGAGCGGTGATCAGGAGGGTCTGTGCTCCGGCCTCGCGTGCGACGCCCATCAGTGCTTCGACCGTTGAGAAAGAGCCCGGACCGGCGGATACCACCAACAGATCGCCCTTGCCAATCGGCGGGGTCGTCATGTCGCCCACCATGGCGGCCTTTAGCCCGAGATGGAACAGACGCATGCAGAAGCCCTTGATCTGCAGGCCTTCGCGTCCGACCCCGTAAAGGGCGATCCGATCAGCCTTTGCAATGGTTTCGACGGCAGCATCCACACCGTCATCATTGAGTTTGTCAAATACCCGTTCGAGATCGGAAAGAGCGTTCTTGTATAGCGTGTTCATATCGACATCCACTTGATTATCCTGAACCGGCAGGCGCCTTTCGTATCGTTCGGCTGACCTGAATGTTCAGGGGATCTTGCTGGAAACAGGATGCCCGATCCTGTTCCCGGGTCTTTCGGTCTGAAGCTAGCCGCGCGCGGCCGGTGCTTCAGCTTCGGCTGCCTCCTGCCGGCGGATGGCGAGGGCAGTCAGATGCCGGTCGACAACACGACGGAAGACAAAGTTCAGTGCCATGAAGAGCAAGAGCAAAGCGCACCAGATCATGTTCTTGGTGTAGGGCGACAGGCTGGCAATGGTGAAGGCATTCTCGACACACTGCAGCAGCAGCACCGTCGGCAGAATGTTGACCAGCCGTCCGCGCCCGCCATAGGGGTCCATGCCAGACAGCACCGAGACCAGAATGGCCTGCAACAGGAAGGCATCACCAAAGCCGACCTTCATGGAATTGAAGCGGGCGAGCATGATCAATCCCGCCGCTGCCGCCAGCAATCCGCTGATCATGTAGGAAACGACCTGTGTGCGATCGGTCCGGACCCCACTGAACAGGGCCGCGACGTTGCTTTCACCATATAGAAACAGGCTTTTGCCGAAGATCGACTTCTTCACATAGAAGGAGAGGAGGACAAAGACCACGAAGATCAGGCCGAAGGAATAGGGTATGACGCCAAGGAAATTGGCCGACACCGCATCCACATAGACCGACGGCATGCCGGTGATGCCCACCCCACCGGTCAGCCCGGTGCCAAGGCCTGCAAACAGCATCATTGTGCCGAGCGTTGTAAGCAGCGGTGGAATGCCAAACCGGGTGATGACGATGCCATTCAGCAGACCACAGAGCAGGCCCGCTCCGAGCGCCACGACGCAGGCGAGCATGATCATGCCACCCTGACCGATGGCCATCTCGATGGCAGGGGATGTCATGATGCTGGCGGCAAAGATGGCTGCAAGGTTGGCCACCGCGATGACCGACAGATCAATGCCGCCGGACACCATGGACAGGCCCATGGCAAGCGCCAGAAGGGCAAATTCCGGGATCTGCTGCAACACCGCGCTGAGGTTGATGGGGTTGAAAAAGGCCCCTCCGAGCGTGACGGAAATCAGCAACAGGACACCGGCGATCATCGCGTAGAGAACCGCTTGGCTGAGCCCTTCTTCATCCATGCGGGCAGAGAAGAGGCTGCGCAAGGTCTGGCTGAAGCCTGATGGAGCTTTTGTTTGGTCTGGACTCATCTCGGGCCTCCTCTCACACATTCTCGAAGTTCAACTGTCGCAGATTGCGTCGCTTGGTCCGGTAGTGGGACACCGATGCAATGAGGACGAGGGCGCAGCCGATGAAGAAACGGCTCCAGGAGGCAGATAGCCCGATGGTCACCAGCGTATTATTGAGCAGCGTGACCAGCGTCATGCCGAGTACAACGCCGCCCACGGTTCCCGTGCCACCGGTCAGTTTGGCCCCTCCAATCACGACAGCGGCCAGAACCAGCAGCTCATTGCCGACGAGCGTCGTCGGGTCGACCAGTCGCACGTCCGACACCATCATCAGCCCCATCAAACCGGCCAGTGCCCCAGCATAGGCGTAGATGACGAGATTGACCTTGAGCAGATTGACGCCGCATCGCATGGCCGCCGTCTGATTGGACCCCACGGCATAGGTTGCCCGGCCAATGGCTGTTCTGTTGAGCAGATACCAAGTGGCAATGATGGCAAAGATCAGCGGAATGACGAAGACCGACAGCCCGACAAAGCCGGGCCCGTCCGGGAACTCGAACAACACATCGGTGCCGAAATGGCGCAAGGAACTGGGCATCCGGCCAGCCGTGATTGGGCGGGCATGCAGAAACACCATCAGCACGCCCTGAATGACACCCTGCATGGCGAGGGTGGTGATCAGGGTCGGCAGACGGAACAGATAAATGATCAACCCGTTGATCGCCCCGACGATAGAGCCGATGAGGACCGCGATGAGGATCGCAAAGGCGAGGCTGTCAATGCCGGTCAGCTTGGTGATGGTGGTCGCCACATAGGCCGACAGGATGGCGTTGGCAAGGAACGAGACGTCGATCCCACCAGATACCATCACTACCAGAACGCCGAGCGCCACAATGATCCACGCGGCACCACTTCGCACCAGATCGAACAGCGAGGCGAGCGACAGAAAGTCCGGGGAAAGGATGGCAACAACCACGATATAAGCCAGAACCAGAGTGGAGAGCAATGGCAGGCCGCTTTGATGGCCCCCGTCGCCGAACAGCTGTTTCAGGATCGTGCCAAAGCCACCCTGAGGCGTTGATGTATTCATGTTTTCGTCTGCTTGCGACATGTTGTACCTAACTTGCTCACCCGTGCTTGTCCGGGTGGCGGCCCGATCAGGCCACCTGACGAAGGTGGTTGGAAAGGGCCGCCACGGTGAGATCGTCACCACTGAATTCTGCTGCCAGTGACCCGGCTTCCATGAGGAAGACCCGGTTGCAGCTCATCGCCAGTTCTTCCAGATCATCAGAGATCAGGATGATGCCCCGGCCTTGTCGGGCAAGGTCTCGGATGATCTCGTGGATTTCCATCTTGGAGCCGACGTCGATGCCCACTGTGGGATTGTCGAGGATCAGGATCTTGGGATCGGTGGCCAGCCATTTGGCGAGCACCACCTTCTGCTGGTTGCCGCCTGAAAGGCTCTGGCTCGGCTCGTCACTAGAGGGTGTCTTGATCCGGACCTTGCCAACCCAGAAATCAGCCAGTTGGCGTTCGGTCGCATCAAGCAAAAGACCAAACCGGCCTCTGTTCTGCTCGTAGGACGCCGCGGCGATATTGTCCCGAATGGACTTGCGCGGGAACAGGCCCTGACTGTGCCGATCCTCGGAGACGAGAGCGACGCCCGCCTCGATGGCCTCAAGGGGAGATTTTGCCTCGAGCACGCGGTCTGCCAACATCACCTTACCTTTGTCGGGGGGATTGAGCCCGAACAGGCTCAGCGCGATTTCGGTGCGCCCCGAGCCGGTCAAACCTGCGAAGCCGATGGTCTCGCCCGGTTTCAGGTCAAAGGAAATGTCGCGATACTGACCGTCGCGCGACAGGCCCTCGACGGACAAGAGAGCCGGAGCCTTGTTGTCAAATGCAAAGGGCGCTTTCTCGCTGTTGAACTCGAGCCCGGTCATCAGATAGCTGAGGCGAACCGGAGTGAGATCGTCAGGCGAATATTCGCCGACTTTCTTGCCGTCCCTGAGAACACAGAAGCGGTCGGCCACTTCGAACAGTTCGTCGAGCTTGTGACTGATAAAAATGATCGCAATGCCCTTGGCCTTGAGATGTCGCACCATATCGAGGAGGCGCGCAACATCGCGGCTGGGGAGCGCGGTGGTCGGCTCGTCCATGACCAGCAACTTGCAATCGCGTGTCAGGGCGCGGGCAATGGCTGCGGTCTGACGTGCACCTATCGGAAGATCGCCCAAACGGGCACGAAGCGGCAGATCCGCCCCGATTTCCTTCAGCGCGGCGGAGGCGATGCGATCGATTGCCCGCCAGTCAACGCGGCTGCGCTGTTCTTTCTGAATGATGTGAAAGCCGATATTTTCCGCGACGGTCAAATCCGGGAAGATCGAAAGATCCTGATAGATGATATCGATGCCATGCTGCATGGATTGCGCTGGCGTCAGATGATCAAACGCATGGCCCTGAATGACGATCTTGCCGCTGTCCGGCGATTCCGCGCCTGCCACGCATTTCATCAGCGTCGACTTGCCTGACCCGTTCGCACCAGCAAGGCACAGGACTTCTCCGGTATCGATGATCAAGTCGACCTGATCGAGCGCCTGCGTGCCGATATAGCGTTTGCTCAGGCTTTCAAGACGCAACAATTCCGACATTGTGCTGCCTCCCTGCACCCATATGCCCTAAGCGTTGCGACGCACCGGGTGGCTGATGGGTCGCGGACATGTCTTGGGGGGTGGTATTCCGCCGCAGTGAGGCTCCCGGCATATTGGGAAGAGAGCTTCTTGGAAGGAACTGCTGGTTCAGGCGCGGCGGAATACCGGTCTCGTCAATTAGAAGTTATAGTCCTGCCAATTGTCCTTGGTCAGCACCAGAGTTGCGTTGCCATAGACAACACCATCCTCGATCTTGACCGATTCATAGCCCGGACGATTGAGGTTGACACCGTCAACAACACTCTCGCCCTTCAGCAGCATGTAGGCAGCCTGAGCAGAGGCATACCCTGCATCAGCCGGGCGCCAGCACTGGGCAGCAGCCTGATAGCCGTCTTCCAGATAGATGCCGTTGATGCTTGGCAGGCCAAGGCCGACGACCTGAATGTCCTTGCGGCGCAGTTTTTCAAGGCCGAGAGCAGCCATCGAACTGCCGGAAACCGAGCAACCGAAGAAGCCCTTAAGATCAGGATATTTCTTCAGGGTCTCATTGAACTTGTCGAGGGCGGTTTTTTCGTCGTTGTTGTCTTCGAGCGGTTCGGTCAGAACGAACTCGAGATCGGGGTAATTTTCCTTCACATGCTTCATGCCGGCGTTGAACCACTGCATGTGCGTTTCCATGGTCAGGGCACCGACGATGCCAGCAAACTGGCCCTTGCCACCCATGGCTTTTGCGAGGTTGTCGAACATCAGGGCGCCGAAATCTTCGTTTTTGAAGGCTTCAACGTCGAGGTTCGATACACCCGCAAGGCTCTGGGCCTCGTGGCTGATAACGATAATGCCGGCAGCACGGGCTTTTTCGAGGATCGGTTTGATGGACTGCGGATCGTTCGGCACCACCAGAATGGCGTCGACCCGTTTGGCGATCAGGCTTTCGACCATCTGTGCCTGTTTTGCCGGGTCGCCGGTATCAGGAGCAATCTGATAGGCGTTCATCCCGGATTCCTTGGCAAACAGTTCAACGCCCGTGCGCATATCGTCAAACCAGGAAATGCCTTCCTGTTTTGCGCACATGACGATTTCGAATTTCTTGTCAGAATCTGCGCCGAAAGCGACACGGCTCGTGGCTCCCGCTGCCAGCAAGCCAACCCCTCCTGCAAGCACTGCTCTTCGCGTAAACATATTCGCTCCTCCTTCGTCGTCTGCACATATGTGCTGAATTTGTTACATATGTATCTCTATGCCTGAAAAATTCAACTGTCAAGGTGATTTAACAAAAGAGGAACCGGCGAAATGCCGCTCCACGCAGTGCGTGAAACGCGATTTTTGAAGCCAGAACAGACCCTTCGCGGGCGCTTGGGAGGGGCCGGGAACGGGTAAAATGTCGAAGGGATGAGCCGGTTGAGAAAACCAGTGTGAGGCAGCATGAACAGGCCCCCGTTTGTCACAAAGCAAAAAGGCGGCACGAGGCCGCCTTGCGAAAGAGATTGGGAGAGTGAGCCAGACCTAGCAGAAGGGCCGTGACATGAAGTCCGGGAAGCTCTCTGCCGCTCTGGTGCAGAAGGAGAAGTTGGGTCCGGTGCATCCTTCTCCGATTGCGAAGACCGACAGGCCTGCGGCATGGGCGGATTTTGCTCCCGGCAATGAGTCCTCGAAGGCACAGGCGTCCTGCGGGTCGAGCTTGAGGGCTGACAGGGCCGTCAGATAGGGCAGGGGATGCGGCTTGCCCTTGGGCAACTCTGAACCGGAGACGATGGTTTCGATGCAGTCGGTGATGCCGAGTTCTGCCATCGCGCTGACAATATGCCGACGGGGCGAGGATGAGCAGATCGCAATCCTCTGCCCAGTCTCATGAAGGGCTTTCAGCAGGTCTGCGGATCCCTCAACGGGCATCCGCATTTGGGGGAGCAGGACGTCGGCCTTGGCGCCGATCTTGTTGCCAATTTCCGTCTTCTGCTCCTGAGAGAGCGGGTGACCAAAGACGTCTTCTAGAAAATCGCCAAGTCCTCTGCCGATGTGGGCATCGAGCACCGCTCTCGTCGGTGTGAAGCCATACTCGGAGAGCACGGTGAGCTTGGCCTCCTCCCAGACATGTTCTGAATGAACCAAAGTTCCATCCAGATCAAAAATCGATGCCTTGAAGACCGCAAGGGCGGGGAGAGCGTCACGGGACACAATATCTGCTTTGCTGGATTGCAGCGACATGGACGAGGCTTTCCTGTGATGAGGTGGTGAGGCTTTTGCGTGCGGTTGGGGGCAACAGACCGGCATACATCCCGGCCTGTTGCAGTTTCGAAATTGGCAGGTCAGTCGGCAGGCACCAGTCTCAGATCCTCCACGGACATGCCGATGCCGACGGTCTGGCCGACCGTGATCGGCTGTCCCACGGCCTGTGCGATGACGAACAATTCGCCGAACTCGCCCTGAACCGTATATTGGATTTCGTCGCCGAGATAGGCGGCATAGGTTACCTCGCCATGGAAGGGAACATCCTTGCTGGTCGGATCAAGGCGGATATGATGCGGCCGCAAAACCGCCTTGGCCTGACCGGTCAGTTTTGTGTCGATCGGGACGCGGACCTGTTTGCTGCCCAGTCTTATCTCTGTGCCATCCGCACCGGATGAAAGGATATCGCAGTCGACGAGATTGGAGTCGCCAATGAAGTCGGCAATGAAGGCCGAATTGGGCCGCTCATAGAGATCATGCGGTGTGCCTTCCTGCGCGATTTCGGCATTCTTCATCACGATGATGCGGTCCGAGACGGCCATGGCCTCTTCCTGATCGTGGGTCACATAGACGGCGGTGAGGTTGAGTTCCTGCTGGATCTGCCGGATCTGCTCGCGCACATGGCGGCGCAATTTGGCGTCAAGGTTCGAGAGCGGTTCGTCGAGCAGCAATACTTCCGGCTCCAGAACCACGGCGCGGGCGACCGCGACGCGCTGCTGCTGACCGCCGGACAGTTCGCTTGGCAGCCGTGCGCCAAATCCGGCAAGGCCGACCATTTCGAGCCCCTGTTCAGCCTTTTCCATCGCCTGCTTCTTCGGCATGGCATTGACCGTAAGGCCATAGGCCACATTCTCCGCCACGGTCATGTGCGGGAAGAGCGCATAGGACTGGAAGACCATCGAGACTTTGCGGTAGGTCGCCGACAGATGGGTGACATCCTCGCCGCCGATGATGATCTTGCCTTCTGTGGCGCTTTCCAGCCCGGCAATGAGACGCAAGGTCGTCGTCTTGCCGCAGCCGCTCGGCCCCAGCAGCGTGACCAACTGGCCCGGCTCAATCGACAGATTGAGTTGCTTCAGCGCTGTGACGGCCCCGTATTTCTTGACGACATTCTCGAAATGGACCGAGCCTTTATGAAACTGTTCCATGGTTTTCTCCATAATTCTGTCCTCAGGCCGCGGCTTCGACGCGATCGGTCCGGCGCAGTTTTCTCCGCCCGATGATGAGCTGCATCAGCAGGATTGCGATGAGCATGGTGACGATGAGCACGGCGGAATAGGCGATGGCGAGCCCGAATTCGCCATTCTCGACGCGCCCGACAATGAACGAGGTGGCCATGTTGTGATTGGCGCTGACAAGGAAGATCACCGCACTCACGGACGTGATGGCACGAACGAAACTGTAGGTGAGCGCAGCCAGAATGGCAGGTCCCAACAACGGAGCGATCACGCGCCTCACTGTAGTGAAACTGTTGGCCCCAAGGGTGATTGAGGCTTCATCAAGGCTCTTGTCGAGCTGGGACATGGCGGCAATCCCGCCACGCACGCCAACGGGCATGTTGCGGAAGACAAACACGATGATCAGAATGATGCTCGTTCCGGTCAGCTCGATGGGCGGGAAGTTGAAAGCCATGATGTAACTGACGCCGATCACCGTGCCGGGAATGGCAAAACTGAGCATGGTGCTGAACTCGAAGGCACTCTTGCCCGCAAATTTTTGCCGAACCAGAAGATAGGCCGTCGCCAGTCCGACCAAAGCGGTCAGCGGAGCGGCGATGGTCGAGATGGTCAGCGTGGTGAAATAGCTGTCCCATGCCACCCCGGTCCAGCGGATACCGTTGGTAAAGTCGATGGAAAAGCCCCTGATATAGTGATGCAGGGTGAAGCTGTGATCATAGCCCCAAAGCTTGACGAAGCTGCCGAAGACGATCATCGAATAGACGATGGCGGTGAAGGCGGCCCAGGGCAGGGCGGTGGCATAGCAGGTCCATTTGAGGCCCTTGTTGAGCGCAGCATGACGGCCGGAATCGGCCTTGCCGGTAACCGTCGCATAGGACTTGTTGCCTAGCCACTTGCGCTGCACCAGAAAGGCCGAAAGTGTCAGGGTCAGAAGCGCGATGGCCAGAATGGCTGCCTTCGCCGGATCGGCAACGGCCCCCACGATGGCGAAATAGATCTCCGTTGACAGCACATTGAAGTTGCCACCCAGAACCAGCGGGTTGCCGAAATCGGCGATGCTTTCAATGAAGCCGAGCAGAAAGGCGTTGGCGAGGCCGGGGGCGCATCAGTGGCAACGAGACATAGCGGAAGGTCTGCCAGCGGTTGGCATTCAGCGTCTGGGATGCCTCTTCCATGGAGGGGCTGATGCCTTCCACCACTCCGATGAGAACCAGAAAGGCAATCGGCGTGAACGAGAGAAGCTGGGCAAGATAGATGCCGCCAAAGCCGTAGATCCAGCGAGCGGGCTCAATTCCGAGCATGTCGGCCATCAATTGCGTGATGGTGCCCGAGCGTCCGAACAGAAGGATCAGCGCCAGACCGATAACGAAGGGCGGGGTGATGATCGGAATGATCGTGAGAATGCGAAGGAGCTTCTTGGCCTTGAAATCCGTTCGCGTGAAGATGAGCGCAAAGGCCAACCCCAACAGGGTTGTGCCCGCTCCGGTCAGGACACCCAGAATGACAGAGTTGATCGCAGGTCCGCAAGATCCGCCCGTCAGGCAACCAAGGCCCCATATGTTGGCCGAGAAGAAGCGTGGGAAGAAAGCCGTCAGTGACCAACTGCCGTCGTCGATCTCGAAGGCCCGGATGAGGATATGTATAACGGGGAAGAAAACGAAAATGCCGACAAGGGTGATGATCAGTCCGATGAGACCGACGATGAAGGCATCGCCCCGACCCTTGCCCATCGACGAGATGGATGTCGTCAGCACGAACAGAAGCGCCAGCAGAACCACCAGCGCACCGGCCCCAAGACCGATCTGACCGCTCGCCCCGCCAAGAGCCTCGAACAGCCCGGATAGAAAACGCGGTCCGTTGCGCACGACGCTGAGGCCCTGCAGAGCCGACAGGATCAGGCCCGAAGCAGCAGCAAGGCCTGTGGCCTTTGCCCTGACAATGGTCGACATGGGAGCGAGCAGCAACCCGCCGATCACCAGCATAGCAATCGCGGGAGCCAGAAGATAAGCCTTGCCATACAGGATTACCTGCAACAAAGCGGGGGCGGTGTAAGCATCGGAATAGGTGCTGATCCATTCGAAGGACCAGAAGGGATCATCGAGGCTGTACCATGGCAACAGGCAATAGCCTATCGCGCCCACAATCAGCCAAAGGCCGTTTGTGCGTGACATTGTTTTCTTCCCTCTTTGAAATGGCAACGCGTGATCTGCCAAGTCAGGGCACCGGGAGACCGGCACCCTGACCATCAGGCATGATCTGGTTCCTGTCAGGCCATCAGCTGGCTGGTTTGACTTCCTTGTCCCAGCGGTTCAACAGGCGCTTGCGCGTCTCGGATGCACCGTAGGTGGCGAAATCATAATCAATAAGCTTGATGGTTTCGAGGGCAGGCGATTCCGGTGGTACGGTTGCTTTGCTGTTGGACGGAACATTGTAGACGCCGACTTCCGGCCCGCGGGACTGGGCTTCGGCGCTCAGGACGAATTCGACCCATTTCTTGGCCGCTTCGACGTTGCGGGCACCCTTGACGATGCTGACGCCGCCGACTTCATAGCCGGTTCCTTCGCAAGGCGGAACGATCTTCAGGGGGAAGCCGGCTTTTGCCAGTTTCACCATGTCATGCATGAAGCCGATGGAAATGCCGGTCTCGCCACGCGCTGCTGCCTTGGACGGAGCCGAGCCGGACTTGGTATACTGGTTCACATTCTCGCCGATCTCTGCCAAGAGCTTGAAGGCATCATCTTCGCCGAACAGTTGAACGAGGGTGGCAAGCTCGGTGTAGGCCGTGCCGGAGCTGTTGGGGTTGGCGACCTGAATTTCGCCCTTGTAGGCGGCATCCTTGAGGTCATGCCAGCAGGACGGCGGCTTGATGCCCTTGTCCTTGAGCACATCCGCATTGTAGGCGATGCCAAGCGCACCAGCGTGAATGCCGATTGTCTTGCCGTCAGATATGTCGGCCATGTTGACGGCCCAGCCAAGCAGATCCGTCGGCTCGACGCCGGACGGCTGGGTGAGGTCTTCTGCTGCTGCGATCAGATGCGGGTCGCCCGTGCCACCCCACCAGACGTCGATTTTCGGGTTGCCGACTTCGGCGCGGATCTGGGCCAGTGTTTCACCGGTCGACTTGCGAACCATGGACACGTCGATCCCGGTGGCCACTTCAAAATTGTTGGCCATCAGATCGCACCAGTCCTGCTCGTTCGAGCAGACGACATTCAGTTTGTCCGCAGCAAGCGCACCGCCTGCATAAAGGCAAAGCGTGAGGGTTGCGGCACCAAGCAGCATCTTCTTTTTCATATGATCCTCCCGATCAAGAAAATTGACGTCCTGCCTTTCGAACCATTGTCTCATCCCGGATTCGAAAGGACTTGCCTAGAGCCTACAAGGCGATAAAGGCCAGGGGCGACCATTGGCCGGTTAACAAAATCCGGCGCCAACCTGTTTCGTGTTAACAATGTTACATTTGTTTAAAGACTGCCTCTAAGTTGAAACCAATTCGCTGACGACAAGCTACATCGATTAAGGCAGAATGACACAAGCCCTGCTGTGCAGCTCGGCGGCCCATAGGATCATTCCATTTTTTTCGGGAGGAAGATAAGTGGAAGATTTCATGGAGAGGAGAGCGCGGATCGCCATCGTGGATGACGACCCGACGATCAGGCAGTCCCTCTCCGACCTCTTGTTCGCAAACGGGTTTGAGCCTGTTCCCTTGCGTGGAAGCCATGACTATTTCGCTCTGGGAGCAGACCCGGATCTCGATCTCGCCCTCATTGACCTGCGGCTTGATGGCGAGTCCGGTCTGACCTTGACCATGTCCATCCGCCAGAGACAGGACCTGCCGGTCGTCATGCTGACCGGGGTCGGGGACGAGACCGACAAGATCGTCGGGCTGGAAACCGGAGCGGACGACTACATTCTGAAGCCCTTCAATCCGCGCGAGCTGGTCGCCCGGGTGCGTGCTGTGTTGCGTCGCTATGGTCACAACATCGGCCATGTCCTGCCGTCCCCTTCGGCGACGGAAAACATGGACTTCGGCGACAAGCTCCTGGATCGCGAAAGCCGCCAGCTGTTCGATGCGACCGGAGATGAGGTGCACCTGACGAACGCCGAATATCGTCTTCTCGAATATCTGCTGCTGCATCCCAATGAGATCATCCCCCGGCCGCGCCTGCTGGCCGAAATCGGCAGCGATCTGTCGCATTATGTTGATCGCACCATCGATGTGCTGATCCTGCGTCTGAGGCGCAAGATCGAGAGCGTGCCCTCCAAGCCTGTGCATCTGCAAACCCGGCGCGGGCAGGGCTATATTTTCGTGCCTCATCCGCAAGGGGACGCCCGGTGATGGCCTTTTTCCGCCATCTCGACATTAAGGGGCGATTGTGGATCGCACTGGCGCTGCTATCCCTGTCGACGATCAGCGTCGGCATCATCGCCTGGATCGGCCTTGACCGGGCCGATAGCGAGATGCAGTCGCTCCATCGCCAGACCCTCGCACAGGTGGCCAAGTCGCTAGAACTGTCCAAGCAATCCTCCGACATCGCGACCTCTGCCCCGTTCCTTCTCACCTATCGTTCGCAATATAGGATCGACCGCGAAGGGCAGGCCCTGATCGAGAAGTTGGAGCATATCGTCAGCAACTGGCCCACGCTGGCGGGCGGTCCATCCTCGCCCGTCTATGCCTTCGAGAGTGAAATCACCGAAGCCATCGGCCAGATGCATACGGCGGTGGGAGACCTGATCCGCTCTGCCGGTGGTCTCAATTACGAGCGCAATGTTACCCAGATCCGCTTTGAATCGATCCGCAAGCTTGAACGCGTCTTCTATGATCAGGCCACCAACCCGGATCAGGATGACCGCTATCGCCGGACATGGTTCCTGCTGCAGGCGCAAAGCAACGCCCTGTCCGGTGCAGCCCATTCCAAGAACCTGCTCGGCGTCGGCGAATATCAGCGGCGGAACCAGTCCCTGCTTATGCGGCTCGAAAAGGCGAACTCGACGTCTGAGCAGAAGCATTTGGCCAACAGGCTCAATTGGCTAGCAGACGGAAAACAGGGTTTGTTCGAAGTGCGCCGCCGCGAGCTGACCCACAATCTCAACGCCCAGAATGCCCTGTTTCGCATCCGGTTGAAGGCGGTCTTTATCAACGATCTGTCTGGGCGGTTTGCAAAGAACGCAGAAGACTTCCTGTCGCGAGGACGCCTTGAGACCTCGAGCAAGCTCAATGTGACCAAGGTGCTGATCATGCTCGCGGGGGTTCTAAGCATCAGCATCGCGCTCGCCGCGGCCTTTTTCGTCTCGCGCTATGTCACGGCCAACATCGAGGCCATCACCAGCGCCATGGTCCGGCTGGCACAGGGGGACCGCAGCTCCAAACTGACCCTGAAGATCTCGGCCAATGACGAGATTGCCAAGCTAATCCAGTCCTTCCGCATGTTCCGCGCCAACACCCTTCGGCTTGACCGGTCTCACCGTCAGTTGAACCGCAAAAACGCCCTGTTCGAGCGGGTGTTCGACAACATCAACGACGGCGTCGCCATCACGTCCGGGGACGGACGTCTCAATGCTGCCAACGAGAGCTTTGGCACCATCCTCAAACTACCGTCGGGTCGGGTGCTGCGCAACGAACGTCTGTGGGACATTCTGGCCGTTTCTGTTTTCGCTGAGGAAGCCTCCGAAGCAAGAGAGCAGATGCAGAGTGATGACTTCATGGTGCTGAACGGCTCCGATGGCTCGATCATCGAGGTGCGCCACAGCCCCTTGGCCGATGGCGGCGGTGTCTGGCTCTTTTCCGATGCGACAGAGCGCAAGAAGATGGAAGAGCGTCTCGCCCAGATCCGCCACATCGAGGGGCTCGGCAAGGTGAGCGGCGAAGTTGCACACGACTTCGGCAATGTCCTCTCGAGCATCACGGCCAACATCCATCTGTTCGAGCAGGATCCCGACGGGGCAAAGGCCCGCGACTTTATCGACCGCATCAACAATGCCACGGAAATCGGCACCTCTCTGGTGCAGCGGCTTTTGGCTTTTGCGCGAAAACAGGCCCTGTCGCCGGAACTGGTGGATCTCAATCTACTGGTGGAGGGCCTCGCCGATCTCATCAGCATCGGCCTCAAGGACGAGGTCGAATTCGAAACCCGGATCGGGATCACGCCGCTCACCGTCAAAGTTGACCCCGGCCAGCTGGAAAACGCCATTCTCAATCTGTGTCTCAACAGCAATCAGGCGATCGATCAGACGGGCCGGATTACGCTGAGCGTCTTTCGCTCTGCGGAAGGCAATGGCGTCATCGAAGTCTCCGATAACGGCATCGGCATGAGCGAGACCATCAAGGAGCGGGCGTTCGAGCCCTTCTATTCGGACCGGCCCGACGGCTCGCTCGGAACAGGGCTGGGGCTGCCAATGGTCTACGGCTTCATCAAGCAGAGCGGTGGCGACATCGAAATCGAAAGTGCCCCCAGTCAGGGCACGGACGATCCGTCTGCATCTGCCTTTGGCCGAGGAGCCAAGGAAGGAGCTGCCACCATCCTATGAGGGATTGCGTGCCCTCGTCATTGAGGATGACCCGGCAGATCGTCAGGTCCGCGATGCAGATCCTCTCCGGCCTCGGTGTCAAGGCCGAGGCGAGCACCACCTTCAAAGGGGGAAAGGGCCCGCAATCCATTCCGATCAGGCCTTTGATTTCATTCTGTCAGATTTGCATCTGGACAATGGGACGGGAGGCATGGCCGCTTGTCCACATGAGCGTCGACCAACGGCCCGGACACGGGCGGTCTTCATCGTGTCCGGTCACTTGCCTCAGCAGCATCCCTTCTCGAATGGCGCGGATCATCCACTCGTCAGTTGCTTTGAGAAGCCCCTGACCGAAGACATGATGGTCCGCGGTTCTGCAAACAGTCTCGCGTCAGGGCGTCTGCTGAAAGGGCTGGAGGCTGTTCGAGAAGCTTTCCATGAACTCCAGCGTGATCATGGAGGGCTGGGCCAACACGGGGCGGACCAGTGACAGGACGTGGGGAATGCGAGGCGTGAAGGGGCGATAGTCCAAACCCGCGCTCACGGAAACTGCACAGCATCCAGCTCGCTGACAACCGAGATGCCGACACCACGACAGACAAGCTCACAGGCCGCGGTAAAACTGTCGGATCTCGATATAGGAATTGAGGGTGACATTGGGCCGACAGAAACGATGCGGAGAGCTTGCCGAAAAAGTCGCTGTCGCGGCGGGAATGGATGATCTTCTCCCCGCTCAGATCCGCTGGAGAAATCCGGTCCAGCGCTACGAGCCTGTGTCCGGCGGGAAAGATGCAGACCGTCCGGATGTCGATGCTTCTGCTCTCCAGTGCCGGGTGCCCCGAAAAGTTATCTGTGATGCCGAAGTCATAATGCTCCCCGATCATCCATTCAAGAATGCGTTCGGGCCGGTCTGGCTCGATGGTCATGCTGACGCCGGGTCGCTCGGACAGAAAATCCTTGACCACCTCGGGCAGATGACTGGTCGCAAACCCCGGCAGGCAGGCGACGCGAATGTGCCCTGCTTTCCTCTGTGTGATCTCCTGACTGACGTCGGAAATCTGCTGCATCAACTCAAGTACCTGCCGAATATTGGGCAACAGGAACCGGACTTCCTGCGATGGCACGATCTGGCCTTCGCGCCGATCAAACAGCGAAAAGCCAAGCTCCTTTGCCAGATCTGCCAGAAGGCGGCTCACCGCCGGTTGACTGACACCGAGTTCAGTCGCTGCCGCCGTCATTGAGCCAAGACTGGCAACCGCCATCAGGGCTTCGAGCTGGCGCAATCTCAAGGTCTGTTTCATTATTCTTCTCAAAGCATTACAAGCGGAGGAGTGATATAACATCATATTATAATTTTTACAAATATTCGATACTTGCATTATAATTCGTTGCGTGTATCGTCTAACTTGTCTGCGGTTCTGCTTCCGGCTCTGCCGGAATGGTCATGATCACCAGCAAGGTGCACCGATACCGGTGCGAGGGAGGAAAATTTGTACAAGAAACTGCTTGGTGTGCTCGCCGTCACGAGCACCATGTTGACGCCTGCTGTCGCAATGGCAGCAACGGAAATTCAGTTCTGGCACGCCTTCACGGGCCGCCTTGGCGAATTGGTCAAGGAACAGGTTGCCGATTTCAACGCCAGCCAGAGCGACTATGTCGTCGTTGAAAGCCACAAAGGCAACTATTCCGAAACCCTGAACGCGGGGATCGCTGCCTTCCGGGCCGGTGAACAGCCCCATATTCTGATGGTCTTCGAGGTTGGCACCGCCACCATGATGTCCGCCAAGGGCGCCATCAAGCCGGTCTACGAAGTGATGACCGAAAGCGGTGCAGAGTTCGATCCCGATGCCTACATCGGCGCGGTCAAGGGCTATTACACCAACACCGAAGGCGACATGTTGTCCCTGCCGTTCAACTCCTCGACGCCGGTTCTCTGGGTGAACCGTGATGCCATGTCTGCGGCAGGCGTTGATCCCGACACCGATCTGTCGACATGGGAGAAGGTCGACGACGTGCTCGGCAAGCTGAAGGAAGGCGGGGAAGACTGCCCGCTGGTCACCGCATGGCAGAGCTGGATCCATCTGGAAAACCTCTCCGCCTATCACAACGTGCCCTTTGCTTCGAAGGAAAACGGCTTTGCCGGTCTCGACACCGAGCTGATGCTCAACGGCGAAGTGCAGGTCAAGCATCTGGCGAAAATGGGTGAATGGGCCAAGGACGGCAAATTCATCTATACCGGTCGCCGTAACGAGGGTGGCGCCAACTTCCGCGCTGGCGAATGCGCTCTCTTCACCGAAAGCTCCGCCGGTTATGCGGGCATCAAATCGGAAGCCAAGTTCAAGTTTGACGTTCGTCCGCTGCCCTATTGGGAAAGCGTCGTAGCCGAGCCTCAGAACACCATCATCGGTGGGGCGTCCCTGTGGGTGCTGTCCGGTCATGACGATGCCGAATACAAGGGTGTCGGCGAGTTTCTCAGCTACCTGTCTTCCACCGACGTGCAGGCAGCATGGCATAAGAACACCGGCTATCTTCCGATCACCATCGCTGCTGGCGAGGCAACCCGCGCGTCCGGTTTCTATGATGAAAACCCGGGCACCGACATTGCCGTGATCCAGATGACCGCCAAGCAGCCGACGGCCAACTCCAAGGGCATCCGTCTTGGCTCCTTCGATCAGATCCGCGGCATCATTGACGAGGAACTGGAAGCCATCTGGTCTGGTGACAAGTCTGCTCAGGACGCCATGGACAGCGCCAAGGAGCGCGGTGACGCTCTGCTGCGCCGGTTCGAACAGGCCAATCGCTGAGTTTGATGAAAGTCGGGCGGGCCTTCGGGCCCGTCCGTTTCTGTTGCATCCGTCACTGACTGGAAACCACAGTGGAAAAACGCGTCACATTTCGCGGCTGGTTGTTGCCTCTGCTGCTGATTGCACCGCAGGTCATCATCTCAGCGGTTTTCTTCTTCTACCCGGCAGGGCAGGCCGTCTGGCAATCCCTGTTCATTCCCGATCCCTTCGGACTGTCGTCGCAATTTGTCGGGCTGGGTAATTTCGAATTCCTGCTCACCGATAAATTCTATCGCGCGTCCTTTGTCACCACGGCCGTGTTCTCCATCCTCGTTACCCTGTGCTCGATGGTCCCGGCGCTGTTGCTGGCGGTGATCGCGGATCGCCTGATCAAGAGTTCCGGTGTCTATCGCACCCTGCTGATCTGGCCCTATGCGGTGGCTCCTGCCGTTGCCGGGGTGCTGTGGCTCTTCATGTTCAATACGCGCGTCGGCATCGTCTCCTGGTATCTGGGGCAGTTGGGTTATGACTGGAACCATGTCCTGAATGGCGGCGAAGCCATGGGATTGGTTGTCGTTGCTTCGGCGTGGGGACGTATCAGCTACAATTTCCTCTTCTTCTTTGCCGCGCTTCAGTCTGTCCCCAAGGCCGTGATCGAAGCAGCGGCCATCGATGGTGCCCGGTTCTGGAAACGCTTCTTCACCATCGTCCTGCCCCTGTTATCGCCCACCACCTTCTTCCTGCTGGTCGTCAACGTGGTCTATGCCTTCTTTGAAACCTTTGGCGTCATTCACACCATCACCTCGGGTGGCCCGCAGCAATCGACCACGATCCTTGTCTACAAGGTCTTTGCCGATGGCTTCGTCGGGCAGGATCTGGGATCCTCATCGGCACAGTCGGTCATCCTTCTGATCGTTGTTGGAGTGCTGACCGTCATTCAGTTCAAATATGTAGAGAAAAAGGTGCACTACTGATGGCTAAGCAAGTGCACGGAATGGTCGAGAAACGCGGGGCCGGGCTCTGGCTCTCCCATCTGTTCATGATCTGTGGCGTTCTCGTCATCTTCTTCCCGATCTGGCTCGCCTTTGTCGCCTCGACGGTAACCCAGCCGGAAATCGTCCATCCGCCCATGCCGATCTGGCCCGGTGACCAGTTCTGGGTGAACTACAAGGCGGCCCTGTTTTCCGGCGTCAATGTGCCGGTTCTCACTATGCTCGGCAACAGCCTGGTCATGGCCATCGGCATCGCCGTCGGCAAGATCATCATTTCCCTGCTGTCGGCCTTCGCGATCGTCTATTTCCGCTTTCCGGGCCGGATGATGTTCTTCTGGCTGATCTTCCTGACACTGATGCTGCCGGTTGAGGTCAGGATCGTGCCGACCTATGAGGTCGTTGCCAGCTTCGGTATGTTGAACAGCTATTCGGGGCTGATCTTCCCGCTGATCGCGTCGGCGACGGCGACCTTCCTGTTCCGGCAATTCTTCATGACGATCCCGGATGAGTTGGCTGAAGCGGCCCGCGTCGACGGAGCGGGCCCGATGCGATTCTTTGTCGATATCGTCGTGCCGATGAGCCGTACCAACATCGCGGCACTCTTCGTCATCCTCTTCATTTATGGCTGGAACCAGTATCTTTGGCCGCTGCTGATCACCACAGATCCGGACATGAACACCATCGTCATGGGCATCAAGCAGATGTTCCCGTCCGGGGACGACGTCGCCGAATGGCCGGTGATCATGGCGACCTCCATTCTGGCAATGATTCCCCCCATCATCATCGTGGTTTCGATGCAAAAGCTGTTTGTCCGCGGCCTTGTCGACAGTGAGAAGTAACAATGGCAACTGTAGAACTGAAAAATATCAAGAAAAGCTTCGGGTCCACAGATGTGATCCACGGCATCGACATGGACATCGCCGACGGCGAATTCATCGTGATCGTCGGCCCGTCCGGCTGCGGCAAGTCAACGCTGTTGCGCATGGTCGCGGGGCTTGAGACCGTGACATCGGGTGATGTGCTGATCAACGGGGAACGCGCCAACGACAAGGAACCCATGGACCGCGACATTGCCATGGTGTTCCAGAATTATGCCCTCTATCCTCACATGTCGGTGCGCCAGAATATGGGCTATGGGCTGAAGATCGCCAAGATGCCGAAGGCCGAAATCGAGACCAAGGTTCAGGAGGCAGCAAAGTTGTTGCAGCTGGAACCGTTGCTTGATCGCAAGCCCCGACAATTGTCTGGCGGACAGCGCCAGCGCGTGGCGATGGGACGAGCCATCGTGCGCGAACCGGCCCTGTTCCTGTTCGATGAGCCGCTCTCCAACCTCGACGCCAAACTGCGCGTCCAAATGCGTCTGGAAATCAAGGAGCTTCAGTCCCAGCTTGGTATAACATCACTTTATGTTACCCACGATCAGGTCGAAGCCATGACCATGGCAGACCGTATGATCGTGATGCATGCCGGGGTGGCGGAACAGATCGGAACACCGCTCGAAGTCTATGAAAAGCCGCAGACCCTGTTTGCCGCCCAGTTCATCGGCAGCCCGGCGATGAATGTCTTCAACGCCAGGGTGGAAGACGGTCATGTCTGGCTCGGAGAGGCCCGCATTGCCAGAACCACGGCGCTCGACGGGCCAGTCAAGCTGGGGATTCGTCCCGAGCATCTGGTGCGCAAGGAGGACGGACCGCTGACCGTCAACGTGCACATGAACGAACCGCTTGGTGCCAACACGCTTCTGCACGGGAATGTGGCCGACACCGGCGAAGTGATCACCGTCAGCCTGCCCGGCGTTCATCTCGACAGGCAGGGCGAGCAGACGATGACCTTCTCGGTTGCAGACGTGGACGTGCACCTCTTTGATCCGGGCAGCGGCAAAAGACTGGACGTCTGAAACTGCGGCTCATTGCGGCGTAGCGAAGGCAGGGCGCCTTGGTTGGGTGAGCGCTTGATGCTTCCGCCGCAACCTGTCACGCCTTCACATAGCGCAGAATGACATCGATAATCATTTCGCGTTGGGCGGGAACCTCGCGTTCATCCCACAGATCCTGCTCGAACACCGCGCGCCAGGAATAGCGGTTCGAGACGCGCATGAAGCTGTAGGATGAAATGAGAAAATGCAGCTGCCAGGGATCAATGCCGGGCCGGAAGCAGCCTTCCTTCTCGCCTCGCTTGAGCAGATCGCGCACAGTATCGATGGCGATCTTGTTGCGTTCGACCAGTGATTTCCGGCCAGTGATGTGACGGCCCATCTCGATGTTTTCGACACTGACGAGCCGCACATATTCCGGATGCTCGGCGTGATGATCGAAGGTCACCTCTACCAGCCGCCGCATCGCTTCCTCGGCGGGCAGACGATCGAGCTGCAAATTCTGCTCCTTGCTGCGCACGCCGCCATAGGCTTCTTCCATCACCGCAGCATAGAGCTTTTCCTTGCTGCCGAAGTGATAGTAGATCATTGGCTTGGTCGTTCTGGTCCGGGCTGCGATGGAATCCACCCTTGCACCGCTGAGGCCCTTGGCCGCAAATTCCTCCATCGCAGAGGCAAGGATTTGCCGCCGCGTCTCCTCGCCGACCTTCCTGCGCGATGACCGGGACTTGGACTGGTGTGGCTCCTGATCACTCGCCTCGTTGAATTCTGGCTCCGGCGGAGCGGGATCAAGAGGAGCTACTTCGGTCGCGAGATCTTCATCCGGGTTGATCTCTACCAACTCTTCGCGGGCGGAGGCGAATTCCTGTTCGAGATCCGCGAGCATCGCAGTCGCGATCCTTACCCCTTCCTCGATATCCATCGCCCCGGTCGAGCGCTCAATGACCTTGGAACGGGAACGATATTGCGGATGCCCCCAAAGATCCTTCGGCACTTTCTTGAGGATGCCGACGCGACCATTCCTGCCGATGCGCACGTTAATCGGGAGCTTGTTCATTCTATATCTCTTCGGCAATGCCGCCTCAATCGAAGGGACTTGCCAAGTATGGATTGGCTTGTTTGGTATGGATCATAGCGCTTTATACCCCATTGTCAACGAGCTTGCATGTCGCGCAGGTAGGGAATGCCATATGCCTCAAAAGATGCAGATGAAATCACTTATATAGCTAGAATTAATAGATAAAATAGATTGTCTGCACGATCAATTATTGCGAGTGATTTTCTCTTGATGCGTCCTGTTGTCGCAATAATGGTATTTTGAATGCTTGTTTATTGACATTATCGACTAGTCGGTAGAATTCTGTGATTGCAAGGTAGCGCGGTATGGTGACTGGGAGGGAGCCTAACCGCAAGCAAACGACCCTCACCATTGGGAGATCCAAGGGACGAGGGACTGCACAAGGCCATTCGGACCGGACTGGTTGGCCTTTGAAAAAGTCAAGCAAGCGGTGAGGAATGCGCCGCTTCACCGCCCATGCTGGATCGGGTGGCCAATCGATAGGGAGGCATTCATGAACAAGCTTTTCGCGAAAGTCGCAATGGTTGCTGTTGGTGTCGGACTTGCGTTTCCGACCTTCGCCGCCGATTTCAATTTCAAATTTGCCCATTCACAGCCTGACAGCTCTGTCCGTCACAAATCGATGATGCTGTTCAAGGAAAAACTGGAAAAGGAAAGCAATGGCCGGATCGCCGTTGAGCTTTTCAGCTCCAGCCAGTTGGGCAGCGAACCCGAAGTCATGGACATGGTCAAGATGGGCGCAGCGCAGGGCACCAGAGGCGGCGCTTTCACCAAGGCCAACAAGAAATTCTTGATCTACACCCTGCCGTTTCTTTATGAGAATACCGATGCGGTTCTGAAGGCCATGCGTAGCGACTTCGGCGACATGATCGCCGATGCCGCCAAAGCCAATGGCTATTACATTCCGGCAACCGGGGTTGCCGGGGGCTTCCGCCAGATCACCAACAACGCACGACCGATCAACACGCCCGATGACGTCAGGGGCCTGAAAATCCGCACTCCGGGCATCGAAACGATCATCAAGACCTTCCAGGCGCTTGAAGCCAGCCCGACTTCCATTCCTTATGGCGAAGTCTACATGGCATTGAAAATGGGCGTCGCCGATGGACAGGAAAATCCGCCGTCCAACATTTCGGAAATGAAATTCTACGAAGCACAGAAATATCTCTCGCTCGTCAACTATCAGATCCATCCCGATCCGCTGATGGTCAATCTGAAGTGGTATGAAAGCCTGCCCGACGATCTCAAGGCTGTGTTTGACAAGGTCAGCAAAGAAGCGATGGCATGGAGCGACGAGCATTGGCTCGCATCGGAAGCCGACTATCTTGCCTTCCTCAGTGACAAGCTGGAAGTCAATGAAATCACGCCGGAGAATCGCGTGAAATTCATCGAAAAGGTTCGCCCCGTCTGGGATGCCTATATTGCTGATGGCACCTTCACGAAGGATGAAGTCGAACAAGCCGTGGCGGCCGGTAAGTAATCTCCGAGCCGAATGGCACGTCAGTCCCGGCCCGTGGGGAGACCGGGGCTGACATTCCCTCTATTTCTTCATCGACAAGGGCTCCGTCATGTCTCTCTCTGAACCCGCAAAGCAGCGGCACGCCTTGCAGCGCCTTGAAGACTGGGTGTCCGGCATCCTCACTTGGTTGCTGACGGGCCTGTTTGGTCTGATCTTTCTCATCGTGACCCTGCTGGTCATTCTGCGTTATGGCTTTAGTACGACCATCGTTGGTGCGAGCGAAGCAACCGTGATGATGTTCATCTACACGACCGCACTCGGTGCCGCCGTCGATCTGGCCCGGGGCAAGCACATCCGCATCGATGCCCTGCTCAACAGTCTGCCGCCAGCTTTGCAGAGGTGGATCGAGGGGCTCAACCTGATCCTCATCGGCGCACTTCACTGCATGTTGCTTGTCTATAGCTGGGACTGGATCTCGATGGTCGGCAACAGTGAGGATCCGGTGCTGCATGTGCCCGAAGGGATTTTCGAAATCGCCATACCGATCGGATGCGTCTTCGCGGTTTTGTTCTGTGGGACACGCCTCGCCATCCTTTTCTCTTCGCCCCGTTCCAATGCCTCCAACGAAGCGGTCTGACACATCATGCTTCTCCTCATCTGCAGTCTCGTTCTGTTCATGCTGTTCGGAGTGCCCATTGCCTATTCGATGGGGCTGTCCGGCTTGCTCTATTTCCTCACCTACCATCCCGAGCTGATCGCCGTACTGCCTGCGCGGGTCTATGCAGGCATGAACAGCTCGGTCATGCTGTCCTTGCCATTGTTCATTGTCATGGGACACCTGATGAACCACGGTGGGCTCACCGCACGCCTCATTGATTTCTGCATGATGTTTGTTGGCCGTCTGAGAGGCGGTCTGGGTCTGGTCTCCGTAATGACCTCCATGGTATTCGGCGGCATCTCTGGCTCCTCAGTGTCCGACGCCGCCTCGATCGGGCAGGTGATGATCCCTGCGATGCGCAACAAGGGCTATCCCGTGCGCACGGCGACAGGACTGATCGCTGCCTCCTCGACGATGGGCATGATCATTCCCCCATCCATTCCTATGGTAATCTACGCCTTTGCCGCGTCCGAGTCCGTGGGGCGGCTGTTCTTGGGCAGCCTCTTTGCGGGAGTGATGGTTGGTGTCTTCATGATGGGTATCGTGCTGGTGCTCGCCAGACGCAACGATTATCCGTGCGAGGAAGTCGACCTTTCCATGTCGAATGTCATGCGATGCACCATGGAAGGGGTTCCGGCGCTGTTCATGCCGCTGATCGTGGTCGGCTCAGTCGTCACCGGCATCGCCACGGCGACAGAATCGGCCGCCGTCGGTGCGCTCTATGCCCTGATTGTCGGGCTTTTCATCTATCGTGGCATCACGATTGCCGATCTGCCCAAACTGTTTGGCGAAGCAATCCTTAGCTCCGCCAACGTGATGGTCATCATTGCCTTCTCGGGGGTGTTTACCTGGATTTTGGCCCTTGAGCATGTCACTCAGACCATCGGCCTACTGTTCATGGATCTGCAATTGGGGCCGCAGAGCGCCTTGCTTGTCGTGGCGGTGATCATTCTGCTGATCGGCTTCTTTGTTGACGTCAGCCCTGCGATCCTGCTGCTGACCCCGGTCTTCCTGCCTGCGCTCAAACTGTTGGGCGTTTCGCCGATCCAGTTCGGGGCGGTGCTGATTTCCGGGCTCGCCGTGGGACTGGTCACGCCTCCTGTCGGCATGTGCCTCAATGTTTGCGCCTCTGTCTCTGGCGAGAGCATTCTTTCCGTCTTCAGAGGGGCCTTGCCGTTCTTGCTGGCGAACTTTCTGGTGCTGGTGCTGCTCAGCCTGTTTCCGGTGCTTAGCGTCTGGCTGCCATCGGTGCTGATGGGAAGCTAAAGTCTCGACGGGAGTGGAGGGTCATTTCGCCAGAACCGATGAGACAATGCAGTCGACGATGTGTTGTCTCATCGTCACTTGCCCGTCTTCAGAGAACAGCTCGTTGCCAAAGATGACCGAAAAGGTTGAACGGTTCGACACGTTGAAGAAGGACAGGGCACTGATCTGCCAGTGAAGCTCAAGCGGCGACAGTCCGGGCTTGAAGACACCTTCCTTGACGCCGGCCTCACAGATTCGGCTGAGCTGCTTGATGACCTTCGTGTTGGTGATGTGAAGCGACGTGCTTTGCGTGATATACTGGCCGTTGAGCATGTTCTCGTTCATGACCAGCCGAATGAAATCCTCATTCTGGCGATGGTGATCGAACGTGAATTCCACCAGCTTGGACAGGGCTTTTATCGGGGGAAGGCCGTCAAGATTAAGCTCTTCTTCGGCCTCACGGACGCTCTTGTAGGCCTCTTCGAGAACTGCCCGATAGAGGCCTTCCTTGTCGCTGAAATAATAGAAAATCATTCTGCGTGAAGTCTGGATTCGGTCTGCGATATCCTTCACTCGCGTGCCAGCCAGCCCGTGTTTAGCAAATTCGGTCTTGGCTGCACGCAGAATGTCAGCGCGTACGGCTTCTGGATCCTGCTTCCAGGATCGCACTCTTTTATTCTCAGCGTCGCTCGACTCTGTCATGGGAATTCCGCGGCGTTGTTCTCCTCAGATTAGTCGTCAACTATTATCGAAATGACCTCCAGAGTCCAGACAATTAACTAGCCGGTACAAAAAACTTGACGAAATTAACTGTCTGGTACAAAGTGAAGCAAATGCGTACCGGAACTTGTACATAAAAAGATCAGCGTCCGTATGTTGGGGCGCTGCCGGGAGGAAAACAGAATGCAGGCAGAACGCGCCGCGGTTGCGACCGCTGATGTGCGGGTCGGGTTGATTGGATGCGGTATCCTTCGGTCTAGGACGCCAGCCATGCACATGGCCGAAGCGAAGGCTCAGGGCTTCGTCTGCACCTACGATCTTCTCGACATGGAAGACGACGAGCGCAGGGACATGAGCCTTGCCGAAATGCTTGATCGCGTAGAAGCTGACGGTTACGCCGGGGTCAATGTTACCTACCCTTACAAGATGGAAGTGATTTCCCTGCTTGATGAGCTGTCCGTCAACGCTGCCGCTGTTGGGGCCGTGAACACAGTTGTCTTCAAGGATGGCAAGCGCTTCGGGCACAACACGGACCTATGGGGCTTTGCCGAGAGCTTTCACCGTGGCCTCAAGGGCGCGGTCAAGGATGATGTTCTGCTGATCGGGGCAGGGGGAGCCGGTGTTGCTGTCGCCAATGCTCTGGCCAATGCGGGCATCAAGCGTCTGTCGATCCACGATGTCGACTACAATCGGGCGCTCGATCTGGTCGAGCATATTGCCGAGCGCCATCCCGAACTGCCGGCTCGGGCGATCGCGGAGATCAGCGATGCTTTTTCCGGGGGACGACCAAACGGCGTTGTCAACGCCACTCCGATGGGCATGGCAAAGCTGCCCGGATCCGCTCTGCCAATTGAGTATCTGTCCGACAATCTTTGGGTTGCGGACATCGTTTATTTTCCGCTTGAAACACAATTGCTCAAAGACGCACGAGACCATGGTTGCAAAACCTTGCCCGGCTCAGGCATGGCGGTCTTCCAGGCCGTTCGTGCGTTTGAACTGTTTACGGGTCAGCCCGCTGATCCCGAACGTATGAAGGCAACATTCGATGCCTTCGATTCAAAACCTAGTGGTTAACCGCTGAACGCCTTTATGGGAGGAGTACAATATGACGTTCAACATGACGAAGCTTGCTGCCGTCGCCGCCATCACCTTTGGGATGGCATCTGTCGCCAGCGCACAAACCATCCGCGTGGCTCACGTGGATCCTGACGAATGGACCGCATCCAAAAAGGGCGCCGCAGCCCATATCTTTAAAAATATCGTGGAAGGCGAATCCGATCTGAAGGTTGAACTGTTCCCGGCCGGCGCGCTGGGCAACGAAACCGAACTCGTCGGACAGGCTCAGGAAGGTCTCACTCAGGTCGTTCTGGTGTCCGGTGCCATGTCCAAAATCTGCCCGGCTGCCGGCGTGCTGGATATCCCCTACACCTTCTCTTCGGCCACGGTCGCATGGGAAGTACTTGATGGTGAATTCGGCAAGGCTCTTGGCGAACATTGCCTGGAACAGACCGGCCTTCGCACGCTTGCCTATGGTGAAACCGGCTTCCGCAACTTCACCAACAGCACCCGCGAAATCCGTAAGCCCGAGGATATGAAGGGCCTGAAATTCCGCGTTCAGCCTATTCCGCTCTATGTGGAAATGGTCAAGGGTCTTGGTGGTGAGCCAACCCCGATCGCATGGACCGAACTTCCTAACGCTCTGACCACCGGTGTGGTCGACGGTCAGGAAAACCCGGTTGGCGTGATCTACAACAACGGTCTGCACAAGCTCCAGAAATACATGACCCTCGACGGTCACGTCTATGGTGCTGACTTCATCCTGATTTCTGATGAATTCTATGAAGGCCTCACCCCTGCTCAGCAGGAAGTGATCACCAAGGCTGCCAAGGTTGCCGGCACCATGGGTCGTGCAATTCAGCAGTGGGGCACGGCAGAAGGCGTGAACAAGGTTCAGCAAGAAGGCATGCAGGTCTATTCTCCGACCGCAGACGAAATCGCAGCTTTTGCTGAAAAAGCACAGCCAGCTGTCGTAGAATATCTGCGCGGTGAACTGGGCGAAGAAGCCGTCTGGATCGATCGTCTGCAGGAAGCTGTAGCAGCCGTCAAATAATCATACCCGCCAATGTCCACCGGGGGTATTGTTCTACGGTACCCCCGGTTTTTTTTGTCAACCTCAGGGAGCAGATTTCCGTCATGGAGAAGGTTACCCGTCTCGTTCGCAACTTTTACGCCTTTGGAGCAGGATGTTCCATGGCGCTAGTGTTCGGGGTCATTTTCGTCAATGCCGTTCGCCGCTATACGATCGGCAAATCCATTGCCTGGGGTGAGGAACTACCCATCTATCTGGCCATCTATGGTGTCATGTTCGGCATTTCCTACGCCTACATGCAGGATGGTCACATCCGCTTCACCATTCTGATCGATACGATCGCCGAGAAAAGCAAGGCCTGGCTGTTTGCTTTTTGTGACGTGCTCACCTGTGCAAGCGGTGTCGCTCTGGTCTTTGCAGGCCACGCCTTTGCGATGCGCCGCGGTCATGTCGACAGCTCGGGCCTGAAAGCCGTCTCGAAATGGA
The DNA here is from genome assembly GCF_963662805.1 of uncultured Cohaesibacter sp. Taxonomy (NCBI): domain Bacteria; kingdom Pseudomonadati; phylum Pseudomonadota; class Alphaproteobacteria; order Hyphomicrobiales; family Cohaesibacteraceae; genus Cohaesibacter; species uncultured Cohaesibacter sp. The sequence goes on from NZ_OY759857.1 coordinate 178,593, forward strand.
TTGCCGAAAGCACCGGGATTGATGCCCTGGTCTGGATCGGCAAGGTCGGCACCTGGCAATATGCAATGGCCATTGGTGGGGGCATGATCGCCGTTGCCGCCCTGTTGCGCCTCATCGAACGGATCAGGGAAATTCAGGCGTCAAAGGCTGATCCTAAATCCGAGGAGGAGGTAGCGGCATGATTTATGTAATCTTCGTGGTCGGCCTGCTGATCGGTATGCCCATCGCTATCGCCATTGTCGGGACATTGTTGGTCTTCATGGCGATGAATGATGCTCCCTATACAATCCGCGTCGTGGCGACGGAAATGTTCCGCGGGCTCAACTCCTTCCCGCTTCTTGCTATCCCCCTGTTCGTGCTTGCGGGTGAAGTGATGAACGAAAGCGGCATCACCGGACGCATCATCGCTTTTGCCAACGTGCTTGTCGGGCGTCTTCGTGCAGGGCTTGCCCTTGTCAACATCTGGGCCTCGGTGATCTTCGCCGGTCTGTCCGGATCGGCCATCGCTGACACATCGGCCATTGGTCGCGTTTTCATTCCCGAGATGGAAAAGCACGGCTACAACCGGGCCTTCGCCGCCGCGATCACCGCGGCGTCTTCAGTCATCGGGCCGATCATTCCCCCTTCGATCCCGGTCATCATCTACGCGTTGATCGTGTCAGGGGTTTCAGTGCCCGCCCTGTTCCTTGCGGGGATTGTTCCGGGTGTGCTGCTTGCCATCTTCCTGTCTGCCTATGTCATGGCGACGGTCAAGATCGAGGACAGAGGCGGCGAGAGTGAACTCCTGCGTCAGCCGCCTGCAAAAGCCTTTCTTGATGGCCTCTTGCCGCTGATGATGCCGGTGTTTGTCGTTGGCTCGATCCTGCTCGGTGTCGTGACGCCGACAGAGGCGGCGTCCTTTGCTGTGGCCTACGCGCTGTTCCTCGGCATCTTCGTCTATCACAAGATCACGATCAAATCGTTGCCGCGCATCTTTGCCGGTGCCATGAAAGACAGCTCGGTCATCATGATCATCATGGCGGCCGTCGGCGCGGCCAACTGGCTTCTGACCTACAACCGTGTGCCGAACATCCTCACGGACTGGGTGCTGTCCAACGTCGATGGCAAGGTGGCGTTCCTGATTGCAGTGAACCTGCTGTTCCTGTTTGTCGGGCTGTTTCTTGAGGGCATCGCTGCTATGCTCGTGCTGGTGCCGATCCTGCACCCGATTGCCGTGTCCCTCGGGGTCGATCCCACTCATTTCGGCATCGTGGTGATCTTCAACTTGATGATCGGCCTGATCACGCCACCGCTCGGCCTCTGTCTGTTCGTCGCCGAGGCCATAGCGGGGGTCGGTATGGCGAAACTGACGAGGGCGGTCTTGCCATTGTTCCTGGTTGAGGTGGTCGTGCTATTCATCATCACCTTTGTGCCAGACGTGGTGATCGCTCTACCGAGGTACTTCGGCTATTGAGCCGTTTGAACCGCTGAAACGGATGAAAGCCGCTTGCGTTCTGCAGCGGCTTTTTTCATTTGCCCGATGAGGCAGCCGACCATGGCATCGGCAAAGACGGAACGCGGCTGATCCGCGTTGAAGACCGCATAGGTGCGGAAGGTGGCTTCTTCCTGCAGTGGACGCACCACGATGCCGGGATGTTGTTGCGGCCCGGCAAGAGACAGCTCATCAACAAGCGCAACCCCGAGCCCATGGGAGACCAGCGTTGACACTGTCTGACTGTTGCGCGCCACGACCGAGTAGCTGACGTCGATGCCCTGCCTGTCGAACGGCTCTTTCAGCAATTGGCCGTATGGGTCATCGGGTTCGATACCGATCAGGGTTTCGCTTGCCAGCTCGGCAATCGAGATGGCTGCCTTGGTGGCCAGCGGATGATCGGACGGAACGATGGCATAGAGCTGCCCGGTGAACAGCGGCTGAACCGACAGACCCGGATGATCGAGCTTGTAGCTCATCGCAACCAGCTCCCCCTTGCGCAGGAGCAGATAGTCGATGGCTTCCTCGATCTTGATGATGTTCAGATGCAGCTCAAGGTCGGGAAACCTGTGCTTGAGGTCCGCTACCGCACTGGGAAAAACATAATGGGCGATGGACGGCACGGCTCCGAAGGAGACCGATTGCTTCTGGCCCATCTTCAGGGCGTCAATCGCGAAGTGCAGATTCTCGACCGAATGGAAGACTGCCGTGATCTGCTCGAAGATATCGCGAGCTTCCTCCGTGGGGACATAACGGCCATGGATTCGGGAGAACAGTCGGATGCCCAGCTGATCCTCGGTGTATTTCATGACCCGACTGATCCCGGGGGCAGAGACATTGAGCAACTCCGCAGCACCCTTGACGGTACCGGCCACCATGATGGCACGAATGACTTCGATCTGTCGCAAGGTCAGCATGACACACCCTCAAACACTCATTTTTGATGCTAAAAATTAACATCATGTTTGGCGAAATGTCAAAATTGGTATTTTAGTTTAATTATCCAACTGGTTAAATTGGTGGAACAACTTTGAGAATATGGTAAAATGCCGATCGGGAGGAATGGCATGTATGAATGCGACGGTCAGGTGCTGATCGAAGATGAATTCTTGCGTGATGGCCTGCAAAATGAAAAACGGCTCTTTTCCATCGAAGAAAAACTGGGCTTCCTCAACGACCTTGAACAGGCCGGTGTGAAGAGGATCCAGCTGGGATCCTTTGTGCATCCCAAATGGGTGCCCCAGATGGCAAACACCGATGAGCTGTTTGCGTCACTGACCCCCAAGGACGGCGTGATTTACACAGCGCTGGTGCTGAACGGTGCAGGGCTTGATCGGGCTCTGGCGGTCGGCGTCAAGCATCTGTCGATATCGGTCTCGGCATCGGAAACCCATTCACAGAAGAACACGAACCGCTCTGTTGATGAGGGCCGCGCCAAGATTGCTCCAGTGATCGAGAAGGCCCTCGCAGAAGGCGTCGCAGTCCGCGCTGGCATCCAGTCGGCACTCGGATGCGGTTTCGAAGGGCATATTGACCCGGACCGGGTGCTTGATATCGCCCGCTCCTTCGCCGCACTTGGCGTCAGTGAGATCAACATCGCGGATACGGCCGGTCTCGCCAATCCGCGTCAGGTTTTCGAGCTTTGCCAGCGCTTGCGTGGCGAACTCCCCGATGAAGTCGCTTTGTCGCTTCATCTGCATGACACGCGCGGCCTCGGCATCGCCAACTTTGTTGCCGGGTTGCAGGCAGGGGTTCGGATCTTCGATGCGGCGGCCGGTGGCCTTGGGGGATGTCCCTTCGTACCCAAGGCAACAGGCAATATCGCGACAGAAGATGCCGCTTATGCCGCAGAAGAAATGGGGTTTGAAACCGGCATCGACTGGCAGGCCTTCCGGACGCTGGTCGAGCGGGCAGAGGCCCTGCTTGAAAGAAGTCTCCCAAGTCGCATGGCTCATGTACCACCGCCCCCCTGGGCTCAACTCTCGGAGGACGAATAATGCGTGACTATTCCCTTTCCTATCTGACTGTTCCGGGTGTAACGCCCCCCGAACAGGTGGAAATCGCCGCAAAGGCAGGCTTTAGCCACGCCAGCTTCCGGCTCATCCATCTGGGGGTGGCAGGCGAACCCGATATCGATCCGGCATCACCCGAGATCATCCGCGAAACCAAACGCGTGTTGGCGGACACGGGGGTGAAATGCTTCGATGTGGAGCTTTGCAAGATTGCTCGCGACATCGACCCCGACAGTTTCTCGCCAGCTTTCGAAGCCGGGGCGGAACTCGGGGCCAGTCAGGTCATTTGTTCGGCCTGGACCGATGTGCGCAACGACCGAGGCTATATCGTCGAACAGTTCGCCTATATCTGCTCGTTGGCCGAGCCGTTCGGCCTGACGGTCAACCTCGAATTCCCGGCCTTCTCGCGGCTTGCAACGCTCGATGAATGCGTTGAGATCCTCGAACTTGCAGGCTGTCCAAATCAGGGCCTGCTGGTCGACACCCTTTACATGCACTTCAACAAATGCCCGCTCTTCGCCCTCGAGCGCGTGCCGAGCGAATGGATCAACTTCCTGCATGTCTGCGACGCCGATGATGTCGCTTACACCAGAGATGAGATGATGCGAATCGCGCGTGAAGCGCGGCTCTATCCGGGCGAAGGAGCGATCGATTTTTCCGTCATCAATTATCTGTTCCCTGATCTCCCCTTGTCCATCGAACTTCCCAACTCGGAACGCTCGGACAGGCTGGGTCACGAACAGCATGCACGCAATTGCCTGGAAGCTGCCAAATCGGTGTTCGAAGGCACTCCGCAGTTTGCCAATCAGAACGGCATGGCGGGTTGAGGCAGCCTCTGCAGGCAACAAGGATTGAATATTAGGAGAGGATTACATGGCACGAGAGATTACAGCAGAAGAAAAACAGACCGTTGCCGACATGATTGCACGCGCACGCGTCGCGATGGAGGAAATCAAGGATTACGATCAGGCTCAGGTCGACCGTCTGGCTCAGGCGCTTGGTTGGGCTTGCGGCAACGAAAAGACATTCGTCCGCATCGCCCAGATGGGCGTGGATGAAAGCGGCATCGGTGACCGTGCAGGTCGCGCAGGCAAGCGCTTCAAGATCCTTGGCGTTCTGCGCGATGCCCTGCGTCAGAAGTCCGTTGGCGTCATCGAAGTCGACGAGGAAAAAGGCCTGACCAAGATTGCCAAGCCTGCTGGCGTGATCGCATCGTTGATCCCAACCACCAACCCCGAACTCACCCCTCCGGTCACCGGCATCTATGCCATCAAGTGCAAGAATGCGGTGATCTTCTCGCCTCATCCGCGGGCCAAGGCCACGACCGCTGAAATGGTCCGCGTCATGCGCGAGACCTGCAAAAAACTCGGCGCACCCGAAGACCTCTTCCAGTGCGTGACCGAGCCCTCCATTCCAATGACCAACGAGTTGATGGCCGAATGCGATGTGACCTTCGCCACCGGCGGCAAGCCGATGGTGCAGGCAGCCTATTCCTCTGGCAAACCCGCCTATGGCGTGGGGGCCGGCAACTCGACGATGGTGATCGACGAAACCGCCGACATCGACATCGCGGCCATGAACAGCCGCATTTCCAAGACCTCAGACTTCGGCTCCGGCTGTTCGGCAGACGGCAACCTGATCATCGCAGCCCAGATCTATGATGACATGAAAGCCGCGTTGCAGAAGGAAGGCGGATATCTCTGCAATGCCGAAGAAAAGGTCATGATACAGAATGCCCTCTGGAAGGAAGATGGATCCCGCCGCATCGAAACGGTGGCCATTTCTGCCCAACGCATTGCCGAATTTGCAGGCTTCACCATTCCCGACGAATGCAAATTCATCATGGTCGAGCAAGAAGAGATCGGCAAGGAGCACAAATTCTCCGGCGAGAAACTCTGCGTCGTCATGGCTCTCTACAAGTTTGCCGATTTCGACGAAGCCATGGCCAAGGTCCGGGCCATCTACGAAGTGGGCGGCAAGGGCCATTCCTGCGGCATCTATTCCAACGATGACGACCGCATCCTCGCCCATGCCATGAATGCTCCCGTGAGCCGCGTCATGGTTCGTCAGCCACAGTCCAAGGCCAACGCTGGCAGCTTTGAAAATGGCATGCCGATGACCAGCTCGCTGGGTTGCGGCATCTGGGGCGGCAACATCACCAACGAAAACGTGTCGCTCAAGCACTACATGAACGTCACCTGGGTGGCTCGTCCGATCCCGGCCGATCGTCCCTCTGATGAAGAACTGTTCGGTGAATTCTACAACACGGAGACCTTGTGATGAACGAGATGAGCGTCCCCAACAAAGACACCACCGTCGCCAACCAGTTGGTGAAATATCTCGAGAAGCGGGATGTCCGCCACATTTTCGGTCTGTGCGGCCACACCAACATCGCGGTTTTGGCAGCTCTGTCGGATTCCAATATCGACTTCATCACGGTGCGGCATGAGCAGATCAGTGCCCATGCTGCCGACGGCTATGCCCGCGTCACCGGCAAGGCCGCCGTTGTGCTGTCGCACCTGTCACCGGGTCTGACCAATGCGGCAACCGGCGTTGCCAACGCTGCCCTTGACTGCATCCCGATGGTCGTGATTGCCGGTGATATTCCGAGCTACTATTACGGCAAGCATCCCCATCAGGAAGTGAACCTGCATGCGGACGGGGCTCAGTATGAGATCTACCGTCCCTTCGTGAAACGGGCTTGGCGTGTCGATACGCCCGAACTGTTCCCCGAAATCATGGAGAAGGCCTTCACCCTTGCCGAGAGTGGCCAGCCCGGTCCGGTGCTCGTCAACGTACCGATGGACTTCTTCTCCGCCGAGATCGATCCCGGCCTGTGGGAGCGTCAGTCCTCCAACGCCAAGGTTCTTGCGAAGCCGTCCCTTGATGACGAAACCGCAAAGGCCATCATCGAGAAACTGATCAGCGCCGAAAAACCGGTGATCTATTGTGGTGGCGGGATCATCCTCGCCAAGGCATGGGACGAAATGCGTGAACTGGTCGATCATCTCGATCTCCCGGTCGCTCATTCGCTGATGGGCAAGGGTGCTCTGCCTGATGATCATCCCCTCGTGCTCGGCATGACCGGCTTCTGGGGAACCGAGCTGACCAACCAGACCACCCTAGGAGCCGACTGGATCCTCGGTCTTGGTAGCCGCTTCAAGGAGGCCGACTGCTCGTCGTGGTATCCGAACTACACCTTCAACATCGGTGAGGGGGCGACAAAGCTCATCCACATCGATATCGAACCGCAGGAAATCGGCCGCAACTATCCGGTCGAAATCGGCGCGGTGGCTGACCTCAAGGCGGCCTTGAAGGTTCTCGTGCGCGTTGCCAAGGAAATGAAGCCTGAAGGCATCAACCGGCCCGAGCTGCGCGCGTCTATCGCCAAGGCCCGCAAGGCCTTTGCCGATTCCAACATCGAGATGCAGCAGTCTGATGCCTTCCCGATGATGCCGGAACGCATTCTCGCCGATCTGCGCGACGTGATGCCACGCGACGCGATCCTCACCTCCGATGTGGGCTGGAACAAGAACGGCGTTGCCCAGCAGTTCGACATCTACACCCCCGGAACGGCCCTGATCCCCGGTGGTTTTGCCACCATGGGCTTTGGCCCTCCGGCAGCAGTCGGAGCCAAGATTGCGGCCCCCAACAAGGTTGTCATCAGCCTCGTCGGCGACGGCGGCTTCGGCCAGAACCCGTCGGTGCTGGCAACCGCAGCAGAAATGCAGCTGCCTGTGGTCTGGGTGGTGATGAACAACAACGCCTTCGGCACCATCGCCGGGCTGCAAAAGGCCCATTACGGCCTCAACTACGGAACGCTCTTCCCCAAAGCGGACAGCCCTACCGAGCAGATGCCCGATTATGCGGCCATTGCCCGGGCCTACGGCTGCGTCGGTGTGCGGATTGAAAAGGCGGCCGATTTCAAACCGGCTCTGGAGGCTGCCATCGCCAGCGGCCAGCCAACCGTTCTTGACGTCGCCATGATCAACAATCCGACCCCGACCACCGGGCACTGGAACATCCTCGACATCTACTCGCCTCAGGGCGGCGTAGGGCACGTTTCCACGGACTGACTTCTCCTCCGCCATGAAGTACCGCGTCTCTGCATGGATGCGGTACTTCCCCTCGCCGCAGTTTTCTGTTGCGGCCCTGAATTCCCCCGGTGCAAACAAATGAGCTCTATGCTAGATTCTAATGTACTGATCGGTACATTTTAGAGCGAACCGACGTCATTTTTTGGGAGGCCCGCCATGAAAACTTCAATTTCAACCGTCTCGATTGCAGGCGATCTCAGGGAGAAGCTGACTGCAATCGCTGCGGCTGGATTTGATGGCATCGAGATTTTCGAGCAGGACTTCATCACCTTCGACGGCCCCCCCGAGGAAGTGGGCCGACTGGTCCGTGATTATGGGCTGGTCATCGATCTGTTTCAGCCGCTGACCGACTTTGAAGGCTTTTCCGGACCGTCCCGCTCCAAGGCCTTTGATCGAGCCGAACGTAAGCTTGACCTGATGCAGCAGATGGGAACGAACCTGCTGCTCGTCACCTCGTCCGACCATCCGGATTCCCTTGGCAGCATCGAAAAGCTGGCCGAGGATTTTCGTGAGCTCGGTGAGCGGGCTGCCAAGCGCGGCCTGAGGATTGGCTACGAGGCGCGGGCATGGGGCAAGCTCGTCTCCGATTATCGCGATGCGTGGGAAGTGGTGCGCCGGGCCGATCACCCTGCGGTCGGCCTCGTTCTTGACAGCTTCCACACACTGGCACGCAATGCCGACCTGACCCCCATTCGTTCCATCCCGGGCGAGCGGATTTTCCACGTCCAGCTTGCTGACGCTCCCAAGATCGAAATGAACCTCGAATATTGGTCTCGCCACTTCCGCACCATGCCGGGCGAAGGCGAGCTCAACCTCCTCGGTTTCATGTCCGCCGTTGCGGCTACGGGCTACAAGGGGCCTCTGTCTCTGGAAATTCTCAATGACCAGTTCCGCAGTGGCAGCCCCCGCGCTATCGCGGTCGATGGCCAGCGCTCGCTGCTCAATCTGATGGACAAGGTCCGCCAGCAGGAGCCGGATCTGGCGCTGGATGTCCCGGCCATGCCCGCAAGGGTGCCGATCAACGGCGTATCCTTTGTGGAATTCACCGCCAGCGAAAAAGAGCTGGGTACGCTCTCCAACATGCTCAGCACGCTCGGTTTCGTGAAGGCCGCCCAGCATATCGCCCGTGACGTGGCGCTCTGGCGGCAGGGTGACATCAACATCGTTGTCAACTCGAGCAAGGAGGGCTTCGCCCACTCAGCCTATGTCATGCATGGCATGTCGGTCTGTGACATCGGTATCCTCGTTGATGATGCCCAGTCCGCCGTCGAACGGGCCAAGCTGCTCGGCGCAAGCCCCTTCAAGCAGAAGCGCGTTGCGGGCGAACTCGACATCCCGGCCGTGCGCGGCGTTGGTGGATCTGTTCTCCATCTGCTTGATCAGACGAGTGAATTGGCCAAGGTCTGGGAAGTGGAGTTCAACCCGGTAGAAGGTGGCAACAGTCATGAAGGCGTGGGCCTCACCCGCATCGACCATCTCGCTCAGGTGATGACCGATGAGGAAATGCAGACCTGGACCCTGTTCTACGAGTCTATCTTCGCCCTAGACAAGACACCGATGGTCGACGTCTCCGACCCCAGCGGCTTTGTTCATAGCCGCGCGATCCAGAGCGCCGATGGTGCCTTCCGTTTGACGCTCAATGGCGCGCGGACCCACCGCACCTTTGCCGGACGCTTCATCGCCGACAGCTCCGGCTCATCGGTCCAGCATCTGGCCTTTGCCACCAATGACCTCTTTGCCACCGCCAAAAAGCTCGCCGAGAAGGGCTTCACCCCTCTGCCGATGCCTGAGAACTATTACGCCGATCTGGCCTCGCGTTTCGAGCTGGATGCAGCCTTCCTTGCCGAGCTGAAGGCCGCCAACATTCTCTATGATGAAGACGAGAATGGCGGCTATCTCCAGCTCTACAGCATGCCACACGGCGATGGCTTTTTCTTCGAACTGGTCGAGCGCAAGGGCAATTATCAGAGCTATGGTGCTCCCAATGCGGCCTATCGGACCGCAGCCCAGAAGCGCCTTGCCCGTCCGGCAGGCATCCCGCGCAAATAGGGACGGCGTCTCTCAAATCACGGGCCTGTCGGCACATGGCCGACAGGCCCGTTTTCATCTTGGGGTGTCGCTGGACATGAACCGCTGCCGATGTCGGATCACATGCCAGCAGCCGGATCCTGCAGCGCAATCACTTCCACGCGGGCATTGTCGGGATTGTTGCAGAAATCATCCTGCCCGTTGGACCAGATCCGGATCTTTGTGGATCCAAAGAAATCATATTCCGAGCAACCTTGTTTGCTTAGCAGCTGGTATTTTGAGTTCGAGTTGTCGAGTACATGGCGGACGGACGCTTCAGCCTGCATGATCGTGACGGTCTCGGAGATAACGGCACAGGTGGCGGGCATCGAAGCGCCTTCCTCAGGAGGGATGACCCAGACAGAGTTGCCGGGCGTGTACATGACGGTGGTTTCGTAATATTTGTCCTCGACCGAGTGCCAGCCACGTTCTTCGAGCCGATCCTTGACGAAGAAACCATCCGTACCGAAATCCATGCAGATTTGCACCCCTTGCGTGAAGTAGGCCTGAGACTGCTCCGCCGCAGCAGGCAAGCTGGCCATCATGAAAGCTGCGGTGAGTATGAGGTGGTGACGCATTGCATTGTCCTTCCATGCTCGATCGGTCTTCAAGAGCATCTCGGCGTCGGTGCCGACATGATTGGTCCGAGTATGAGTGGGTGGAACAAGCTCCACAATGCGTCAGGTGTAGCAACGCATTTTGACAGATGACCTTGGGCAACGGTGTTTTAGGCCAGTCAGTATCAGGCGGTGTCAGTTGGTATCAGGCGGTATCAGTCGTTGTCTGGCTTGTAGAGCTCCAGCTCGTGCCGGATAACCCTTTGGCCTCTCAGGTCTTCCTTGTAGTCGCTGATTGCGCTTCTAAGCTCGGAAATCCTCTGCTGCATGGCTTCGATTTCGTCTTCAGCGTCCACGACCTTCCGGGCTGCGTTATTTTCCCTTTCAACGATCAGATCATGAGCCTTGCGATAGGTTGCTCTGATTGTGTCGAAATAGGCGTCATCCAGCACGGACGAGACATCAGGGAACTGCAGGCGCAGGTTCTTGACAAAGCGTGCGATGCCGATGCTCTCCCATTCCCCTTCGTCTTCCTGCCTGATGGTTCCATTCTCGGCGACCCATGCCAAGTTCTTCTCGATATCGGGAACCATGATCGACGCCCGCAGCAAATGCTGCTGCCTGTCAGCAGCAAGCCCCTCATAGGCCGACTGATAGATCCGAATGGCAAAGCCCTTCTCAACCGGGAGGAGGGAACAGAAGCGCTCGACAAAGCCGGGATTGTCCATTGCCTCAAGCTGATCCTGAAACGACGTGAAGGCCGCAGGCGCGACCTCGGGCGAGGAGGGCACGTCGGTGAAACAGGATGTCGCGAATGCCGGGGAGCTGAAAGCGATCAGTGCAAGTGCAAGAAGGTGAGTTTTGGGCATCGGTGCAACTCTGGAAATGGCGATTGTTGAGTCGAATTAAACGTCGTTGGTGAGTCGGCCTCAGTCTTGGAAGGTCGAATATTTGGGTCATTTCATGAATAGGTGCAAGAAGTGCGCATATCAAGTCTCAGAGATTGCATAGGGACAAACTGCTCTCATCTTGAGAAATGCCGCAAATATTGCGCTTATTCTTCAGTCCAGATTTAAGTCTTCAGAAAAAAGCTCTCAAAAGTAAAAAAATCTGTCGATATGTCCCGAATAACAGACATATCAGACATTGATCTTGATGAAACGCAACCCTACCAAATTCTTCCACGAATAGTTTGCAACCAACTTCGGCGACCCGATTGTTATGCCGCTGACGCAATGAAACCAAAGGACCCGCAAGTCTTGGAGGGTAAAATGAAGGTCAGAGACTATCTCCAGATCGAAAATGCCGCCGATTTGAGCCGAACGGAAGTCGGCCGCTTGGGCACCGCCGTGCTGTTTGTCGTCGCCGTAATGATCTACACCGGAACCCAGTTCGCCGATGTCGACCGCGCCTTTCTGCTGGTCGCCGCTGCCGTAATCGGGGCCTACATGGCCCTCAACATCGGCGCGAATGATGTCGCCAACAATGTCGGCCCTGCGGTCGGTTCCTTTGCGATTACCATGACATCGGCGATTTTGATCGCCGTTTTTTTTGAGGCGGGCGGCGCGATCATCGCCGGGGGCGATGTGGTCCAGACCGTCAAGAAGGGCATCATCGACCCTGCCACCATCGGCAATTCGGACGTTTTCGTCTGGGTGATGATGGGCGCACTACTCGGCGCCGCCATCTGGCTAAACGCAGCCACATGGCTCGGGGCTCCTGTCTCGACCACTCACTCCATTGTTGGCGGTGTGATGGGAGCAGGGATTGCCGCAGCCGGCTGGGATACGGTCAACTGGGCCTCCATGGCGCAGATCGCCGCCAGCTGGGTCATTTCCCCGATCATGGGCGGCGTCATCGCGGCTCTCACGCTCTACACCCTCAAGAAGCTGGTCTTCTACCAAGACGACCCGATCAGCGCCGCAAGGCGCGTTGTGCCCTTCATGATTTCCTTCATGGCATGGGCCTTCACCACCTATCTGGCGCTTAAGGGCGTCAAGCATCTGATCAAGATCGAGTTTCACACCGCCTTGTTGATTGGGGCAGGGGTGGCCATTCTGTGCTTCTTCGCCGTCCGCCCGATTATTGCCCGGGCGACCGAGAATCTCAACGCCGACCGCAGCAGCGTCAATCGCCTGTTCACCGTGCCACTGATCTTTGCTGCTGCACTGCTGAGCTTTGCCCATGGCGCCAATGATGTCGCCAACGCCGTTGGCCCTCTGGCAGGGGTCGTTGATGTGCTCACCCACGGCAGTGGCGGCTCCAAGGTTGCCATTCCCATGTGGGTTATGGTGATCGGTGCCATCGGCATTTCCTTTGGCCTTGCCCTGTTCGGGCCCAAGCTCATTCGCACCGTCGGCTCGGAAATCACCGAGCTTGACCGCTCTCGGGCCTTCTGTATTGCCCTAGCTGCTGCCGTCACGGTGATTGTTGCCAGCCAGTTGGGCCTGCCGATCAGCTCGACCCACGTGGCTCTCGGAGCTGTCTTTGGTGTGGGCTTCCTCAGAGAGTTCCTCGAGCAACGTCTTGGCAAGGTCGTGGAAAATATGATTGCCAAGTATGAGGGCGATCCCAATCTCGAGCAGGTGGAAGCGGTGCTGATGGACTTCCGCAATGCCCCGCCTGAAGAGAGAAAACGCATTCTCGACGCTCTCAAAGCCATGGGGCCGGAAGCGGTCATTTCCGCCGCCCAGCGCAAGAAACTGCGCAAGGTCCTCAAGCGTCAGCTGGTCAAGCGGTCGTCCCTGCTCAAGATCGCGTCTGCATGGGTGATCACTGTTCCGGTTTCCGGCGTTCTGGCTGCGCTGTTCTTCTTTGCCCTGCGTGGCATGATGCTTCCTTGAGTCTTTACCCAGTGATCGAAAAAAATCGGTTTAATCACTGGACAGACAGCCTCAAATTGTATCATTTGAAACGGGGGCGTTTCCACTTTCGCATGAGGTCTGCCGGGCTGTCGGAAAACGCCATTTCACCGTGATATGAAGCGTTTGGGGCTCAAAACGGGTCAAAAGTGCTTCACTTGCGAACGAAGGAAGCTTTCATGACATCGCCGTTGAGATCATTCGCTCTTGCTGCAGCCTTTGCCGTCAGCACCAGTGCCGCCTATGCCGCCGACCAATGCGCCGCAGCCAAAACCCTCGAGGAAGGCATTTTCACCATCGCGACTGGCAACCCGGCCTACTTCCCGTGGGTGATCGATGATGCTCCGGAAAGCGGCAAGGGCTTTGAAGCCGCCGTTGCCTATGCGGTTGCCGACAAGATGGGGTTTGACGCCGAGCATGTGAAATGGGTGCGCACCTCCTTTGACGGATCGATCCAGCCGGGTGCCAAGAATTTCGACGTCAACATGCAGCAATTCTCGATCACCGAGGATCGCGACAAGATCGTCGATTTCTCCGAACCCTACTACACCTCGGCGATGGCGGTTCTGACCATTCAGCCGATTGTCGACGCAGGTGCCAAGCCGACGCTTGAGTCTCTCAAGGCCCTCAAATGGGGCGCCGATGCCAGCACCACCGCTGTTCCCATGCTGGTCGGGCTGGTTGGCCCTGACAGCGATCCGATGCTCTACAACGACAATGCTGATGTCTCCGCAGCCCTGATGGCCGGTCAGATCGACGCTGCCCTGTTCGATCTGCCAACCGCGCTGTTCCTTGCTGCGGTCACGGTTGAGAATGGCGTGGTGCTGGGCCAGTTCCCCGCAGATCGCTCGACCAATCCGGATCGCTTCGGCATGTTGATGGAGGAGGGCAGCCCGCTGAAGCCTTGCGTCGATGATGCCATCAAGGCTCTGAAGGACGACGGCACGCTGGCAAAACTCGAAGCCACCTGGCTTGCTGAAGGCACTGGCGTACCGGTCATCAAATAATGCCGCAAGTGAAATCTGCACTGACCCGTCGGCAGGCTTATGAGCAAAAGCTCAGACGTCGGTCATTGACCATCGCCTTCATATCCACCAGCGTCGTGATTGTGGCGCTGGTGATGCTCATTCCGCTGACCCCCGGATGGGACAGGGTGAAGCTCAGCTTCTTCAACTGGGAGGTCGTGGTCAAAACCTTCCCGAAGCTTCTTGAGGCCTTCCTGCTCGATGTGGCGATCTTTGCCTGGTCGGTGCCGCTGATCGCGGCGCTTGGGCTGGCCATCGCCCTGTCGCGTGATGTGCGTGATCCGGTGCTCTATCCGCTTCGGCTGTTCGGCATTCTCTACACCGACATCTTCCGCGGTGTGCCCGTGGTGCTGGTGGTCTATTTGATCGGCTTCGGCATTCCCGGCCTCGGTCTGCAACGCCCCTACAATTCGCCCTATCTCTGGGGCACTGTAGCGCTGGTGCTGACCTATGCGGCCTATGTCGCCGAGATCTTTCGCTCCGGCATCGAGAGCATTCATGCCTCCCAGCGCAACGCCGCCCTGTCGCTCGGCCTCTCGGGGTCGGACGCCATGCGCTTTGTCATCCTGCCGCAGGCCATCCGGCGCGTCATCCCGGCGCAGATGAACATCCTGATTGCCCTGCAAAAGGACGTCGCTCTACTGTCCTTCATCGGACCGGTGGAGATTTTCCGTCAGGCCGGCGTCTTCAAGTCACTGCTCGCCAGCTTTACCCCCTATGTGGTGGCCGCGGCAATCTTTCTGGTCGTCACGATACCGGCAACACGATTGGCCGATCACCTGCTCGCCAAGCAAAACCGGGCTCGCTCATGAAACTGTCAATCAAGAATGTGCACAAATCCTTCGGTAGCACCAAGGTCCTCAATGGCATCTCATTGGATGTGGCCGACGGCGAGATGGTGTGCCTGATCGGGGCATCCGGGTCTGGAAAGTCTACCTTGCTGCGCTGTATCAACTTGCTTGAGCCGATCGATGATGGCGAGATCTGGCTTGAGGGAGAGGAAATCGCTGATCCGGCGCTCGATCCCCAACCCATCCGCCAGCGCATCGGCATCGTCTTCCAGTCCTTCAACCTCTTCCCGCACATGACGGCCGAAGAGAATGTGATGCTGGCCCCGCGCCGAATTTTCAAGAAGTCCCGCGCCGAATTGCGCCCCGAGATCGAACAGCTGTTCGACCGTTTCGGCCTCAAGGACCGTATGCAGCATTATCCCGATCAACTGTCAGGCGGGCAGCAGCAGCGTGTCGCGATCGTGCGGGCGTTGGCGATGAACCCCGAGATCATGCTGTTTGACGAAATCACCTCGGCGCTTGATCCCGAACTGGTCAACGAAGTTCTTCAGGTGCTGAAATCGCTCAAGCAGGATGGCATGACGATGATCCTTGCCACCCATGAAATGGCCTTCGCCCGCGATGTTGCAGACCGGGTGTGCTTCCTCGACAAGGGCACGATCCTAGAGCAGGGGTCGGCTGATGAAATCTTCTCCGCACCCAAGCAGGAACGGACCCGCGATTTTCTCGCCCGCGTGCTCGGCTCCAACTGATAGGCCCCCAAACGCCCAGTCTAGCGGGGCGTCCGGGGCGGGCTGACTCACATCACCTCGATTACCTTCTTTGACACCAACTGTTCCAGTTCAGCGGCGTTGAGGCCGAGTTCTTCGGACAGCACCGAAAGTGTGTCTTCGCCCAATCGGGAGGGGGCACGGGCTGGCTCGGGCCCGACGCCATCGAACAGGATCGGGCTCCTGACGAGTTTCAGCTCTCCCACGTCTTCGTGCGCAATCGTCTCGATGAGTCCATGGCGCATGACATGCTCCTGCTCGAGCGCTTCGGCGACATCAAGGATCGGCGCGTTGGGGACATCGAACTCTGCAAGGCGCTTGAGCCAGACCTCGGTCGTCTCCTGTTGCGTCCTCTCGCAAATGATTGCCTCCAAAGCGTCGCGGTGGGCGAGCCGGTTCTCGTAGATCGAGAATCGCTCATCGCCAAGCAGCTCCTCGCGCCCCAGACAGCGGGCAAAATTCTGCCAGAAACGCTCCGTCAGGCAGGCGACAATGACATAGCCGTCCGACGTGGGAAACGAGCCATAGGGCACAATGCTGGGATGGCGTGTCCCCACCGGTTTGGGGGCCTCACCAGAGACGAAGTAGATCTGGGACAGATAGCCAAGCATGGCGATCAGGCTGTCCAGCATGGCGATTTCCACATGTCGTCCATGACCGGTCACATTGCGCTCATGCAGGGCCGCCAGCACGCCGAACATAGAGAAGATGCTGCCCGCCATGTCTCCCAGAGGCAGGCTAAGCTTGTTGGGAGCCTGCCCCGGTTCGCGGTTCATGTGCATGACCCCGGACAGGGCCTGCACGACGATGTCAAAGGCGGGCTTGTTGCTGTGCGGACTGTTCTGGCCAAAGCCGGTGATTGAGCAATAGATCAGTTTCTCATTCTCGGCTTTCAGGGTCTCATAGTCGAGACCGAGGCGTTCCATGACGCCCGGTCGGAAATTCTCGATCAGGATGTCGCATCTGGCTGCCAGTTTCTTGGCTATCTCGACACCTTCGGGCGATTTCAGATCGAGACTGACGCTCTGCTTGCTGCGGTTGAGCGCGATATAGTAGTGACTGAGCCCGTTCTGAAACGGAGGGAAATTGCGCGTTTCATCGCCATTGGCAACCGGTTCCACCTTGATGACATCGGCCCCCAGATCAGCCAGCACCATCGAGGCATAGGGCCCCGACAGAATGCGGGAGAAGTCGAGCACCTTGATGCCCTGAAGCGGCCCGCGTCGCGTGGTGTCTTGTGCCTCAGCCATTGGCGATTTCCTTCTTCACGATTTTCATGATGCTGGTGGCGGTGGCAACCAGATCACCTTGCTCGGACAGAAGGTCTGCGTCGACAAAGACGAGGGAGCGGGTCCCACGGCGTACATTTGCCTCGCAGGTGAGAAAGTCGCCCGCGTGTGCTGCCTTGATGAAGCGCGTGTCGAGTTGAATGGTGACCAGCGGTTGACGGTCTGCAACGGCCCAAGCCTCGTTCGCGAGCACCTGATCGAGCAGTCCGATGATCACGCCACCATGCACAACACCAAGGGTATTCAAATGCCGGGAATCAACCCGCAGGCCGTATCTGTTGGAGCCATTTTCCCTCTTCTGCCGCAACACGGGCCCGATCGTCTCCATGAAGCCGTCGAACTTGACGGTCTTCCACTCCTCGCTCTCGCTAACTGATGTGTTCAAGTTTTCCTCCCCTTAACTTTGGTCTTAAATCTGCAAGTCCTGAATTTCGTCCCTGATGTCCATCATGGCTTGTGCCAGTTCCGGGATCTGTTCTGATTGCAGACGTTCCGAAATGCCGATGGCGACGAGTGAACGAACCATTTTGCCATTGTTGCTGAAGACGGGCACGGCGACCACCGTCACCCCCGAAATATAAACTCCCTGATCGACACCATAGCCCAGCTGTTTGGCTTCCTCGATCTGGGCGAGCCAATCCTCAAAGCGCGGTGGGTGGTCCCAGACCAACTTGTCGAACTCCTTGCGCAGCCGTGTTTGATCAAGGCCATTGTAGGCGGCGAACAGACGCCCCGTGGCGCTGATCAACGGCGGAAACCGACTGCCGAAATCGACCTGCAGGCGGAAGGGTATCGTTGATTGGGACAGGGCGATGACCACCATCTGGGCCGGTTCGGCAAGCTGGGTCGCAATGCCGGTCACTCCGAATCGATTGGACAGCTCCGACAGGCGGGGTTGGACCAAAGTTGAAAAGGAATTCTTCTGCAATGCCGACCGGGCAAGAGGCAGAATCCCGATGCCGATGGAGTAGCGCTTGGTGTTGGAATCGAAGTCCACCAGCCCCTCATCCTGCAACACCCTAAGGATATGAAGGCAGGTGCTCGGCACAAGCCCAAGGCTCCTCGCGATGGGATTGACCCCTATGGGGTCATTGGATTTTGCCAGCAGCCGAAGGATCGCAAGAGCCCGCGTGACCGCAGGGACCTGACGTTTCGTTTGCTGCTTGGTTTCCGGCTCAACCATTCTGGTGTTTCCTCTATCGTCCTGATTTCTTTGATTTTATTGTATATATACAATGAAAAAAGCGTATTGACAATAGAATACCAATCTACCTATCGTTGTCAACGAATGAGGCAGCAACAAAAGCTAGCCAGACAAAAAACGACAAGGTGGGGAGGCAGCCGGGCATGAGACGCCTGACAGATTACACAAGCTATTCGGACGCTCAGAAGCATTTCTCAAAAGACGCCCTTTGGGATCTGTTCGACGGCAATCGCGAGCGCTTCAACATCACCCATGAATGCATTGACCGCTTCGATGATGGGGCTTCGGTTGCCTTGCGGATTGCTCATGCCGATGGCAGCGACGAGATCATCACCTTCGAGGAGCTGGCCAGACGGTCTTCCCAGATCGCCCATTTCCTGACCGAAAAAGGACTGGCGAAAGGCGACCGCGTTGCGGTGATGATCGAGCCGTCGCTGGCCTTCTACTGCTGTCTTTTCGGAGCCATGAAGGCAGGCGCCGTGGCAGTTCCCATGTTCACCCTGTTCGGGCCGGACGGGATCCAGCTGCGGGTCGGAGATTGCAGCCCGGAGATCTTTTTCACCAATGCAGAGAAGGAAGCCGATGCAATCGCCGGCGGCGCCAAGAATGTCATCGTTGCCGATCAGGCCTTCCTTGATGGTCTGAATACGCTGCCTATCACCTACGATTGGGAGACCTCAGGCGACGACCTTGCGGTGCTGCAATACACGTCGGGCACGACCCGGTTGCTCCCGGCAGCTGTGCATCATTCGCACCGGTCTATCGTTACCCTGATGGTGGCCGCGCTCTATGGCACTGGCATTCGCCCCGGTGACCGCTTCTTCTGCCCATCGTCCCCGGCATGGGGCCACGGGCTGTGGCACGGCACGCTGGCCCCGCTGGCCATGGGCGTGTCGACCGGTACCTTCAGCGGGCGTTTTGATCCCGTTCGTCTGCTGAAGGCTTTGCAGGATTTCAAGATCACCAACCTGACGGCGGCGGCGACCCACTACCGCATGATGCGCAATTGCGGTGAGGCGGAAAACTTCAACTATAACTTTGAAAAGCTGAGCTTCACCGGCGAACCCATCGATTCCGAGACCGCGAGCTATGTCGAACGGGTGTTCGGCACCAAGGTGCGGTCCATGTATGGCACCACGGAAATCGGCGTGATCATCTCCAACTATCCCGGCGCAGAAGACCTTGAGGTGCGCGATGGGGCCATGGGCAAGGCGGTGCCCGGCGTCGAAGTCGAGGTGCAACGGGCCGATGGCACGCCGGCTGCTCCCGGCGAGACCGGCGAGCTGATGGTCAGGAAGCGCGGCGAATGGTTCCCCACCAAGGATCTGGGGCGGGTCGATGAAGATGGTTATTTCTATCACGCTGGTCGCGCCGATGATGTGATCATCTCGGCTGGCTGGACCATGAGCGCGGTCGAGATCGAGGACGCCATCCTGCGCCACCCGAAGGTGGCCGAGTGTGCCGCCATCGGCGTACCCGACAGCCTTCGCGGGCAGGTGGTCAAGGCCTTTGTACTGCTCAAGGACAAGGCGAACGAGGGACTGGACGAGGAAATCCAGGAACTCGTGCGGACCAATCTCAGCCGCCATGAATATCCCAGACAAATCGAATTTGTCACCTCGCTGCCGAAAACCCCGGCGGGCAAGGTGAACCGTAAAATCCTGCGCGATCAGGAAGCCCAGATAACAAAGACAACGAAGACACTGGAGAACGCGGAGTAGTCCGCCCCAATTTGTTCGAGGAGAGAGACATGAACGAAACTTTGCATCGGAAGTTTCCGAAGATTACCCCGGAGGGCCTTGATGACCTGCGCAAGCGCATTGGCGTCAAGATCGAGAACACGGTCGAGCCATGGTGCTATGAAGCGACGCGGGACAACATTCGCCACTATGCCCACGGCATTGGCGATGACAATCCGCTGTGGTGCGACCCGGACTATGCCAAGACCACCAAATATGGCGATGTGCTGGCCCTGCCGAGCTTCCTGTTCGCCACCAGCCGTATCATTTCCGGCTATGTTGGCGGTCTGCCAGGTGTGCATGCCATGTGGTCAGGGGCCAACTGGTCCTGGCACAAGCCGATCGTGCGCAATACCGAGTTCCGCACAGAAGCCTATCTGAAGGATCTCATCGAGCACGACACCCCGCTTTGCAGGCAAGGCCGTGCAGCAGATCTATCATGTCGATTTCTACGACGCTAAGAGCGGCGATTTGTTGGCCGATGCAGACAGCTGGTGCTTCCGCACCGACCGTGATCAGGCACGCGAGAACGGGACAAAATATACCGAAGCCAAGGAAAAGGGCCGCCGCGTCTACACTCAGGAAGAGCTTGATTCCTACTATAAATATTATGAGCAGGAAACCATTCGCGGCGCAGAGACCCGTTACTGGGATGACGTCAACGAAGGCGACGAGTTGCCCATCATGGTCAAGGGACCGATGACGGCGACCGGTTTCATCGCCTATGCGCAGGGCTGGGGCGGCCTCTACATCCGGGCCAACAAGCTCGCATGGAAGCTGCAGCAGAAGCACCCGTCTGCGGGCATCAAGAACCGCTTCGGCATTCCCGACTGCCCAGAGCGCGTTCACTGGGAAGAGGAATTCGCTCTCGAGGTCGGTGCGCCCGGCGCCTATGACTATGGACCGGAAAGAACCTCCTGGCTCACCCATCAGGTGACCAACTGGATGGGTGACGATGGCTTCCTGTGTAAGGCCAATTGTCAAGTCCGTCGCCACAACCCGGAAGGCGATATCATCCTTATTCATGCTAGTGTTTCGCGCAAGTTTGAGGAAAACGGTCGCTATCTGATTGAAATCCAGCAGCGCGCAGAACAGCAGGACGGCGAATTGTCCGCAATCGGCTCTGCCGTTGTGGAACTGCCCAAGCGCTAGGGGATTTCTGCTTCAACCTTGGGGAGGTTTGGTTGGACGCTTTTGGAATGATCCTGAAAAGACTGGAAGACACCCTGCATCTTGGAGGGTGCCTGGGTCTCGTCGCGGTTGCGGCCCTGATCAACGCGGACATTCTGCTGCGGTTCTTCTTCAATGAACCGGTGCAGATCCAGTTCGAGCTCACCGAGCTCTTTCTGATGCCCGCGTTGGCTACCCTGTCCCTGTCTCGCGTTTATCGCGAGGGAGGGCATCTGGCTATCGATTTGATTCCCAAGAACTTCGCTGGAGATCTGGGGTATGTCATCAAATTCGTTCAGCTGCTTTTGCCAGCCCTGTTCTTTATGGCTGTCACTGTCATGTCCGGCAAATTCGCCCTTCATGCAATCCTTGAAGGCGAGATTGAATATGGCGTGATCGACTGGTCCCTTGGTTGGGCCTATGCGGTCATTCCGCTTGGATGTGGCGTGCTGACATTGAGGCTGGTGCACGACTTTATAGAAAAAATCATCTTGAAATAAATGAACAATTTTCTTTGGAGGAGAGAAAATGACTCATACAAGACCAATTGCAGTTGCGATAGCAACCTGCCTTTCGCTCGGTGTCACAGCCGCCAGTGCCGAAACCCTGCGCCTTGGGGATTTCCAGTCAACGAGCCACATCGTATCGGTCGAGGGAACGACCAAATGGATGGCCGCCGTCGAGAAAGCCACGAATGGTGCCATCACCTTCCAGCATTTTCCCGCCCAGCAGGCCGCCAAATCCAAGGCCCAGCTTGATGCGGTAAACAACGGCATTCTTGATGCGGCCCTTCTGGGGGCGATCTATCACGCCGACACCTTGCCGATGAACTCGGTTGTTGGCCTGCCTGGCTTCTATGGTTCGGCCGCCCAAGGCACCGAGGCCTTGCAGAGCATGCTGGCCGAAGGTCCCCTACGCGATGAACTGCTAGCAGCAGGTGTCACGCCGATTTTCGGGTTTGTTCTGCCGCCCTATCAGGTGCTCGCCAAGAAGCGTCTCGGCATGCCTGCGGACTGGGAAGCTCTTGACGTCAGAACCTCCGGCTCCACACAGGCGATGACGGCTCGTGCCGTCGGGGCTGTTGGCATCTCCATCCCCGGACCGGAAGTCTACACCGCGGTTGAGCGCGGGCGGCTTGATGCGGTGCTGTTCCCGCTCGCATCCGTCCCCGGCTACAAGCTCAATGAGGTTGTCAGCCACATTTCCACCAATGGCTCATTCGGTGGTTACAGCTTCATAATGGTCCTGAAAACATCCGTCTTTGAAGGCCTCAGCAAGGATGTTCAGGACGCCATGCTGAAAGCGGGAGCCGAGTCCGCTGCTCATGTGGCCAAGGCTCAGGATGAGTCCGTGACCGGCCTGATTGCCCAGTGGAAGTCGGAAGGCATCGACACCTATACCTTCACGGAGGAAGAACAGGAAACCCTGCGCAAGGCCATGGGAGCGGTCAGTACCGATTGGGTCGAACGGATCAACTCCGACAAGGCCCAAGCCGTTCTGGAAACCTATTCGAAGCTCACCGGCAACGAATAGTCAGTCTCAATCAAGACCAATAATCGGGCGGTCGCATCAGACCGCCCTTGATCAGGGAGCCTGCATTCTCTCGATGCTGACTTTTCTTGCCATACTCATTCTGCTTGCCCTGTTGATGGCCTTTCGCCTGCCGATTGCCTTTGCCATGGGGATCGCCGGGTTCGTGGGCCTGAGCCTGCAACTGGGATATCGTCCGGCGCTTGCCGTGCTGGAGCGGGCTCTTTATGACAGCTCGTCATCCTTCATTCTGGTGGCCATTCCACTGTTCATCCTGATGGCAGAGTTGCTGACTGCCGGTGATGTGACACGCAGGGCTATTGTTGCCTGTCAGGCATGGATTGGTCATGCAAAGGGCGGACTCGCCATGGCGACCGTGGCGGCCTCCGTCATTCTGGCCGCGCTGGTTGGCAGCTCGACAGCTTCCACGGCGGCCATGTCTGCTTCCGCTTTTCCGGAAATGCGCAACCACAATTACTCCAACCGCCTGTCGGCGGCCGTGGTCAGCGTCGGGGGGACGCTTGCGGTGGTCGTTCCGCCCTCGATTGTTCTTGTGGTTTATGGAGTGCTGACGGAGACATCCATCGGCAAGCTCTTCATTGCCGGGATCATCCCCGGTCTGCTCACGGCTGCCGGACTGGCAATCGTCATCAAGATCATTGCCCACACCACCGATCAGGCCCCGAAGGGCGATCCGTTTGATCTCGGCAAGGCGGTGAAGACCAGCCGCCACATCATTCCGATGACCCTGCTGCTTGTTTCGGTCATCGGGGCTATCTATGGCGGCCTTGCTTCCCCATCCGAAGCTGCAGCTCTCGGCGTAATGGGCTCCCTGATCATCGTGCTTTTGCAACGGACCATCACCTTCAGCGCGTTCAATCGCTCGGTCAGCGGCTCGATCCGCGCGACGGTGATGATCGTGACCATCGTTGCCTGCTCGGCGATTTTCTCGAACTATCTGGCTTTCACCCGCATCACTCAGGAATTGCTCGAATTTGTCGCGACCACGGAGCTGTCGCGCGAGGTGATCATGGGCATCATCATCCTGATCCTTTTGGTGATGGGCATGTTCATGGACCAGTTGGCGATCCTGTCGCTGGCCATGCCGCTGGCGTTCCCCATGGCGATGGCGCTCGACTACAATGCGGTCTGGTTCGGCATAGTGGTGACCAAAACGGTCGAGATCGGACTTCTGACCCCGCCGTTGGGGCTTAATGCCTATGTCGCGGCAGCCCAGACGGGCGTTCCATTGAAAACGATCTTTCGCGGAATAATGCCCTTTCTGGCAATGGAGATAGTGGTTCTGTTGATCCTTCTCTTCTTTCCGCAAATCACCCTCTGGCTTCCGGCCCTGATGCTGAACTAAGGCACCGGCAAGACGCCAAAAGAGCAAAGAGAACACCACACCTCCAGCTTGCGAAGCGGAGCGAAAACGCCTCCGGACAGGGAAGGTGCATGAAAATGGAGATGGACAGATGAGCATAGTGCACAGTGCGATCACGCCCGGCTCTCCCGAATTTTCGGAGAACCAACGGGCAATGGAAGCGCAGTATGATCGGGTGGCGACCGAAGCCGGGCGCATCATCAGGGGTGGCTCTGAAGCCTCCCGCCAACGCCACACATCGCGCGGCAAGCTGCTGCCCAGAGACAGGATTGCGGGTTTGCTCGATCCCGGGTCCCCTTTTCTCGAAGTGGGTCTGTTTGCCGCCTCTGGTCTCTACAATGACGAGATCCCGGCGGCGGGTGCCATTGCCGGGATCGGCAGGGTCGAAGGGCGGGACTGCATGATCCTCTGCAATGATGCCACCGTGAAGGGCGGCACCTATTTCCCGATGACCGTCAAGAAGCATCTTCGGGCGCAGGAAATTGCCGAGGAGAACGGGCTGCCCTGCATCTATCTGGTGGATTCGGGTGGGGCCAATCTCAACAATCAGGATGAGGTCTTCCCCGACCGCGATCACTTCGGCCGCATCTTCTACAATCAGGCCCGCATGAGCGCCAAGGGGATCTGCCAGATCGCCGTGGTCATGGGGTCGTGTACGGCTGGCGGGGCCTATGTGCCCGCCATGAGCGACCAGACCATTATCGTCCGCGAGCAGGGGACCATCTTCCTTGCCGGTCCGCCGTTGGTGAAGGTGGCAACGGGCGAGGAGATCGACGCCGAAACCCTCGGAGGCGGCGACACCCATACCCGCCTTTCAGGCGTTGCGGACTATCTCGCCGATGACGATCATCATGCGCTCGCTCTTGCCCGCGAGATCGTGCGCCATCTGGGGCCTGCGCCCCGACCCAACATCGATCTCATTGAGCCAAAGGCTCCGCTCTATCCGATCGATGAGGTGATGGGCATCGTCCCGGCCAACGACAAGACGCCTTATGACGTGCGCGAGATCATCGCCCGGCTGGTGGATGGTTCGGACTTTGCCGAGTTCAAGCCACGCTATGGCACAACGCTGGTCACCGGCTTTGCCCATATCGACGGCGTACCCATCGGCATTCTTGCCAACAATGGTGTGCTCTTCTCGGAAAGCTCACTGAAGGGGGCGCATTTCATTGAGCTTTGTTGCCAGCGCAAAATCCCGATCCTGTTCTTGCAGAACATCACCGGCTTCATGGTCGGTTCAAAATATGAGGCAGGTGGCATCGCCAAGGACGGCGCCAAGCTGGTCACCGCCGTTTCCACCGCTTCGGTGCCGAAGATCACCGTGATCATTGGGGGCTCCTATGGCGCGGGCAACTATGGCATGTGCGGCCGCGCCTTCGGGCCACGCTTCGTCTGGATGTGGCCCAATGCCCGCATTTCAGTGATGGGCGGCGCACAGGCGGCAGGGGTGCTCGCCGATGTCCGCCGCGCAGGCATCGAAGCCAAAGGCGGGAGCTGGTCTGAGGACGAGGAAGCGGAGTTCAAGCGCCCCACCATCGAGATGTTCGAGCGCCAGTCCCAGCCTCTTTATGCTTCGGCCCGACTTTGGGACGACGGGATCATCGATCCACGCAAGACCCGGGATGTGGTGGCCCTGTCGTTGCGCGCTGCGCTGAACGCCCCAGTGGAAGAAACCAAGTTTGGCCTGTTCAGGATGTAATGATGATGAAGCCTTTTGACAAAATACTCATTGCCAATCGTGGCGAAATTGCCTGCCGGATCATCGAAACGGCGTCCCGTCTCGGTGTGCACACCGTTGCGGTCTATTCCGATGCGGATGCCACCTCGCGACATGTCGCCATGGCGGATGAGGCCATCCATATTGGCGGGTCTGCTCCAACCGAGAGCTATCTGCGGGCTGATGTCATCATCGCAGCAGCCCGGACGACCGGAGCCGAGGCCATTCACCCCGGTTATGGTTTTCTGTCCGAAAATCCCGATTTTGTCGAGGCGGTTGAAGCGGCAGGGCTGATCTTTATCGGTCCGTCGGCCAAGGCGATCCGCGCCATGGGTCTGAAGGATGAGGCCAAGGATTTGATGGATCGGGCGGGTGTTCCTGTTGTTCCCGGCTATCAGGGCAGCAATCAGGATGCGGCCTTTCTGGCTGAGCGAGCGAACGAGGTCGGCTATCCGGTGCTGATCAAGGCCCGCGCAGGCGGTGGCGGCAAAGGCATGCGCAAGGTTGAGCATGCCGCCGATTTCGTCGACGCCCTTTCCTCGGCCAAGCGAGAGGCAAAGTCAGCCTTCGGCGACGACCGCGTGCTGATCGAGAAATTCATATCCTCACCTCGTCATATCGAGGTTCAGGTTTTCGGCGACAGCCATGGCAATGTGGTGCATCTGTTCGAGCGCGACTGTTCCCTGCAGCGACGGCACCAGAAGGTCATAGAGGAAGCCCCCGCGCCGGGGATGACGCCAGCGGTGCGCGAGGCATTGACCGGAGCCGCCGTCACCGCAGCCAAGGCCATCGGCTATTGCGGCGCGGGGACCATCGAATTCATCGTCGATGGGTCGGGTCCCTTGAGGCCAGACGGCTTCTGGTTCATGGAAATGAACACCCGCCTGCAGGTTGAGCATCCGGTTACCGAGGCCATCACGGGGCTTGATCTGGTCGAATGGCAGTTGCGCGTGGCAGCCGGTGAGCCCCTGCCGCTGAGGCAGAATGCCATCACCATGACCGGCCATGCCTTCGAGGCGCGACTCTATGCAGAAGATCCCGCACATGAGTTTCTGCCCGCGACTGGCACCCTCCATTACCTAAGATTTGCCAAAGGGGCCCGTTGTGATACGGGGGTGCGGAGCGGCGATGAGATTTCGCCCTGGTATGACCCGATGATTGCCAAGGTCATTACCCACGGTGCCTGCCGGGCCGAAGCTCTCGCCGACTTGCTGAGCGCCCTTGAGAACACGCACGTTGCGGGCACGAAGACGAATGCCAGCTTTCTGGCCGCTCTCGCGGCTCACGGTGCGTTCAACGAGGAGCGGTTCGACACCGGCCTGATTGATCGGGACATTGAGGCGCTTGTGACCACACCCCCGGTCAGCGAACGACATCTTGCCTTTGCGATGCTCGCTGCCCTTGATATCCGGCCCCATCCTCCGCTTGCGGCCCATCGCGGCTGGCGGCTCTGGGGTGAAGTCACCTCGTCCGTGTGCCTGAGCGTCGGGGACGACAAGGTGGAGCGAACGCTCGTCTATCATGAGGATAATGCTCTGACCCTCAGAGGAGGGGAGGAGCCGTTGACGCTTCGCGAGCTGGAAAGACAGGGGCACCGGTGGTCGGCAAGAATTGGTGCTACGAACCGCCGGGTTGTGGCGGATGTGATTTCAGCCGATCTGGGGGATCGCCGTTTGATATCGGTCCTTTTCGACGGTATCAGCCATGATCTGCTCCTTCCCGATCCGCGGTCTGGCAGCAAGGCCTTTGCCGACAACAGCAACGCCGTCATCGCCCCGATGACCGGGATTGTGATCGAGCTCTCCGTTGCGCCCGGTGATAGCGTGCGTCAGGGCGACAACCTCGGCATCATGGAAGCCATGAAGATGGAAACCAGCTTCACCGCCCCGCGCGATGGGGTCATTGCTTCGGTCGCCTGCTCTGTGGGCTCAGCCGTTGAGGGGGGCTCGGTTCTGGTCTCCTTCGTGGAGGCGGCAGGATGAGGCCAAGCGTTTGCATCTATGAGGTTGGCCCGAGGGACGGCTTGCAGAATGAAAAGGCGATCATTCCCACCAAAGATAAGATCGCACTGATCGATAACTTGTCGGGCGCCGGATTTCGCAAGATCGAGGCGACCAGCTTCGTCTCGCCCAAATGGGTGCCGCAGCTCGCCGATGCCGCCGAGGTGATGGCGGGGATCAGACGCGAGCCGGGTATCGACTACAGCGTTCTGACGCCCAACCTCAAAGGAGCGGAATTGGCGCTTGCTGCCGGAGCGGACGAGTTTGCCATTTTCACGTCCGCGTCCGAGGGCTTTTGCCAGAAGAATATCAATTGCTCGATTGCCGAGAGCCTTGCCCGCTTCGAGCCGGTAATGGAACTGGCAGCAAAGGCGGGCATTCCGGTGCGCGGCTATGTCTCTTGCATGGTCGTCTGTCCCTATGACGGGCCGGTCGAACCCGATGCGGTCGCCCGTGTGACGCAATCTCTGATCGACTTGGGGTGCCACGAAGTCTCGTTGGGCGATACAATCGGTGCTGGAACGCCACAAAGCGTCAGTCGGGCGCTTGATGCTGTGCTCAGAGACGTGCCGGCAGATCGTCTCGCCGGGCATTTTCACGACACCAACGACAACGCCCTTGGCAACGTGAAGGCCGCTCTGGCGTTGGGTCTGCGCACCTTCGATAGCGCTGTCGGTGGGCTTGGCGGCTGCCCCTATGCTCCCGGCGCAAAGGGCAATGTCTCGACCAGCGCCCTAGTCGCCATGCTCGAGAGCGAAGGCTTCGATACCGGAATTGATCAGAGTGTGCTGGCAAGAGCGGAGCAGCATCTGGGCCATGTTAGGCGCGATGAACAAAAGACAAAGGAAGTGACAGTATGACGTTTGAGACCATCAGGATAGACAGACAACCGAACGGGACTGCGACCGTCACTCTGGCACGGCCTGACAAGCACAATGCCATGAACGAGATCATGATCGCCGAGTTGGCAGAAGCGGCCGGACAGCTCACTGAGGACAGTTCTGTCCGGGTGATCATTCTGGCCGGGGAAGGCAAGAGCTTCTGTGCTGGTGGCGATCTTGGCTGGATGAAGCGGCAGATGGAGAATGATCGGCAAGAAAAGATGAGAGAAGCAGGCGCGCTTGCTTCCATGCTCAATGCCTGGAACGGCCTGCTCAAGCCTGTCATCGGCAAAGTGCATGGAGCAGCTTATGGCGGTGGACTTGGACTGGTTGCTGTCTGTGACGTGGTGGTCGCGGCAGAGGATTGCCGGTTTGCGCTAACCGAGACGCGGCTCGGTCTTATCCCTGCCACCATTGGCCCCTTTGTCGTCTCGCGCATGGGCGAAGCCTTCGCCCGGCAGGTCTTTTTCAACGCTCGCCCATTTGATGCAGCGTTCCTCATGCGGGCCGGTCTCGTTTCGCTCATCTGCAAGACGGAGGAACTGGACGAAACCGTCAGCGAGGAAGCGGCTTTCTTTCTCGATTGTGCGCCGGGAGCAATTGCCGACGCCAAGAGCCTGTGCCGTGCCTTGGCAGGGTGCAAGCCGCAAGAGATGGCAAACTTCACCGCTGGTGCACTCGCAGACCGCTGGGAAACGGACGAGGCACAAGAGGGCATCGCAGCCTTTTTTGCCAAGTCTCTTCCTTCTTGGCGACGCTGAGAGGATCGGGGCAGTTTTACCCGCCGGTCGCTGCCATCGGACGCTCGATGGCCTCAGCCGTACCAAGAAAATCGTGTTTCCAAGGCTTCAGGGTGAGGGCCTCAAGGATTAGTGCTTTGAGCCCGTCATCTGAAATGCCCTGTCTCAGATGCGGGCGCAAAGGCATCGAATGGCTGTTGCCAAGGCAGAGATGCAGCGTGCCGTCAGGTCCAAGGCGGACCCGGTTGCAGCTTTCGCAAAAGTGCCGCGAGAGGGGCGTGATGAAACCGAGGCAGCCCTCGCTGCCTCTGACACGCAGATAACGCGCCGGACCACCACCCGGCACGACACCTGGCAGGAGATCGAAGCTCTTTTCGAGCAAGTCGCGAACCACATCCAGCGAGAGATAGCGCTGGCTCGCTGCTTTGCCACCTTCGCCCATCGGCATGGTTTCAATGAAGCGCAGCGTGTAGCCATTGGCGAGTGAGAAGCGAGCCATGTCGACGACCTCATGGTCGTTGATGCCCTTCATCACCAGCATGTTGATCTTGATGGGGCGAAAGCCGGTCGTCTGCGCCAAAGAGAGACCGTCAAGCACGCTCTGCAGCGAGCTTCCGCCAGTGATACGTGCGAAATTGGCCGCGTCGAGGCTGTCGAGACTGATGTTGAGCCGAGTCACACCGGCTTCAAACAAGGCGGGAGCAAAACGGGAGAGGAGAGCACCGTTGGTGCTGAGCGAGAGATCCGTGATGCCGTCAAGCGCCGCCAGTCGGGCCGCGATCTCGGCCACGCCCTTGCGAGCGAGCGGTTCGCCCCCAGTGAGGCGGATGCGGGAGACCCCAAGTGCAGCAAAGGCCGCCATCACCCGCTCGATCTCGTCAAAGTTGAGCCAGTGATCTTTCGGCAGGAAGTGGTGCGATCCCTCCGGCAGACAATAAAAGCATCGCATGTTACATCGGTCGGTCAGCGACAGGCGCACATAATCGATGGAGCGGCCATGGGGATCGATGCAGGACATGGATTGTTTCCTTGAAGGATTGACCTTGAAGAAAGGGAACCCCGGTCCCTTGCGAGATCGAGGTTCGTTTGCGCGGTTTGCGTCTTAGGAGAGACGTTCCAGTTTGGCAGGCAGAGCCTGACGAACTGCAGCCCCGGAGATCGGGTCGACCCAGACCCCGGGCTTGTCGCGTGTCGGGTCCATCAGACCCAGATCATTCTGCAACACTCCGGCCGCAAGGCGCGGATCGGAGGGCAGGGTGTGCTCATCGATGGTGATGTCGCTGCCGCCGAAGCCGCGATGGCCAAAGCCATGCTCGATGGCGACGGTGTGACCGGCCACCCCTTCGCGAACGACGGCAACACTCTCAAGGCTGCCACCCGGTGTGGTCAGGCGAACCCGGTCACCGGTTTCGATGCCGAGGGCCTGGGCCAGATCACGGCCCACATTGACCGGATTACTGGAGGTGATCCTCAAGAGCGACTTGGCCCCGACCGAGTATGAGTTCTGCAACGGCGACTTGAAGCTGATGACCTTCACAGGCCATTCGCTCGCCGGATAGAGATCAGCGACCCTCCGGCCATCGGCAAACTCCGCCTCGCGCCATGTCGGCACGCCCGGAGAGCGTTTGCCCGTCATGGCGTTGCGGGCACTGCCGACGCCCTCGTTGTAGACCTGCATCGGCTGCTTGAAGGGATGGCTCCCCTTGTCGCCCTTGTAGCTCAGATCCTTGTTCTCATAGCGTCCGCCCTTGGCGTAGATTGCCGCTGCCTTGCGCCATTCGTCGGGCTTGAGTACATCTTCCAGCTGGGCCCGGATGCGGGAGACGCCCGTAACCTCAAGATCTTCATCGTTCGCATCCGCAACGCTTGATCCGCCAACGGTGGCAACGTTCACCGCACCGCGCAGATAGAAATCCTCCGGCCGGTTGAGCGGATGCATGGTGCCATCTTTATCGGGGATGGCCTCATCGCCAAATCCGGGCAGGCCCATGCGCTTGGCAGTGGCGATCAGGAACATGTCGACATCAATCGGCACGCCATCCGCAGTCTTTTCGACCTTGGGCTCCACCACCGGCCAGCGGGCCGTGGTGACCTTGGTCGGCACGCCGTTCCAGGGTTTGACGAAGCCCCAGCTTTCATACATCACCGTATCCGGCACGATGTAGTCGGCAAGGGCCGAGCTTTCGTTGATGAAAGGATCGATGGAGACGAACAGCGGCACCACCTTGGGATCTTTCAATTTCGGCACGAGATGCTCGATGCCGGCAATGCCATAGACCGGGTTGGCGTTGCGCAGGATCAGCGCCTCGATGTTGTAGGGGTAACCATTGACCATCGAGGAGAACCATTCGGTCGCCAGCCCCGGTGCATTGGGATACCATGGACCATCGGCAGGGAAGGGCTTGCCAGCCGCTTTCTTGGCCTTGAACTCGCTGGTCTTCTCGTAAGGCACGTTGCGCCCCAAGGGCAGCCCCTTGGGTTTGACGGCGCCCTTCACTTTGCTTAGGTCATAGGCTGGGCCATTGGTATCCGGATACCAGCCTCCGAGCATCAGAGTGCCGCCTTTCCAGTTGAGGTTGCCGATGAGCGTGTTGAGCATCATCAGGGCGAAGGCATTGTAGAAGCCCGAGCCGCTCATCATGCCGCCGTGACTGTTCACCGCTGCTTTTCGGCCATGGCTGGTGAACTTGTCGGCGAGATCGGTGATGGAGGCGACGGGAATGCCGCAGGCCGAGGAATAGTCCTCAAGAGAGCGACCCATGGCCTCCTCACGCAGCAGGGTGAGTGAGGTTTTCACCGCAATCGGGCCATCCTTGCCGTCGACCGTGCCATCAAAAAACAGCGGCGCTTCGCTCGAGCCAACGGGCATCGGCCCGGTATCCGAGGCCACCATATAGGCATCGGCGTCCGAATAGGCATCGCCCTCGAATTCCAGCCCCATGTCGGAGGCACGCAGCAGCTTGCCCATGCGAGGGTGGCCCTCGTCGGTGATCACCAGATGGGTCGCGTTGGTCCAGTTGGCTTCGCCTGCAGCATCGGCTGCCTCCTTGGATGGTTGGGCGAGGTAGCCCGCATTGATGCGGTCATTCTCGAACATCCAGCGGATCATTGCCATGGCGAGAGCCCCGTCGGTGCCGGGAATGATCGGCAGCCAACGGGACCGGTCGCCAGCCGGCCCGCTCTGGGCATGGTTGAGGACCGGATCAACCAGCACACAATCGAGCTTGCCACCACTGCGGGCCTCGGCGACGAGTGCGCCAATGCGTTTGAACGGATTGCCAGCGTTGCCCGGTGCGGTGCCGATGAAGATGATGAACTCGGCTTCCTCGAAGTCGGGTTTGGCGTGGGGCATGCCTTTGACATCGCCAAACATCGCGCCTGAGCCAGAGCGGTAGGAGCCACCGCAATAGGAGCCGTGGCGGGCATAGTTGGTCGAGCCATAGCCTTGCTTGAGCCACCTCAGGTTCATGTTGTCGCGGCCATCATTGACCGAGCTGAGCATGACCACGCCATTTGCACGCGGGCCCATTTCGGGCGCATCGGCCCGGATTGGTGTTTCGAGATCGCGGATTTCTCTGAGGCCCGCAACCTGTCCTTCGCCGAACAGGTCGCCACCTTCGACGACTTCCTCGACCAATTGCTCAAAGCTGATGGTCTCCCATTTGCCCGAGCCACGAGGTCCAACGCGTTTGAGCGGTTTCAGAACCCGGCGTGGATTGTCGAGCTGTTCGAGCACCGCATTGCCGCGACCGCAGGCGGTGGAGCGGCGGAGCTGGCCATCATTCGCCCCGGCATGAGCCATGGCGACGAGGCTATCCTTGACCGGGGTCTCATAGGGCAGGAACTCGGTGGTGCTGAGCGGGTTATAGGGGTTGCCCGAGACGCGTAGGACCTTGTTGGCTTTCTTGTCGACGCGGACCCGGACCCCACACATGGTGGTGCAGCCGATGCACATGGCGTAGCTGACCGCCTGATCGGGGTTGAGTTCGATATCACCATTGGCGGCGACGGTATATTCGGGGGCGGGAGCATTGCCCGTCACGTTCTTGCGTGGGACAGTACCAGACCATTTGCCTTTGACAAGTTTCTGGGCCGGTTCTGCATATCCCGCGGCGAAGGCGCCCAGAGCTCCGATGGCGGCAGCGCCCTTGAGTATGTTGCGGCGTGTTGACATGGGGTCTCTCCTCAGACGGTGCGAACGGGGTGCGCAGAAGGCGCATCCGACGGTGCAGACGGTACGTCGGCTTCGGCCCAGGGCACAAAGGTGGTGTAGACGATGAGCAGGAAGATCCAGAGCCCGAAGGTGCCGATGACACCCATCATGCCGTCAATGCCAGTGGGCATCAGAGCATCATAGAGGCCGGATCCGACCTTCGGCACAGCCTGCCCGCCCATGAAGACGGTCCAGCGGAACATCCATGCGGCATGGATGGCGATCAGGCCTGTGACCCAGCCCGTGTGGGTGGGCGAGATCAGGGCGATCACGAAGGGAATGGCAATCGCGAGGGAGGCCCAGACGGCGATCATCTGCCAGACGGGGAAGCCTGCGATCGATGCCAGCGCTTCGCTGTGCGACGGGCTGAGGCCGGACAGGGCGACACCAAACCACAGAACACCGAGAACGGCGACAACGGCAAGACAGATCGCAAGGAAGCGGTTCATCTTTGCTTCCGTGTCCGAGCCGGTTGCCAACAGGCGACCAAGCACGAGCATCACGCCAAGAGCACCAACCGCACCTGTGGCAGCAAACTGCAAGGGGAGCAGCGGAGTGTTCCAGAGCGGGCGTGAATGGACCACGGCGACTTCCGCACCGGTGTAGGTCAGGATGCCGATGGCCGACAGGCTGGCAGCAAGGCCCAGCGGGCGGGCGAAACTGTTGGCTTCACTGCCAAACGCGAGGAAGCGGAACAACCAGGCAAAACGCCAGTCTTCCTTGCCCCAGCGATAAAGCGCAGGCCGGTGCACCGCCCATGTGTAGAGCAGCATGAGCGTTACATAGGAAATGACGATCCATGACCCCCAGGCCATCCAGGAGGTGGCGTGGGTATAGACGAAAAATTCCCAGAACCGGAATGGCTGATGCAGGTCAGCGAGCAAAGCCACCGGTCCGGCAATGCCGGTCGTCACGGCGGTGATCATGGCGAGGCGTGCCATCGGTAGCAGGGATGTCTTGCCGAAGACGAAGCCCGGCAGGGTCATGAAGAGCGCCGTGGTCGACATTCCGATGAGGAAGAAATACTGGACCGCCCAGGGAAGCCATGCGGCTTCATGAACGGCACCGACGAGTTCTTGAATCTGCATTACCGGCTCTCCCCGTGATGTTCGAGATCGGACACAAGCGGCGGTCTGTAGGCAGCTTCCCCTGCGACGCGGCCGCTCAGGGCTTCATCAAGCCCGATGTAATAGACGTTGGGATCGGTGTGCATTTCCGGCCGCAGCACCGAAACCTCGTTTTCCCTGAGCATCTTGGAGACGATGCTGTCCGGATCATTGAGGTCGCCGAAGTTGCGCGCCCCACCGACACAGGTTTCGACGCAGGCAGGCAGGAGACCGGCTTGCGTGCGATGGAAGCAGAAGGTGCATTTGTCGGCGGTCTGGGTTTCATGGTTGATGAAACGCGCGTCGTACGGGCAGGCCTGAACGCAATAGGCGCAGCCCACGCAGCGGGAGGCGTCAACCAGCACTTCGCCGGTGCCTTCCTGCTTGTAGGTTGCCTCGACCGGGCAGACCGGCACGCAGGGCGGCTCGTCACAGTGATTGCAGAGGCGCGGCAGCATGACCATGGCAGGGTCGCCGCCATCCTGGAGCACCTCATAGACGGAGACATGGGTGCGGAAGGAATCCTCCGGCACGGCATTTTCCATTACGCAGGCGACGGTGCAGGCCTGACATCCGATGCATTTGCGCAGATCGACGACCATACCCCAATGGGGCGATGAGCCTGTGTTGCCGTCTGTGGCTGATGTGGTCTTGGCTTTGGCGTGGTTGGCTCCCGCGACTGTCGCCGCAGCGCCAATAGTCACCTGGCCGACCGATCCCAGAAAATGGCGGCGTGTGGTGTCCATGGTTGGTCCTTTCGCTCAAGGCCTTTCGTTGAAAACAATGCGAAAGGCTCCCGGTCCTCGATTGTCCGACTTCCGCAAAGGCCTTGATCAGGGCGCAGACGAGCGGAAGGCGGGGTCTTGAACCAAGCCTACGGGGACAGCGAAAAGGAGTGAATCAGAGCAAACCCAAGAGCATTAGGGGCTAACCCCTAAAGCTGGTGCCAATCGGCAGTGACAAGCTGTCGCACCAGGTCTGCCGTGGTGGTCGCTTCCATCTTGCCCATCAGATTGTGGCGGTGAATTTCCACCGTCTTGGGGCTGATTCCGAGGTCGGCAGCGATCTGCTTGTTCTGCTTGCCATCCATCACGGCGCGGGCCACATCGATCTCGCGCGCGGTCAGGCTGGCGATGCGCTCGGCAATGATCGCTTTCTTCTGGGCGTCTCCTGCACTGGCTCGGGCTGCTTTCAGCGCTTCGTTGATGCGCTCTACAAGTGCCATGCCATTGACTGGCTTCTCGAAGAAATCAAGCGCGCCGGACTGGATTGCGCGGACCGCCATCGGCACGTCCGCGTGCGCCGTGATGATGATCACGGGGAGGGCGCATCCCCGCCGCT
Organism: uncultured Cohaesibacter sp.; assembly: GCF_963662805.1. NCBI lineage: Bacteria > Pseudomonadati > Pseudomonadota > Alphaproteobacteria > Hyphomicrobiales > Cohaesibacteraceae > Cohaesibacter > uncultured Cohaesibacter sp. Next base: position 214,558 of record NZ_OY759857.1, read on the forward strand.
TCAACTCGTCCAGCAGCTCCAGCCCGGTCATACCGGGCATCCGCACATCGGCCAGAATGCAACCGACAACCGCATCATCAAGCTTGTCGAGAAACTCGATGGCCGAGCCGTGGGTGTTGATGGTCAGACCGAGCGAGGAGAGCATGAAGCCGAGACCGTCGCGAACGGCCCGATCATCATCGACGATATGAATGACGGCATCTTCGTTCACTGAGGGTCTCCCGTTGGCAAAAAGAGCGTGATCTCAAGGCCGGGGCCCTGTTGCGGAGCCTTGGCGCGCATCGTTCCGCCATGGGCCTCGACAATCGAGCGGCTGAGCGCCAGACCAAGCCCGATGCCGTTTTCCTTGGTGGTATAGAAGGCTTCGGCAAAATGGCCAAGCCCCTCGTCATCCATTCCGTGCCCGAAATCCCTGATCGTAAGATGGATTCCCGGCACGGGGCCATCTGCGCGCGTGGCTGACAGAAGCACCCGTTTCTGATCCGGTACCGTATCCTTCATGGCATCAATGGCATTCTGAACGAGATTGAGGATCACCTGCTGCAACTGGATCCGGTCGGCTTCGATGGTTGGCAAGCCGGGGGCGATGGTGACTTCGACGGTGACACCGGCGCGATGGGCCGAGGCTTCATACACCGGTGCACAATCGGCGATAAGCCCCGCGACGCCCACCGTGACCTTCTGGCTTTCCTTATTGCGCACGAAGGCGCGAATACGGCGAATGACGGAGGCTGCCCTGTCGGCCTGCTGGGCGATTTCGCGGCTCGCCACTTCCATGTCGTCCCTTGTGAAGCGCCCGGCGGTGATCCGCATCAGGCAGCCCTGCGCATAATTGGAAATGGCCGCCAGCGGCTGATTGAGTTCGTGTGCGATCGAGGAGGCCATCTCCCCGAGAATGGACAGGCGGGCGACATGCTCCAACTCGCGCCGATGCAGCCGGTCTGCATCCTCTGCCCGTTTGCGCTCGGCCATCTCCAGCACCAGCTTCTCGTTGCTTTCGTTCAGCGCTCGGGTGCGGCGGCGCACGAGGCTTTCGATCCGAACGGAATAGATGGCCCAGAAGATCAGCGCGGCAGCGATCAGCAGCAGCCACTCGCCATAATCCTCGACAAAATCGGCAAGGGAAATGGGCCCCGTGCGGGCATAAGGGCCGATCTGGAGCTGTCGCAAGACGTCATGCACCGCTTGATAGTCGAGCGGCACCGTCCAGAGATTGCCCTGCTGGATGCTCAACAGCACCACCGCCACCTGCTTGGCAAGAGCGGCATCGGTCTTGCGGGTCTTGGCAAAGGGCCAGTTGGGAAACAGTGGACTGGAAACGGCACAGTCTGTCTCATCCGTGTCAAGGAGGGCAAACCCGTGCAAGGAGCCATAGCGCTCGGGATCCTGTTCCTGAAGCAGCTCAAGGGTGCAGGTCCGCAGGACCGCAGCATCGGCCTTGCCATCAAGCACGGCATTGACGGCCCTTTGCATTGGATAGCCGGTTGGCACAACCTCGATGCGGCGGGAAATGGACGGATCAACCTTGTCCATCTCGGCCCATATCACCTGAAAGCCGCCAAAGGCTTCCGGTGTCACGACGGCGAGGCGCTTGCCGACGAGATCTTCCAGCGTTTCAAAATCCCCATTGGTGACCAGCGTGGAGGCGACGGGCTGATCTTCCTCGGCCGTCGCAATGCGGCTGATGTGATAGCGATATTCCAGCTCGGCATAATTGCCCGGATTGGTGATCACGAAATCGAGACGCTGTTCCTTGAGGGCGGCATCCAGCGCCTGGATGTCGAGGGCTTCGAGTTCGAAGGTGATGTCTGGAAAGGCTTTGTCGAGGCTCTCGGCGGTCGACGCCCAATGGGCGAGGGAATGGTCAGCTCCCAGAAAATCAAGAACACCGATCCGCTTGATCTCGCGTTCCTTGGCCATTCCCACGGACGATGCCAACGGAATGCCGAAGCCCAGAAGGCAGAAAAGCAGAAGGCGCAAGACGTGGCTCGACATGTCCGATCCGGCACGAGATTTCAGGAATGAGATACGGGTGTTGAGAAGACCGGCTTCTCAGACAGTCGGAGCCTAGAGCATTTGCTCGGCAGTGTCATGTCATGAATGATCGCATCGGAGCTGATCGATCACATTTGCGTTTGCTGCCAGCTCTGATCGTCCATTTTACAAATAAGGCACTGGTGCGGGCTTGAAGGCGCCATATTTGAAGCACAGTTTTGAAGGGCCCACCCCGACAATTCTTTCGTAGCCTCACACAGGAGTGCGCCATGCAGGCGATTTTCACAAAAGATATCGACGCATTCTTGCGTGACCATCATGTCATGTCACTGGCGACCGTCTCGGACGGATCACCATGGGCCGCAAGCGTGTTCTACGCTTTTGATGAGGATCGCGGGCGGCTGATCTATCTCTCGTCGAAGGAGACGCGGCACGGCAAGGCAGCTCTGCTCAATGCAGAAGTCGCCGCGACCATCGCGCGTCAGGAACTGGAAATCGAGAAAATCCGCGGCCTGCAGATTTCCGGCTTCACAGTCAGTCTGGAAGGAGAGGACGCGGTTGCTGCCAGAACTTCCTTTTCAAAACGTTTTCCGGACATCGACTTGCAGGACGCGGCAATCTGGTCGCTGGTCCCGGACTACATCAAGATGGTCGACAATTCTCTGGGGTTTGGCGAAAAGATCATCTGGCCCTATCCGGAAGCCAAGGGCTGAGAACCGCATCCGTCCATTGAACAAAGATCAGATCAGGCCCAGGCGAGATCCTGTTCGTCGGACCCCACCAGCATGCCACCGGTCGCCCAGTTGGGCGGATTGTTCAGAAGATGCAGCAACTGATGCAACGGGCGGGGCTTGGAATAGAGATAGCCCTGATATTCGTTGCAGTGGTTGAGCTGCAACCATGCCAGCTGGTCAATGGTCTCCACCCCTTCTGCCACCGCCGTCACGCCGATCAGTCGGCATAGGGACAGGATCATATTGACGACGGAAGACTGGTCTTCAATCATCTGGATGAAAGAGCGATCCACCTTGAGGCTGGAAATCGGATAGGACTGGATATAGGCCAGATTGGAATATCCGGTGCCAAAGTCATCGACGGCAATGGAAAAACCTGCCTTGCGCAGCTCCAGCAGCACCGCCTTGGCATCATAGCCGTGCCCCATCAGCATGCTTTCGGTAATCTCGATTTCGATCCTGCTCGAGTCGCAACCGGTTTTGCGCAGATTGTCCTTGAGGCGCGTCACAAAGTTGGCATGCGCGAACTGCTCCGCGGACACGTTGATCGAGATCGGAATGTCATAGCCATTGTCGGTCAGGACTTTCTGATCATAACCAGCCTGCGAAATGATCCAGTCACCGACCTGATGGATCATGCCGGTTTCCTCAAGCGTTTCGATGAAGACAGCTGGCGAGATCACCCCCTGGTTCGGGTGATACCATCGCATCAGGGCTTCGACACTGAGCACTTTCTGGCTGATGCAATCGACGCGCGGCTGATAATAAAGGCGGAACTCGCGCTCCTTGATCGCCCGCGTCAGATCCTTCTCGAGTGTGCGCTTGAGAAGGGCTGCCTGCTGCAGGGCAGGGCGGTAGTAGCGGAAGGTTTTCCGACCCTCGTCCTTGGCTTCATAGAGGGCCAGATCTGCATGTTGCATCAGGGATGGCAATTCAGTGCCGTGTTCCGGGAATAGGCTGATGCCGATGGACGCATAGGTGCTCAGTACATGGTCGTTCAGCTTCACTTCCGACGAGATGGTTCTAAGGATTTCCTTGCAGAAGAGATCGAGCTCCGCAGTGTCCTCGAACGGCATCAGGATCGTGAATTCGTCCCCTCCGAGCCGGGCGATATGGCCGCGCCCACGCATCACCGTCTTGATCTGGCGGGCGACATGGATCAGCAACCCATCACCGGACAGATGCCCGAGCGTGTCGTTGATGGTCTTGAAATTGTCCAGATCGATCAGCAGCATCGCCAGCCGATCTCCGGAGATCTTGGCCTTCGAGAGCAGTTTCGGGAAATAGTGGTTCACATAGTTCCGGCTGTGCAGACCAGTCAGAATGTCATGGTGCGCCAGATAGGTGATTTTCTGCTGCTGGGTCTTTTGATCCGTGATGTCGATGTCCGACAAGATGAAGGCAGGTACACCGCTCACCGAGTCACGGCAGGCGCGGATCGAGATTTCCCGCCAGCGAAAACCGTCAAGGGTCGGCAACTGGCAGCAATGCGTTGCATGACCATGCACCCCTGCATCGGCAAGCGCGTCGGCGAAGACATCATCGTTGGTGAAGAGGTCGCTCAGCGGCGACTGACCCCAGCCATAAACCCGGTTGGCTTCGGTGTTCGCATAAAGAAGCGAGCCTTCCCGCGTAAACAGGGTGATGCTGATCGGGATATGATTAAGCGCCTCGGCGCTTCTCATCTGTTCGGGAACATGGTCTTGTTCCGCGCTCGCCTGACACAAAAGGCCGATGCGCTGGTCTTCCAGCCGATAGCGGCGGATTGAAATCTGATAGGTCGCAGGCTGGCCGTTGGGATAGAGTGTCCAGAGTTCCCGGAATGTCTTGTCGGCATCCTCGAGCACTTCCTTATATTGCGACAGGCGGCCCTCGATTGAGCTGCTCATGTCGGCGCGCATGTTCCGCTGATAAAGTTCGTTGAGCGTTTCGGCTTGCCAAAGATAGCGAGCCGCTTCGTTGGCCCAGACGACCTGGGCTTTGTCGACGTCAAAAATCCATAGTGGAACAGCCAGCTCCATCAAATCTGATGGGCCGAGGTTCAAGATGACCTCACTCGGCTGACTTTGGGACATATGCCGCACACCTGACTCCAGCGTCAGGCCCCTTTCCCTGTTTGTAATCAGCTACAATCTCACCCGATTTTGTTGTGTCCCCTAACCTTCCGACGAAGTATTTCGCACGCGTCGACAGGTTCAACAAAAAGCAATTGTAGCCATAGCTTTGTTACTATTAAAAAGCGAAAGCTGTAAAAATTGGATTAACCGGATAGTCTGGAATAACTTGCGGAATATAATGAGTTTATTGGAACCAAGAGAAATTAAAAACCCTTGTCATTTATCACTATGACGTAAGTGTTTTAACTTAGGCATTTTGCTGTAGAAAATAGACTTCTGTATATATTTTTGATTGCCATTGACAAAAATACAACTTTTTTGAGCATTTTGTCTAAAACTAAGGTTCCATGTGAATTACGCGCAATTTCATTCAAAAACGCGTCCAGTAAAGGCGTTCGGTGTCAACTGGATAGCCGCCAATGGCTTCCCGCCGCACCGGACCGACAGTCGCGCCGAGCCTTAAGTAAAAGGCTTTAGCGCGATCATTGCCGACAAGAACGGTAAGCGAGACTGACGTCTTGCCCATGTCCCTAAGGCGTTCGAAGGCTGCCGACATGAGGGCGCGGCCCGTGCCTCTGGAGCGCATGGATGGCTGACAGTGGAGGTTGTCAATGAAAGGATCGGGTCGGCACGTGACTGCAATGAAGCCTGCGAGTCCCTCACAATCCTCTCGGAAGGCAACAAGCACGAACTCGTCCGCACCAAGACGCATGCTCTGCCAATGATCCGCAAGATCAATGGCCGCTTGTCCGGTAAGATAGCTGTTGGGCAGGTGATGGTGATAGGTTGTTTGCCAGCTCTCCAACTGCAATTGCGCGATGGCTTGGCGATCAGACTTGGTGGCAAGCCTGATCATCGGTTCGGTCTCGTTCATTCTATCCGGGTCGTGGGTCATTGCGAACCAGACGCTTGTCGCTCATTTTGCTCTTCGGCCTGACGGGAGCGTTCGGCCAACACTTTCTGGCAGGCCTCGCTCAACTCGGGCAGATCCCGTGCGACAGACTTCACCAATTCGCGGAACCATTTATGGCGCGGTGAATGCCGGTTGCGAACATGCCAGACCATGAAAAAGTGACTGGGTTCCAGCTCCAGAGGCGCCTCCACCCACGAGAGGCCACGGAAGATGGTCGATGCCATGCGCGACGGCCCCGTGACCAGCATGCGCGTACCCCTGACGACCATGGCGGCCGAATTGAAGGTCGGCCCCAGATAGGAGACCTTGCGGCTTCGCCCCAACTTGCTGAGCGCTTCATCAATGTTTGTGGCTTCATTGCTGCCAAATGAAAGAATGGCATGTTCGGACGCGCAGAAGTCGTCTAGGGTTCGAGGCGCCTCGCGCATCGATGCATCGTAATAGGTGATCGAGCGGTCCGAGCAGAGCTTCGTGACCACGATGTCCGAGGCGTCCTCCGGCGGGAAGGGGCAAAGCTCCAGATCCGCCATGCCAGATTTCAGATGCTTGTTGCCAGCCAGCATTTGCTGATGGGTGCGCAAGGTGCTGTCCGGTGCTTCCTTTTTCAACCGTTCGAAAATGGAAGGTACGAGCAGATCATGCTCATAGTCGTTACAGACGATGGAGAAGCGATCTTTGGATTTGGCCGGATCGAAGTCAGAATGATGAAATAGGGACTCGATATTCTCAAGAACGAGGTCGATTTCATCAGCCATCGCCTCGACCCGTTCGGTCGGTACCATGGAGCGGCCAACCTTGATGAACAGCGGATCGCCCAACAGGCCGCGCAGCCGGTCGAGCGAGTGGCTCACCGAGGACTGGGTTACCCCCAGAATGCGGGCTGTTTCGGTGACAGAGCGATGCTCGTAAATGAGCTTCAGCATATAGAGCGAGCGTCCGTCAAGGGACAAATAATCGATATTTTTCATAGTAATGATGGTTATAATGCATTTGAACTAATAAGAGCAATCCTTATTGTTCAGAGATTGATGGATCCTCCTCCGATCCAAGGGCTACAAGAATTGAAAAACCGCTCGACAGAAGCGGTAAAGGCAAGGATTTAAGACATGTCAGAAACCAGCGAAACATCTGTGGTTGTTGTCTACCACAGCGGCTACGGCCACACCGAAACCATCGCCAAGACCATTGCACAGGGCGCAGAAAGCGTTGAAGGCGTGAAAGCCACCCTCATCAAGGCGGACGACGAAAACAAGGATTGGGACGCGATGGCAGCCGCCGACGCCATCATCTTTGGCAGCCCGACCTACATGGGTTCCGTCTCCGGCCAGTTCAAAATGTTCATGGACGAGAGCTCCAAGGTCTGGTTCACACAGGGTTGGAAAGACAAGATCGCAGCCGGCTTCACTGTGTCCGGTTCCCAGTCTGGCGACAAGCTCAATACCCTCATTCAGCTGCAGGTCTTTGCTGCTCAGCACAGCATGGTCTGGGTGCCGCTCGGCATTCTGCCCGGCAACAACAGCTCAACCGCCAGTGTCGAAGACCTAAACCGTCTTGGTGCCGCAACCGGTCTGATGGCTCAGGCCAACACCGATCAGGGTGCAGATGTTGCGCCGCAGGCAACCGATCACCGCACGGCCGCCAAGTTCGGCGAGCATGTCGCGGCAAGCGCCAAGCGCTGGGCCGTCGCAGCCTGATCCGGTTTTCTCCCCGGCTCACTTACGAAAAGCAGAAGGTGTGATGCCTTCTGCTTTTTTATTGTGTGGGTGCAGCGAAGAATTGAGATTATCTCAGATAGGATTTATGCTGAGTGCCGAACAGATCTGCGCCGCGAGCGGGCGCGCAGCGAGTATCTTTGAGTCGCAGTCGGGGAAAAGTGTCCTATATGGCAGGGGTCTATAAATTCAAAACCTCCCGGTTGGCCCGTTGGGCCCTGTGGTTGGCACGGCTGACCATACCGGTGGCCATTCTGTCTTTTCTCCTCATGCGCTTTGGTGGGGTGCACCCGTCTCTTGCGATCTATTGCTTTGGTGCGTCCCTTCTACTGGCGCTCTTGGCCATTCTTGTCAGTCTTGCGGCCTTTCCCGCGATCTGGTTTGAAGGGCACATCGGCGGCAATCGCATTTTGGGGACCCTTCTGCGCAGCTTTGTCGTCATCTTGCCCGCGCTCGCATTGGCCTATCTCTATTTCACGCGCCCGGCATTCTCCGATCTCTCCACAAATCCTGTCGACCCGCCAGAGTTCGAAGCGGCCTGGCAAATGCGTGAGGATGCGGACAACAGCCTTGACGTCGTCAGTCTTGCCGAGCGAGAAAAGCAGGCGCTGGCTTATCCGGAACTGGCAAGCATCAGCATCGATCACCCCATCGAGGTGGTCTATCTGCTGGTCGCCGATGAACTTGCCAAGCAGAAATGGCAGCTGATTTCGGCAACGGACCATGCACAGGCTCAGGACGGGGCTCGATTCGAGGCCTACTACCGCTCGATGATCACCGGGCTGCGCTATGTCGTTGCCATCCGCCTGCGCCCTGATGGCGACGAAAGAACCGTTCTCGACATGCGCTCGGCCAGCTTGTGGGGCCCGCATGACTTTGGCCGCAATGCCAACAGCATCACCGGCTTCATCAGTTCGGTTGAACAGCGCGTTGAGCAGGGGATCGCAGCATTTGAATTGCAGCTTGAGGAAATCGAGCGCCAGCGTCGCTTGCAGCAAGGCCCGATGCCGAGACCAAAACCCAAGGAACTGATCAAGGCCACAACCTGACCTGAATGAGGGGGAAAGAGTTGAAGGCTACTTGGTCAATCTGTAACGGGCCTTGAGGTCTGGTACCTCATCGAGACATTCGACATGTCCGCGTGTCAGCAGATACTCCAACTGAGCGAACATCGACAGGCTGGCCGCTCCGTGCAAGGCGCGGTCAACGTCCCTGTACACCACGGCCACCATCTCGGCGATGGTCTCATCTCCTGCAGCGAGCCGGTCGAGAAGCGCGCTCTCCCTTTTTACCCGATGCTCCTTCAACCCGATCAGGAAAGGGGAAGGATCGTGGAGGGCAACACCATGCCCAGGCCAGTAGACAGGGTCGTCCCGTTCCATCAGTCTGTCGAGGCTGCTCATATAATCTTCCATCGACCCGTCCGGCGGGGCAACAATCGACGTCGACCATGCCATGACGTGATCAGCTGAAAACATGCCGCTGCCGTCTGCGAATGCAAAGCACAGATGGTTGGCCGTGTGCCCGGGAAGATGGAGCACATCGAGCGCCCAGCCCTTGCCCTCTATCCGATCACCATCCCTGATCAGGTGATCAATGACAAGGTCCCGATCACCGGAAGCGTCAAGCGCGTTGATTTCACCCAGATGCAACGGTCGGGCAGGGCGATGGGGACCCTCCGCATAGATCGGAGCGCCACAACGATCCTGAAGCAGTTTTGCACCCGGTGAATGATCCGAATGGGTGTGGCTGATCAGGATTTTGCTTATTTTTTCGCCCCTTGTCGCGTCGAGCAGCGCATTGACATGTGCATAATCCACAGGCCCTGGATCAAGAACGGCAACCTCGCCTTCGCCAATAATGTAGCTGTTGGTACCACTAAAGGTGAAGGGGCCGGGATTGTTACAGGTCAGCCTGCGGACACCCGGAGCAATCTCTTTGGCGACGCCATGGTCGGTGAGGAAGGTCTGATCGAATTTCAAGCTTGCCATGCTGATTGACGGCCCCTTGAGCCGATGAAAGCGCTTTCGCTCTCTGGTTGTCGTTGCTGCCTATGCTTAGCAGAAGTGACTATGTCCTTCAAATCCTGTCACAATTAGCGATTGTCTTACAGACTTCTCTTCATGAGAGTGTCTATTTATATGTTCAATCAGGAATTTTACTTGACCTCCAAATAGGTAGTTGTGCGTAATTTATGCCAAAAAAATAATGAGTTTTTATAAATTTCAAAGTAAAAATTGAACACTTGTCCAATTTTGCATGAGTAAGAAATAAAAATATTGCCTCCATATATTCGAAATAAAATTTTGTACAGGGTCGGACAGAGAGTAAATGGCTTAATAAATTTGGACATACATTGATTTAAACATCTTTTAACTAGACATATGAAGACTATCGGTTAGTTGAAATGCCTTTGGTTGCCTCCGGTACGGTTGAAAAGGCATAGCTTGTTTTACTTGTCAGGTGTTGCTTTCGCTATGGGACAGTCAGATTTTACATCAGGTGTTGAGAGATTCTTTGATCCAGATGAGATCATTGTCAGCAAAACGGATCTCAAAGGGCGCCTTACCTATGCCAATCGCCCGTTTCTCGAGCTTTCGGGATACACCGAAAAAGAGGTGCTGGGCCAGCCACACAGCATGATTCGCCACCCGGAAATGCCCCGCTGCATTTTCAAGCTGCTCTGGGGTTCGATAGAACAGGGCAAGGAAATTTTTGCTTACGTCAACAACAGGGCGAAGAACGGTGACAATTATTGGGTCTATGCCCACGTGACACCGAGCCTGAGTGTTGATGGTCAGGTGGTGGGATATCACTCCAACCGGCGTGTGCCGGACCGGGATATCCTCGAAAAGGAAGTCTTCCCGCTCTACGCAAAGCTGCGCTCCATCGAAGGTCAGCACACCAACCGCAAGGACGGCCTGCTCGCCAGCGAAAAGGCGCTCAATGATGTGCTTGCGGAAAAGGGCGTGGAATATACCGAGTTCATCGTAACGTTGGGACAGCGCAGAAGGCGCGGCTATCGTTAAGGCAGCAGTCAGAAGAATCTGTGGACTTCACCACAGAGATTAGTTGGGTTTTTGGGGTATGAGCCAATGACATTTGGAAGCAAGAAGGCTTCGATCAGAAGAGCCATTGAGGTTTGCAACGCCGTCTCCAAAGGAGATTTCGAAGCCCGGATCTTGAATATCCCGGAACGGGGTGAAACCGCCGAGTTGATGCATGCAATCAACCAGTTGATCGACCGCACGGATGCCTACATCAGGGAATCCAAAGCCTGTCTCGACTATGTCTCTCGCAACCAGCATTTCCGCCTGATCGCGGAAAAGGGCATGATCGGCAATTTCAAGGCCGCTGCGGAGAGCATCAACAAGGCGACCTATCAGATCAAGCAGCGTCATGATGGCTTCTGCGAGCTCGGTGCGCGGTTCGAAACCGATCTCGAGAATATCGTCGGTGACATGACCACGATGATCAAGGAGCTCCAGGATTCCTCACGGCAAGTGTCCCAGGCGTCCAACAGCGCCAAGGAACAGTCCCTTGTGGCCGCGTCCGGCGCCGAAGAGGCATCGACCAACATGCAGTCGATCGCATCTGCCGTCGAGGAACTGAGTGCCTCGATCGCCGAAATCAACGCACAGGTCGTGAACAGTTCCGACATCGCCCGCCAGTCGGTCGACAAGTCCCACGACATGAGTGGTGAGATCTCGGGTCTGGCGAGCGCCTCGCAGGAAATCGGTGACGTCATTGCGCTGATCTCCGACATTGCCGCACAGACAAACCTTCTGGCCCTCAATGCCACCATCGAGGCGGCGCGAGCAGGCGAAGCGGGCAAGGGCTTTGCCATCGTGGCTCAGGAGGTCAAGAGCCTGTCCACCCAGACAGCGAACGCTACAGAACAGATCGCCCGTCAGATCGACGGCATTCAGGCTGCCACCTCGCGGGCCGTGCGTGCCAACGACGAGATTTCCGCGACCATTGAACGGGTCAGCGAAATCTCTGCCGCGATTGCAGCAGCGGTTGAGCAGCAGAGCTCGGCCACCAAGGAAATCGCAGGCAATGTCGAAGAAGCCGCCGGTGGAACCCAGCATGTCAGTGCCGGGATCAGCGAGGTCAACGAGGCGACAGCCGCGACAGAGAAAACGGCTCTCAATGTGCTCGCCGTCTCCGAGAAGATGGTCGAGAAGGAAAGAGGCCTCGACAATCTGCGCAAGGAACTGGTCGACTTCCTTGTCGAAGTGCGCAAGGTGGGGTGATCTCCGGCCAACTGGATATGAAAAAACGGCGTTTCGAAAGAAGCGCCGTTTTTTTTGTTTCGTATCAGAAGGACCGAAAGCCGATGTGCATCAGGTGATGACGTTTGGCTCGCTGCGCCCGATGCTATTGGCAAGGTCCGTGAGCTCGAGCATGGCGGCAACAACGCCCTTGAGCGCGACTTGCGGGTCAAGGCTGTGATCGCCGTGTGAATCCACATATTGCTCGAGATAGACGCGCAAGGTTGCTCCTTCTGTGCCGGTGCCGGACAGACGGAATACGGTCCGCGCCCCGCCTTCGAACCAGACCCTGAGGCCTTGTCCCGTGCTGACCGAACCATCGACCGGGTCATTATAGGCGAACTCATCTGCCTTGGTCACGGCAAGACCGGCAAAGCTCTTGCCCGGCAGACTGTCGAGCTGGGCGCGCAACCCGTCGATCAGATTGTTGGCCGCATCGGTCGGGATCGCTTCATAGTCATAGCGAGAATAATAATCGCGACCAAAGGTCATCCAGTGATCGAGAAGGATGTCTTTCACCGGCTCACGCCGCTCCGCAAGGATGTTGAGCCAAAGGAGAACCGCCCACAGACCGTCCTTCTCGCGAACATGGTTGGAGCCGGTGCCCGCGCTTTCCTCACCACAGATCGTAACCTTGTCCGCATCAAGAAGGTTGCCGAAAAATTTCCAGCCCGTCGGGGTCTCATAGATTCCGATATGCATCTTCGCGGCAACCCTGTCACAGGCCGCGCTCGTCGGCATGGACCGGGCGATGCCCGACAGGCCATCACGATAGGCCGGAGCGTAGTGGGCGTTGGCCGCCAGAAGCGCCAGACTGTCCGACGGAGTGACATAGGCATGACGTCCGATGATCATGTTGCGGTCGCCATCACCATCCGAGGCGGCGCCAAAACAGGGCGCATTGGCCGACATCATCAGATCCATCAGGCTCTTGGCCCAGACCGGGTTGGGGTCGGGATGACCGCCGCCGAAGTCTTCGCTCGGGGTGGCATTGATGACGGTGCCTTCGGGCGCGCCAAGTGCCCCTTCAAGGATCGCCTTGGCATAGGGACCCGTGACCGCGTGCATGGCGTCGAACACCATGGTGAAGCCACCGGCAAACAGGTTGCGAATGTGCACGAAGTCGAACAGGGAGGCCATAAGCTCCTTGTAGTCTTTCACCGGATCAACGACCTGAATGGTCATATCGCCCATCTTGCTTTCGCCAATCGAAGCCAGATCCACCATGGGCGCATCAGCAATTTTATACTCGCTCAGCGAACAGGTCTGATCATAGATCGCTTCGGTGACGCCTTCCGGTGCCGGACCGCCGTTGGAAACGTTGTATTTGACGCCGAAGTCTTCATCGATGCCGCCGGGGTTGTGGCTGGCTGACAGAATGAGACCTCCATTGGTCTTGTTCTTGCGAATGAGGTTCGAGGCTGCGGGCGTCGAGAGCAGGCCGTTCTGCCCGACAATGACCTTCGCCGCGCCATTGGCTGCTGCCATCTTCAGGATTGTCTGAATGGCCTGACGGTTGAAATATCGGCCATCGCCTCCCACGACGAAGCACTTGCCTTCTGCTCCATCGATGGCGTTGAACACCGATTGGATGAAATTCTCAAGATATCCCGGCTCCATGAACACCCGGGTCTTCTTGCGAAGTCCGGAGGTGCCGGGTTTCTGCCCTGCGATGGGTTGGCAGGCAATGGTATCGATTTTCATATTGCAGACTCCAGGTCGAATATTGTGCAACCTTAACGTTGTCATTGCGTGGCGAACATAGATTTGAATCAAATTGCAGAGGAAGAAATGAATTTTATCTCCTCTCCGCAAGCAATTATCCGGTGTCTTTCGTAAGGGAACCCGGTCACAGGGCATCTGGTTCCACAAATCGAGCAGGCACATTTCGGTCGAACATAAAGGACTTTGGACGCTGCTGTGTGACGATCAGGGCTTTCAGCGCACGCGGCGGCTGTTGAGCAGGATGCCAAGCCCGATAAAAGCGATGCCTAGGATATGATAGCCTTGCAACCGCTCGCCAAGGAACGCCACGGCGAGAATGGCCACCCAGCCGGGCATCAGATGAATGGAAATACCGGCCTTGGCCGGTCCGATCAGACTGACACCCTTGTTGTAGCTCGCGTAGGCCAGCAGCGAGGCAATGAAGGTGATATAGGCAACGGTCATCATCGAGAGGGGCGTCACCGGCATAGCCTTGATCGTCAGGCTTTCCCAGACATAGAGCGGCAAAAGCATGACGGCCCCCGCGCCGGTGATCAGGGTCAGCATGACGAGCGGGTCGAGGGTGTCAGGGCGCATCTTCACGGTGATCGAATAGCCAGCCCAGACCAGAGCCGCCGCCACCATCCAGATGTCACCGACCGTGAAGGTCACCTCAAGCAGCCGTTCCAGATTGCCGTGGGTGATGACGATCGCCACGCCAACAAAGGACACGATGATGCCCGCGATCTGCGCCCAGCCGATGCGATCCTTGAGGAAAATGACCGAAAACAGCGAAATGAAGGCCGGACTTGTCGCCAGAATGAGCGTGACGTTGATGGCGGTCGTCGTATGAAGCGCCTGATATTGCAGTGGGTTGAAGGCGGCAATGCCAAGAGCCGACATGGCCGTCAGCAGCTTCCATTCCCGTTTGATCACCGGCCAGTTGGTCTTGAATTTCGGCGCGGTGAAGAACAACAGGACGCCACAGCACAACGCCCAGCGCCAGAAGGACATGCCCAACGGTGGCAGATCACTTCGCACGGCGCGTCCGATGACGATATTGCCGCTCCAGGCCAGGGTTGCGGTGGCAAGAAGGGCAAAGGCGAGAATGGTCTGATTGGTCTTCATCGGGGCGAACTTGGAATGAGGCAGTGCCGTGCGTGAACACGAAGCGGGAAGGATATCTCAAATCCTTCGCACACTTTATCGATGAGCGAAAGCACAAAAGCCCTCACTCCGGTCTGCCAGACGCGATGACGCGCTAGTTTTTGAGCGACAGCATCCAGTTCAGCGTGTCGCGCCAATCCAGCATCCGGATCGGTGTGCCATGCTTGCCAGTCTCGAAGATTGCGAGCCTGATCGGATAGGTTGGCTTGAGTGTCTTGACCGTCTCGAAAAAGTCGAGCTGTCCCTTCCACGGAAAAGCGCTGTCCCATGTGCCATGACCGATGAACAGTGGTATGGAGGCCCCTGTCGACTGGAAGGCTGCGGAGGAGAAAAGCGTGTCATTGCGGGCAACGCCAAGCAGCAACAGCCCATCAACCATAGACGCAGCATTGGCATCGGCCAGAATCTGCCAGCAGATTTCACCGCCCATCGAACCGCAGGCGACAAACACAGCCGCGCCGGGTGAGCGGGCTTTCTGGCTGGCGATCAGGGCCTTGATCTCTTGGCCACCACGATCGCCAAAGTCTGAGAAGTCCGGCGAGATATAGAGCCCGTTGTTGCGCACCATCAGGTTCTTGATTCGGTTGAAATTGCCGCCGAAGGACCAGTCATCCACCCCCTGATGCCGGTTGCCGCCTTTGCCGTGCAGATAGACGACGATGATATCAGCGCCACCTGCGGTCTTGCCGACGGCCTCATATTTGAGGGCACGTCCATTGACGCTGTAGTCAAACGTGGCCTGACTGCTGTTCGGTTTGAAGGAGATGTAATAGCTTTTCACCTTCTTGACCGGCAGCTCGTCCCGATCATTGATGTCGCGCTGCGCCTTGTAGTCGACCCGAACGAGGTCGCCACCATAGCGGCTTTCGAGCACGTCCGGATAGCGGAACAGGCGGTCCTTGTAGGAGGATAGACGAAGGGCGTGACTTGACGCCGATGTCGACACCAATAGGACGCCTGCAAGCATCAGACTGGAGAGTGATGACACAGATGACCGGGCAACGGCGTGCCGGAGGCCAGTCCATAGGGTAGAAAGGGCTGGTCGCTGGAAAGCGAAAATCATGAAGAAATCCGGATGTCGATGGAGCGGTTCAATTTGCGCCACATGATACCTGCTCTGATGCTTTCTTCAAGCAAAAGCACGCCAAAGGCAACATAAAGCGGAAGCTCGTACAAAAGGCTCAAGAGCAAAAGCAGCGGCAGACCGAACCCCCATTGCAGCCCCACCTGAACCCGTGTCACCCAGCGTGGCCAGCCGGTCGCTCTGAGAATGGCACCAATGGTTACGGACGCCGTGCGGATGACCACAAGGCACCCGGCAAAGGGGATGAGCAGCATGAAATTGAGCCGAACCGCCCCGGAAATGTGCCAGCTGACGCCACCCACGACGAGGGTGACACCAACAAAGATGAGCGCAAGCCGGGGGGCCAGAATTCTGAGGGCCTTGAGGATCGCCCCGACGCTTTGCTTCAGCCTGTCGCTCTCAGGCGGTAGATCGGCACAGGAGATCGTTGCCGAGAGCGCCACCGCTCGCCCCAGAACATTCGAGACCGACAGCCACGGAACCATCAGCGCCAGTGCCGCAAAAGAAAGATAGGGCAACTGCGAGAACATCAGGTTATAGCCCTGCGAGCCGACAATCAGCGAGGCGACGTTGAAGGTCACCGGAATGAGAATGGAGCGATCCGCAACTTGCTCGGCCGAGGCGGTTCTGTCGCCGTTCTGATGAAAGTCGGCCAAGGTCAGCACGATCAGATAGACAAGGCGCGCACCCTGACTGATCAGCGTGGCAACCGCAGCGCCCTGAACACCCAGTTCCGGTGCGCCAAACCAGCCGTAGATCAGAAGCGCATTGAGGATGATGTTGAGAGGCAATTCAATGGCATAGCCCTTGAGCTCTCGCGTGGCCTGACGCCTCACATCGAAGGACAGGGAGAGGAGATAGGCGACAAAGCTGATCGGTAGGCCATAGACCATCAGCTCCAGATAGCGCTTGGCCGCAAAGCCGACGCCAGACGTGGTGGCGAGATGATCGACAAGAAAATTGATATTGAAGCGGAACAGCAAGACGAGGATGAGGCTCAGTCCGAGGCCAAGGGCCAGAATGCGGAACAGCCGTCGATAGAAGAGAGCCATGTCGCCAGCGCCATAGGCCCGCGTCAGCAGGATCTGTGCCGCCGAGCCGAGGCCGAAGAGCAGCGCCATGAAGATCCCATAGAGACCCGCGCACAGGCCGAGACCGGCAAGGGTCTCGTCTCCCACGGGCGCAACCATGTTGGCGTCGATCAGAATGGCCGAGGTTGCCAGCAACCCGGAAACGGACAGATATCCAGCCAGCCGAAGGATGGAGGGCGTGCCGCGATCAAACAGGTCTTGAGGAGGGGAAGTGTTGGTCACTGGGGTTGATTGGCCCTTGCAAAGTCAACTGGCTTGCGTCCGCTGGACATTAGGCTAAATTGGCTGCGATTCCAATGTTCAAAACAGTAAGGTCGACAGCCCCGTGTCCCAATTCGCCATAACCAGTCCCATCGTCGGCATGATCATTCTGGTGGTCTTCGTTCTGGCGGGCAAAGTCTTCAGAGACAATTGGAAACTGCGGGGACCGAACTGGAAGCGCAATTGCTGGCTCTCCGGTCTGGTTGCCGCCGCCTGTTTTGGCGTGCTCGCCTTCGTCCCCTTCATGCCCTAGGCGATACCGGATGCTTTAGCCGCGCGAAAGCGCCAGCTTTCCGGCGAACAGCAGGAACGCAGCGCCCGCAAAGGCATCGATCCAGCGACGCAGATGCATGGCGCGGCGGGATACCGCCGGGGTCGTCAGAGCGAATGCCACCATCCCGTACCAGAAAATGGAAATCGCCACCATCGTCAGCGCACCGCCAAGGCCGAGCCAGACGGAAATGCCCTCGGGCATCGCGGCAGCAAACAGGGCCGAGACGAAGAGGGCGGTCTTGGGATTGCTCAGGTTGGTGATCGCACCGGAGCGGAAGGCGCGGATGAGGGAAGGGGGGCTATCCTCGGGCGTGATGCTTGCGGCGTAGCGATTGATGATGGCCGCACGAAGCATCTTGACGCCGACAAAGACCAGATAGGCCGCGCCCAGCAGTTTGATGCCCATGAAGAGTTCAGGGAAGCTCTTGAATAGAGAAGCGATCCCGAGCCATCCGGCGACGCCCCAGACGAAAGTGCCGCCTGCAATGCCAAGCGCAGCTAAAAGGGCTTCGCTGCGCCGCCCGATGAGGCTGTAGCGCAGGATGAGGAAGAAGTTCGGTCCCGGTGAAACAACTGCGAGTGCCCAAACCAGCAAAACGGCGAGAAGGAAATCCATCAGGCTTTGGCCGAATGGCCCTCCAGCGCTTCTCGCTCAAGTTTTTCGCGCATGGCCTTCTTGCGCGGGCATTCGCCATTGAGGCGCTCTTTCAGGGGGCTGTCCTTGTCAACGGCCGAGCCGCAAATCAGGCAATGGTCTGCGTCGGAAATGGCATTCAGTCCGCCACAGGAGCCAGCAATCGGCTTGCGTTTGAACATCACGCCGACAGCCATGCCGGACAGGACCACCAAAAAGGCGACGAATGCGATCAGAAAGGTTTCCATAGGACAGTTCCTTCAGTTCCCGGTTTCAAGGACCGGGTTTTCAGTTCTTTGCCGCCATCAGCGCTTCGAAAGCCTCGCTGCTCGATGTGGCAAATCCGTCAGCTTCCCGCGTGATAAAATAGGCGGGAATCTTTAATTTATTTGCCAGCTCCCTGCCAGCCTTCTCACCCAGCACCAGCAACGCGGTTGCCAGACCATCGGCGCGCATCCCGGTCGGAGCCAGAACGGTCACGGATGCCAGATTGTGCGTGACCGGGCGTCCGGTCACCGGATCGATGATGTGGGACATCCGCCGCCCCTCGTCATCGAGGTAGAAGTTGCGATAGTCGCCAGAGGTCGCCATGCCCATGTCGAGCACGGAAACGATCAGCTGCACCGAGCGACCCTTTTCATCCGGCTTTTCTATGCCAACCCGCCAGGGAACACCATAGTCATTGTGCCCGTGGGCAAAAAGGTCGCCACCTATCTCAACCAGATAATTCGAAATGCCATGTTTCTCAAGGGTGCGCCCGATCAAATCCGCGCTATATCCCTTGGCAATGGCCCCGAGGTTGATCGAAACCGGGGCCTTCTTCTTGCGAACACCTGCAGGTGTGTCCCTGATTTCGAGCAGGTCTGCCTGACCGACATTGTTGAGTGCGGCTTTGATTTCCACTTCGCTCGGAGGGTTTTGCCGGTCACTCGGGCCAAAGCCCCACATGTCGATAAGTGGCGACAATGTAATGTCGAATCGCCCGCCACTCTGTTTGTTGATCCGGGACGCTTCTTGGAGTACTTCTAGGAACGGTGGCGAAATTTCCTGCCAATTGGTCGTCGTACTCGCATTGAACCGAGAAATTTCCGAGTCATCGGTCCAATTGTTCAGTTTGTCATTTGCTTCATCGAGAGTCTTTTTGATATCCTGATAAAGCGCTTCCTCGTCCACCTTGCCACGCGCGTGCAGTGCCTTGATTGTGTAGCTAGTTCCCATTGTGTTGCCGCGCAACACATATTCATCGGTTTGTTCTGTAAGCAGGTCGCAACCGGAAAGGCTAACGAAAACGGCAAGAAAGGCAAAAGCGGCGAGCGCGCGCATAAGGTCTTGTCCTCAAAAGGCTGGAGTGTAAAAGTGAACACTATCCCTTAGGGTATGTCGGCAGGAATTGATCGTTTTGTGCCTTTCAAAATTGACGGAAGTCAAGGTATTTTCGCAGGTGTCCTAGAAAGAGAGCGGTGGAAAGAAAAGGGAAAATTATTTTATTTCCCCTATACAGGTTCCGATGCTCGTTGAAAGCAGTCCACCTTGTGGCGATTGGACTTGAATTGTTGGGCATCCGCAGTTAGCAAGAGAACGCTATTCGCAGGGCACGTTGGCGCTCGCGGCCAATAAGAACACACATTTAGTCAAGGTATGCTATGAAGCTAAAAAAAGGATTGGACTTGCCGATACTCGGCGCTCCTGTCCAGACCATTCATGAAGGGCCAAAAATCACCAAAGTGGCTTTGAATGGTCGGGACTTCATCGGCCTCAAACCCAAGATGCTGGTCGCAGAAGGGGATAAGGTCAAGAAGGGTCAACCTCTCTTTTTGCACAAGGCTTCTGAGGATGTGATGTATGTCGCGCCCGGTGGCGGTACAATCAGTGCCCTGAACCGAGGTGCCCGCCGTGTGCTCGAAAGCATTGTGATTTCGCTTGATGAGAGTGAAGATGAAATCACATTCGAGGCCTCCGCGTTTGACCAGCTGAGCACTCTGCCTCGTGAGAATGTTCAGAAACGCCTTTATGAAAGCGGCCAGTGGACCTTCTTCAAGACCCGGCCCTACTCATACGTTCCACTTCAGGACACCGTTCCCCACTCCATCTTTGTAACGGCCATGGACACCGACCCGCTTGCAGCGGACCCGAAGGTGATCATCGCCGAGAATGCCGCAGCCTTCGGCGCCGGTGTGGATGTGATTTCCCGTCTGACCGATGGTCATGTCTATGTCTGCCATGCTCCGGACGCCAAGATGCCGGGCGTGACTGCCGAAACGGTGGTGTTCGAAACCTTTGAGGGCCCTCATCCTGCGGGTCTCGCCGGTACGCACATCCATTACCTTGATCCCGTCAGCTCCGCTAAGACCGTCTGGTCGATTTCCTACGCTGACGTCATCGCGATCGGCAATCTCTTCACCACCGGCAAGTTGGACACCGACCGCACGATCGCCATTTGCGGTCCGCTGGCGACCAACCCGCGTCTGGTGAAGACCCGCGTCGGTGCCTCGACGGACGAGTTGACCGCAGGCGAAGCCGAAGTCGGCATCGACTGCCGTGTTATTTCCGGCTCCGTTCTGTCGGGTGTCCATGCTCATGACCAGTTCGCCTATCTTTCGCGCTCTGCACGGCAGATCACGCTGATCGAGGAAGACACAAAACAGCGCCTTCTGGGCTGGGTGAATGCTTCGACCAACAACTGGTCCTTCACCAATGTGCATTTGTCCTCATTGTTCGCGAAAGACAAGAAGTTCGCATTCGGTTCGAACCAGCGTGGTGGCCGCCGTGCGATGGTGCCATTTGGGTCCTACGAGCAAGTGGTTCCTCTGGACATTCTGCCAACCCAGCTGCTTCGTGCCCTGCTGACGTTGGACACGGACCTGTCCCAGAAGCTTGGCGCGTTGGAACTGGATGAAGAGGATCTTGCTCTGTGTACCTTCATCTGTCACTCGAAATATGAGTATGGCGAAGCCTTGCGCGCCAATCTCGCGAAAATCGAAAAAGAGGGCTAAACCTTGGGTCTGCGCAGTTTTTTCGACAGCATCGAGCCGCATTTCCATAAAGGCGGCAAGCTGGAAAAGTACTTTGCCATCTACGAGATGGTGGAGTCCTTCATCTATACGCCCAAGTTCGTAACACGCGCCGCGCCTCACGCGCGCGACGATATCGACTTGAAGCGTGTCATGTCCTACGTCGTTCTGGCCACATTCCCATGTGTGCTGATGGCTCTTTATAATACCGGCTATCAGACCAACATGGCTCTGTCCCAGCTCGGCATCACCGACGTTCCCGGCTGGCGGGCATGGATCCTTTCCGCGGTTGGTATCGGGTTCAACCCGGACAATATCTTTGCCAACGTCATGCACGGACTGCTCTACTTCCTGCCGGTCTATATCATTACCCTGGCAGCTGGCGGCATCGTCGAAGTGATCTTCGCCATCGTGCGTGGTCATGAGATCAACGAAGGCTTCTTCGTGACCTCCATGCTCTATGCGTTGATCATGCCAGCCTCCACGCCGCTCTGGATGGTTGCTCTTGGCATCATCTTCGGCGTTGTCATGGGCAAGGAAGTGTTCGGTGGGACAGGCAAGAACTTCCTCAACCCGGCGCTTGTCGGTCGTGCCTTCCTCTATTTCGCCTATCCGGCAGCGATGTCCGGTGACGCGATCTGGACCCCGGTCGATGGTTTCTCCGGCGCAACCGCCCTCGGGGTTGCTGCAGCACAGGGCCATCAGGCACTGAGCAGCATCGATCTGAGCTGGTGGGATGCCTTTGTCGGCATCATGCAGGGCTCCCTTGGTGAAACCTCTGCACTGGCCTGCCTTATTGGTGGCGTCTTCCTCGTCTACACCAAGATCGCCAACTGGCGCCTCATCCTTGGCTGTGTCGTGGGTACCGCCGGCTTCTCCCTGCTGTTGAACTTTATCGGATCCGATTCCAACCCGATGTTCGCAATGCCCTTCTGGTGGCATATGGTTCTCGGCGGCTGGGCATTCGGTCTGGTGTTCATGGTGACCGAGCCTGTCTCCGCCGCGCACACCAACGCCGGTCGCTTCTGGTACGGTGTTCTGATCGGCTTCATGGTGATCATGATCCGCGTGATCAACCCGGCTTTCCCGGAAGGCATGATGCTCGCCATCCTGTTCGGTAACATTTTCGCACCGCTCATCGACTATGTCGTCGTGCGTGCCAACATCAAGCGGAGGGCTGCTCGCAATGCCTGAGGCATCTGAAAAGAAACTCGGACCTTGGGGACGTTTTCTGGCCATGCCAGCCGACAACCCCGTCAAAACGGTCATCGTTGCCGTGGGCCTGTGTCTGTTCTGCTCCATGATCGTTTCGGCAGCAGCCGTTGCTCTGAAACCGGTTCAGGAACAGAACAAGGTTCTCGACAAGCGCCGGAATATTCTCGAAGTGGCTGGCCTCTACCAGCCCGGCATCAACGTCAACACGACCTTCACGGAAAAAGTGGAGCCGCGCCTCGTTGATATCGAAACCGGCAAGTTTTCCGACGCCGCTGACCCGGCAACCTATGACCAGCGCGTTGCGGCCAAGGATCCGTCCATGTCCGTTGCGCTGGACGATGACCCGGCAGGTATCGGTCGTCAGGCCAAACTGGCTGCCGTCTATCTGGTTCGCAATGATGCTGGCGAGATCGACAAGATCATCCTGCCGGTTCATGGCTATGGACTGTGGTCGACCCTCTATGGCTTCGTGGCGCTGAAAGCAGACGGCAATGAAGTGGCCGGCTTCCAGTTTTATGAACATGCCGAGACCCCGGGCCTTGGTGCCGAAGTCGATAACCCGCGCTGGAAGGCCCAGTGGCCGGGCAAGAAAATCTACGGTGAAGATGGCGATGTTCAGATCACTGTATCCAAGACGCCCGCTTCCGGCGATATGGCCCAGTACCATATCGACAGTCTGGCTGGCGCAACCCTGACAAGCCGTGGCGTTGATAACCTTGTCCATTTCTGGATGGGCGAACAGGGCTTCAAGCGCTTCCTTGATAACCTCAAAGAAGGGACGGTCTGATGTCTGAGCCAAGCAGAAAAGAAATGCTGATCGACCCGTTGGTCGATAACAACCCCATCACTTTACAGGTTCTGGGCATTTGCTCGGCCCTAGCCGTGACATCCTCCCTCAAAGTCGCGTTTGTGATGGCCTTGTCTGTGACGCTGGTGACCGCGTTCTCGAACCTGTTCATTTCGATCATCCGCAACCATATTCCCAACAACATCCGCATCATCGTGCAGATGATCATCATTGCGTCCTTGGTGATCCTGGTCGATCAGGTCCTGAAGGCCTATGCCTTCGAGATTTCGAAAACCCTGTCGGTTTTCGTTGGCCTGATCATTACCAACTGTATCGTGATGGGACGTGCTGAAGCCTATGCCATGAAGAACCCGCCAGTGGCGAGTTTCCTCGACGGGATCGGCAACGGTTTGGGCTACTCGCTGATCCTGATGATGGTTGGTGTCATTCGTGAGCTGTTCGGAGCAGGCGCTCTGTTCGGGATCACTATCCTGCCGACTGTGAACAACGGTGGCTGGTATGTGCCGAATGGTCTGCTGCTTCTTCCGCCAAGTGCCTTCTTCATCATCGGCCTGATCATCTGGGCCTTCCGCACCTGGAAACCGAAACAGGTTGAAGCACGCGACTTCAAGATCATTGAACAAGAAGGGGGCCACTGATTATGGAAGGTCTCGTTTCCCTCGCCGTAAAGGCGATCTTCCTTGAGAACCTTGCGCTCTCCTTCTTCCTTGGCATGTGTACCTTTCTGGCCGTGTCCAAGAAGATCGAAACCGCGCTCGGCCTCGGCATTTCCGTGACCGTCGTTCAGGCCATCACGGTTCCTGCCAACAACCTGATCCTGACCTACCTTCTCAATGACGGGGCTCTTTCTTGGCTCGGTCTTGAGAATGTCGATCTGCGCTTCCTTGGCCTCATCTCCTACATTGGTGTGATCGCCGCGATGGTTCAGATCCTCGAGATGATCCTCGATCGCTTCTTCCCCGCGCTCTACAACGCGCTCGGCATCTTCCTGCCACTCATCACCGTGAACTGCGCCATCCTAGGTGGCTCGCTCTTCATGGTGGAACGTGGCTATGATTTTGCAGAAGCAACGACCTACGGCATCTCCTCCGGCATCGGTTGGGCTCTGGCGATCACCGCAATGGCCGGTGTCCGCGAGAAGCTGAAATATTCCGACGTGCCCGCTGGCCTTCAGGGTCTGGGTGTAACATTCATCACCGCAGGGTTGATGGCCATGGGCTTCATGGCTTTCTCCGGCGTGAAGCTGTAAGGGAGACAACAAATGCAAGAGTTCGCCCTTGGCATCACGTTCTTCACGATCATCGTGTTGGCGCTGGTGTTCCTGATCCTGTTTGCGCGTGGCCGACTGGTTTCGTCGGGCAACGTCAACATCACCATCAACGGTGAACGCACGATCTCCGTCCCTGCTGGCGGCAAGCTGCTTGGTGTTCTGGCCGGGCAGAAGATCTTCGTTCCGTCCGCTTGTGGTGGTGGTGGTACCTGCGCTCAGTGTCGATGCAAGGTTCTCGAAGGTGGCGGATCCATTCTGCCGACCGAAGAAACCCACATCACCAAGCGTGAAGCCCGCGAAGGCGACCGCCTGTCCTGTCAGGTGGCCGTGAAGCAGGACATGAAAATCGAAGTACCTGAAGAGGTCTTCGGCGTGAAGAAATGGCAGTGCACCGTTCGCTCGAACGAAAACGTTGCCACCTTCATCAAGAACCTCGTTCTGGAACTGCCCGAAGGCGAGGACGTCAAGTTCCGCGCCGGTGGTTACATTCAGATCGAAGCGCCTGCCCACGTGGTCAACTACAAGGACTTCGACGTTCAGGATGAATATCGCGAAGATTGGGACAAGTTCAATCTTTGGCAATATGTCTCCAAGGTCGATGAGCCGGTAGAACGCGCCTACTCAATGGCCAACTATCCGGAAGAAAAAGGCCTGATCATGCTCAACGTACGCGTCGCCAGCCCCCCTCCGGGCATGCCGGGCGTACCTCCGGGCAAGATGTCGTCCTACATCTTCAACCTCAAACCCGGTGACAAGGTCACCATTTCCGGTCCGTTCGGCGAATTCTTCGCCCGCGACACCAACAAGGAAATGGTCTTCATCGGTGGTGGTGCCGGTATGGCTCCGATGCGCTCGCACATCTTCGATCAGCTCAAGCGGATTCATACGGATCGCAAGATCACCTTCTGGTACGGCGCCCGCTCCAAGCGTGAAATGTTCTTCGTGGAAGACTTTGATCAACTGGCTGCGGAAAACCCGAACTTCACCTGGCATGTGGCTCTGTCCGATGCGCTGCCTGAGGACGACTGGGATGGCTACACCGGCTTCATCCATAACGTTCTCTACGAGCAGTATCTGAAGCACCATGAGGCTCCGGAAGATTGCGAATACTACATGTGCGGTCCTCCGATCATGAACCAGTCCGTGATCAACATGCTGCTTGATCTGGGCGTTGACCGTGAAGACATCATGCTTGATGATTTCGGCGGCTAAACTGATAAATCAGATGTCGATTTTAAGGGTCGGGATGGTTATCCCGGCCCTTTTTTGTGTCCAAAAATCGCGAGATTTGGCCAAATTTCAGTGATTATAATATTTGCGAATTCGCGAAAATTATACCGAACTGTTGAATTGCTTCAAGGAATGAACTAACCTTTGGTTGTAGATGTGCGGTTGAGATCGCCCGTTGCCAGATCCAGAAGGGTCCGGATTGAGTAAGAGGCAGGTCTACTTACCTCCACAGAATCTGGGAAACATTCAAGGCGGTTGTGCTATGGCACCAAACCGTGAGGAGCGCCATTTGGCTTCGCAAACAGCGGTTAAGTATCTGGCTATCAAGGAACAGATCGTCGACCGGATCCGCAAAAAGCATTGGCCGCCGGGCTCGCTTTTGCCTTCGGAAATTCAACTGGCAGAAGAGTTTTGCTGCGCGCGCGCCACGGTCAACCGGGCTTTGGCACAGCTATCCGAGGATGGTATCATTGATCGCCGCCGAAAAGCCGGGAGCCGCGTCAATACGCTGCCCCAGCGAAGTGTTCGCATCGACATCATTTGTGCCCAAAGAGAGGTGGAGCGTCGCGGGGCGGACTATCGCTATCAGCAGCTCCGCCGCGCTTATGGTCCGGCGCCGGAGTGGATTCGCGAGCTTCTGAAAATACCGTCCGATGTCGAGATGCTTTATGTTCAGAGCCTGCACTTCGCCAATGACAGCCCATTCCAGTTTCAGGAAGCCTGGCTGAACGCGACAGATCATCCCGAAGTGGTCGATCTCGACTTCACCCAACGGGATCCGTTCAATTGGGTTCTGGGAGAAATGCCGTTCCTTGATACATCGCTCTTTCTGAAGGCACAGTCAGCACACAAACATGTGGCGAAATGCCTTGAGATTGATGAGGGCGATCCTGTCCTGTTTCGCAACTATCATGGATCCTGGTCGTCAAAGACGGTCTGCTTCTTCCGCAGGATCTATCGTGACGATTATGAAATCATTTCCCACGGCTAGGGCGCATTGATGACCAGTAGGGGCATGTTGCCCCAATGTCGTGCATGGATGCTTTCGCGAAGGAAAGCTACTCAGGCGCTCAGGGCGAGAGGATTGAGCTCGGACGACCACGCGTCTTCGATGACGCGTTCGATGGCGGGCATCATTTCTTCCCAGCTGAAGGGAACGACGTGGGTGCGAACGCGATCCGCTCCGATGCTGTAAGCCAGCAATTCATTGTCAAGATTTGGGTGCGCTGCAGAATAAATCTCCTGCCGGTCACAGTTTGGAAGGGCTTCGGCTTCCATGGCTATGGCGCGGGCTGCCTTCAGGCATTCGGCCTGTCTATCGTATCCAACCATTGGTATCTCCTACTTACGTATGATTGGATAGCAATTTTTGCCGGGAGGGGCATCTGTAAATTCGAAGCTTGAAGTAATTTTGCACTGCAAAATAAACTGTAGTTAATAACGTTGCAGTGCAAAACGGATAAAAGTGACGAGTCTTGCAAGGATAGGTTTTAATGCTTGTTTAAGTGCCTTCTTAAATTGAAGAATGACTGTGATATCCTGCTGCGGTCACTCACAGGGCCCGTTCAGGGTCTTGGCATAGGCGTTGACAATCGGCTCCCAGCGGCTCTTTTCATATCCCGGATACTGAAAATACATGTGATGCATCGGGCCGGTGTCACAACCCTCGACCCTGAGATAGTAGACGTCTTCACCCTTCCAGCCCGACAGCACGAACCATCCTTTTCCGCCCGCCTCGTAGGTGATGGTGGAATCCTGGGAATAGATATCGGTTTCAAAGGCGCGATAGTCGGAGAACCGATCTCCGGCGTGATTGTAAGACCCGTAGATCCGGATTTCACCGTGATAGAAATCGCTTTGATACAGTCGCCCATCGCCGTTCTCGGAACCTTGAAGGGAATAGAAGTCAGCGGGCAGGGAAGCCGACGTGCCGAAGCGATCATTGGTGTAGGTAAAGGAGTCGGCAAAAGCGGTGCCAGCAAACAATAATGGCACCAGAAGCATTGAAATCAGAAACGGTTTGAGCATGGTCTTGCCTCTCATCTCATGCGTGCAGAAACGCACGTTGCATGATATGCGGCAGACGTGTTCTTTGATACTGAATTTTGACGATGTTGCCCTGTCATCCGCAGGCCATCAGTAGCAGATGGACAAAGCGCATCCTTATCGCGGGGAGGCGTGCAACAGGCTGATGCCGTGCCTCACGCAACAGGCTTCTGCCGACGTGACGGGCAGTATTTTCTTCTTCTTGGCATGATCAATCTCTTCGATCGACAGCGACCCGCTTCGATCAAGGTCGATGGCCACAAACAATTGCCCGACGTTGGAAAGACCGGCATAGGCCGCCGTGAATTCATCGAAGGCGACAACGTCGTCTCCGTTTCGATCAATCGGGGGAGCGTCATCAGCAACCGCAGGGTTCACCATCAGCCACAAAACCCCGGCAACGAGTGTCTTGTTCATCTTGCTACTCCATCTGGTTCAAAGTCAAAAACCGCTTTTGAATGCCCGGAATGGATGATGACCGCGAAGATGGGCGAAATTGAATGGAAAATCGGGCAATGATGAGGCCGAAATATGATGTGGCTTTTGCGTAACACTCGGAAGGCGGTAGAAATCAGCGCAAACGCGCCCCATGGATCGGCACTCCGGCAGATTCACGGTGGGCCCGCCACAAGATAGGCCGCCGGTTCTTGGACCGGCGCAAAGCCTATTGACAAGCAAAGAAGCGAGGAGGGCTTGATGCGATCATCAACACTCGGGCAAGTTCACAGCGAGCCCGCCACAAGATAGGCCGCCGGTTCTTGGACCGGCGCAAAGCCTATCGACAAGCAAAGAAGCGAGGCGGGCTTGATGCGATCATCAACACTCGGGCAAGTTTACAGCGAGGCCGCCGAGCGACGTTTCCTTGTATTTCTCGCCCATGTCCTGCCCGGTCTCCCACATGGTCCGGATGCAATTGTCGAGCGGCATGAAATGGGTGCCGTCGCCATGCAGTGACAGGGAGGCTGCGGACACCGCCTTGATGGCTCCAAGGCCGTTGCGCTCAATGCAGGGCACCTGCACGAGACCCTTCACAGGATCGCAGGTCATGCCCAGATGATGCTCAAGGGCGATCTCGGCGGCATTCTCGATCTGCTCGTTGCTGCCCCCGAGAGCAGCGCAGAGCCCGCTTGCTGCCATGGCGGCGGCCGAGCCAACCTCTGCCTGACACCCCGCCTCAGCCCCGGAAATGGAGGCATTGTGTTTGATCAGCCCGCCGATGGCAGCAGCAGTGAATAGAAAGGTCCGGATGCCTTCATCCGACGAGCCGGGACAGTGGTCGCGATAGTAGCGCAAGACGGACGGTACGACACCGGCGGCCCCATTGGTCGGCGCTGTCACCACGCGCCCGCCTGCAGCATTCTCCTCATTCACAGCCATGGCATAGAGGCTCAGCCAGTCGTTGACCTGATGCGGCATGGGCTGGTTGTTGCCCCGGTCGGCGATGAGGCGTTCGCGGATGGCTTTGGCACGACGCTTGACGCGCAGCCCACCGGGCAATTCGCCATCTTTCTCAAGGCCCCGGTCGATCACGTCGCGCATCGTGCGCCAGATACGATCAACACCGTCGAGAAGCGCCTCACGGCTGAGATCGACTTCCTCGTTCGCCTGTTTCATCTCAGCAATGCTGAGCCCTGAGCGCTTCCCCATGGCCAGCATGTCCGCAGCCGTGCCAAAGGGGTAGGGGTGGCCAGCCGCTTGCTGCTCGCTTTTCAGATCCTTCGGGTCGTGGCTGATCTTCTCGTCAAGCTCGCTCGCCGTCACGATGAAGCCGCCGCCGATCGAATAATAGGTCGCCGTAGCGAGCTGGCGATTCCCGTCCCCATAGGCAAAGAGCTTCATGCCATTGGCGTGGCCGGGCAGGGGCGGGCCATAGTCGAAAACGAGATCCTCGACCGGGTTGAAGCGCAAGGGTGCAAAGCCATCAAGCTCGATCACCTTGTCCTCATGCACCCGCGCCTCCAGCCTCTCCGCCTCGTCAGGGTTGAGCTGGTCTGGCCGAATGCCGAGAAGGCCAAGGATCACCGCCCGGTCGCTGGCATGTCCCCTGCCGGTGAAGGCGAGGGAGCCATGAAGCGAACAGCTGACGCGCGTCACATCCCCCGCGCTGACACCCATGAAGCGTCCGGCCCGGAGGTCATCCATGAACCGAACCGCAGCATTCATCGGCCCCATCGTATGGGAAGACGAGGGGCCGACCCCGATCTTAAAAATGTCAAAAATGGACAGGAACATGGGTCGGCCTCTTTGTCGCTTGGCTGCAAATTATTCCGCAGCTTCGTCCTCATAAGCATCCACGGGTGGACAGGTGCAGACCAGATTGCGATCACCGTAAGCATTGTCGACGCGATTGACCGGTGGCCAGTATTTGTCCATCTCGAAGGCTCCCGCCGGGAAGCAACCCTGCTTGCGGCTGTAGGGTCGATCCCATTCGCCGACCAGATCGCGCACCGTATGCGGCGCATTTTTCAGCGGGTTGTTGTCCTTGTCGATCTTGCCGTCCTCGATGTCCTGCGCTTCGCGGCGGATATCGAGCATCGAGGCGATGAAGCGGTCAAGCTCTGCCTTGGGCTCGGACTCCGTCGGCTCGACCATCAGCGTGCCCGCAACCGGCCAACTCATGGTCGGGGCATGGAAGCCATTGTCCATCAGACGCTTGGCGATGTCATCGACGGTGACGTGACAGGTCTCATTGAGTGGGCGCGTGTCGAGAATGCACTCGTGGGCCACGCGACCGGTCTTGGAGGCATAGAGAATGTCATAGGCGCCCTTGAGGCTGACCGCGATATAGTTGGCATTCAGGATCGCGACCTTGGTCGCCTGCGTCAGGCCAGCGCCGCCCATCAGCAGGCAATAGGCCCAGCTGACCGGCAGGATCGAGGGCGATCCGAAGGGAGCTGCAGACACCGGCCCAATGGTGGCGTCACGCTCCGGATGACCCGGAAGATAAGGCGCAAGGTGAGACTTCACGCCAATCGGACCCATGCCCGGACCACCGCCGCCATGGGGAATGCAGAAGGTCTTGTGCAGGTTGAGATGGCTGACGTCGCCGCCGATGTCGCCGGGCCGGGAAAGCCCGACCATGGCGTTCATGTTGGCCCCGTCAATATAGACCTGTCCGCCATGCTGGTGGGTGATGGCGCAGACATCCTGCACGGTTTCCTCGAACACGCCGTGCGTCGAGGGATAGGTGATCATGCAGGCAGCAAGCTGATCGGAATATTGCTCGGCCTTGGCGCGGAAGTCGTCGAGATCAATGTCGCCATTGTCTGCCGACTTGATGGGAACGACCTTCCAGCCGACCATCTGGGCCGAGGCCGGGTTGGTGCCATGGGCCGAGGTCGGGATGAGGCAGATGTTGCGATGCCCCTGACCGTTGGCCTTCTGATAGTTGCGGATCGTGATGAGGCCGGCATATTCCCCTTGCGCGCCGGAGTTCGGCTGCTGTGAAATGGCGTCATAGCCCGTCACCAGGCAAAGCTTGTGATTGAGATCGTCGATCATCTCCCTGTAGCCAAGCGCCTGATCTTCGGGAACGAACGGATGCAGGTTGGCAAATTCCGGCCAAGTCACCGGGATCATCTCGATGGTCGCGTTGAGCTTCATGGTGCAGGAGCCAAGCGGGATCATCGCCCGGTCAAGCGCCAGATCGCGGTCGGCGAGGCGGCGCATGTAGCGGGTGATCTCGGCCTCTGCGCGGTTGAGATGGAAGATCGGATGGGTGAGATAGTCGCTCTCGCGCAGGTTTGCCTGTGGCAGGCGATAGGCGATGTCTTCCTCTCGGGCATATTCATCCGCACCATATTCGAGATCGCCACCAAAGCTCTTCCAGACCGCTTCGACGATCTCGGGGCGGGTCTGCTCGTCAAGGCTGATGCCGATCTTGCTGGTGCCCACCTTGCGCAGGTTGATGCCGTTGGCGACCGCCGCATTCATGATGACGCCCTGTAGGGCTCCCACTTCGACGGTGATGGTGTCGAAGAAGACATCCGGCTCCACCTTGAAGCCGAGCTTTTCGAGGCCATCCGCAAGGCGCACCGTGCGACGGTGTACATATTGCGCGATGGCCTTGATGCCGCTCGGGCCATGATAGACCGCATACATCGAGGCGATGACGGCGAGCAGGGCCTGAGCCGTGCAGACGTTGGAGTTGGCTTTCTCGCGGCGGATGTGCTGCTCGCGGGTCTGAAGCGCCAGACGGTAGGCCTTGCGACCCTGACTGTCGATGGTCACCCCGATGATGCGGCCCGGCATGGAGCGCTTGTAGTCGTCGCGACAGGCCATATAGGCCGCGTGCGGGCCACCATAGCCGAGTGGCACGCCAAAGCGCTGGGTCGAGCCGACAGCGATGTCAGCGCCCATTTCACCCGGAGCCTTCAACAGCGCCAGCGATAGCGGGTCAGCAATGACGATGCCGAGGGCCTTGTGCTCATGCAGGCTAGCAATCAGGTCAGAGAAATCGCGCACATGACCATAGGTGCCCGGATACTGGAAGATCGCCCCGAACACTTCAGAAGGGTCGAGATCTTCCGGCGCGCCGATCTTGATCTCGATACCCAGAGGCTCGGCACGGGTTTCGATGACGGCAATATTCTGCGGATGGCAGTTTTCATCGACAAAGAAGACATTGGCCTTGGTCTTGGAGGCGCGCTTGGCCATGGTCATGGCTTCCGCCGCTGCGGTTGCCTCATCCAGCAGGGAGGCGTTGGCGACTTCAAGGCCGGTGAGGTTCGAGACCATGGTCTGGAAGTTGAGCAGCGCTTCAAGGCGGCCCTGACTGATCTCTGGCTGATAGGGCGTGTAGGCGGTGTACCAGGCCGGATTTTCAAGGATGTTGCGAAGGATCACCGGCGGCGTCGTGGTGCCATAATAGCCCTGCCCGATGAGGGACGTGAGGATCTTGTTCTTCGAGGCCACCTGACGCATGTGATGCAGGGTGTCCTTCTCGGTGAGGGCCCCGCCCCATCTGAGGGGCTCCTTCTGCCGGATGGACGTCGGCACGGTCGCATCGATGAGGGCATCGAGCGTCTCAAAGCCGATCACCTTCAGCATCTCGGCCATTTCTGACGGGCTCGGTCCGATGTGGCGCCGGTTGGCAAAATCATAGGCTTCGTAGTCGGTCAGTTTGAAGGCCATTGCTATGTCCCTGATGTTATGCGGTCTCGCCAGCCGGAATGCATTGGCTGTCTCATGGACTGGCTAAGGGGTTCTGCCAGTCTGAGCGGCGAGCGATTGTGTTGCAAGTGCGGTTTTGTTTCTTATAAGGGAAATTTCCCTCTTCGGCAATAATGTGTTATATGAGATACAAGTCCGAAAGGTGAAAAGAACCAAAGCTTCGGTGAATAACACCAAGCGCCGAGGGAGAAACGCCCGATGAGCGAGACCATGGTGCCAGAAGATGGCGACACGCAGCGAATCGACGACGCGATCAGCGTCACGGAGTCCGTTGGCCTGACCACCGGTCCGTCCGGATCGCTCTCGCAGGATGCTCCCGGCCTTGAAGAAATTGGCCAAATGGTGCGCGAAGCACGCAAGAAGAAGGGCTGGACCCTTGAGGAAACCAGCCAGCAGGCCGGGATCGGCCGCTCGACCCTGTCAAAAATCGAAAATGGCCAGACCCGCCCCGGCTTTGACATCGTGCGCCGCTTGACGCAAGCGCTGGAGCTTGAAACCCCGAACCTCTTCCTGCAATCCGGCAAGAGCGACCTTTCCGGCCGTCGCGATCTGACCCGCAAGGGAGAGGGCGAGCAGAAGATCACCGCGACCTATTCGCACGAATTGCTCTGCAACGAGCTTATCAGCAAATCCATGGTGCCCTATGTCAGTACCATCAAGGCACGGGATATTTCCGACTTTGGCGACTGGATCCGCCATCGCGGCGAGGAGTTCATGTATGTGCTCTCAGGAGAACTGGTCCTGCATACCGAGCATTACCGCCCGGTGGCCATGAAGACCGGCGACAGCATTTACTATGACAGCTCCATGGGGCATTGCTGTGTCACAACCAGCAAGGAAGACGCCGTCGTCCTCTGGGTCAGTCTCGAACGCTAGGAGCCGATCGCATGAATATCCGGGATGCCGAGGCAAGGGACGCTGAAGCCATTGCAGCGATCTACAATCACGCCGTTGAACATACCACGGCCATCTGGAATGACGTCACCGTGAGCGTCGACAATCGCATCAAGTGGATTACCGACCGGCAGGAGGCAGGCTTTCCGGTGCTTGTCGCTGAAGGCGATGAGGGGCAGGTGATCGGCTATGCCAGCTACGGCCCATGGCGGGCCTTTGACGGTTATCGCCACACGGCGGAACATTCGGTCTATGTTCGTGAGACCGCCCATGGTTACGGCATCGGGCGCAAACTGATGAAGGCCCTGATCGCGGAGGCCAAAACCCGCGGCATTCACGTGCTGGTGGCGGGGATCGAGGCAGAAAATACCGCCTCGATCCTGCTCCATGAAAAGATGGGGTTTGTTGATGCGGGCACACTCCATGAGGTCGGAACCAAGTTCGGGCGCTGGCTCGACCTCACTTTCATGGAATTGCGCATCGACTGATCCGCATCTTGGTCCCTTCACTGTGCAACCCGCTTGAGGATCACATCAGCCACTCTGGCAATGGTGGCATTGCGCTGCTTCAGGTCCATCTGCGTGTCACGAAGATAGATCGCGAGGAACAGCGGCTCCTTTTGCGGCGGAGTGACCATGGCGACGATGCCGCGTGACCCATGTCCTCCAGCCCCGGTCTTGTCGGCAATCTTCCATCCCTTTGGCAGAACCTTGCGCACAAGGTCGTTGGCTACCTTGTCATTGATCATCCATGTTTCGAGCACTTCACGCGACCGGGGCGACAGCATGTTGCCGTGCAAGAGTGCCTGAAGGCTGGTGATTGCTGCATTCGGTGTCGTCGTGTCGCGCGGATCGCCGGGGACAGCTTCATTGAGCTCCGGTTCGCGCCGGTCAAGCCGGGTTGTCTC
Organism: uncultured Cohaesibacter sp.; assembly: GCF_963662805.1. Classification (NCBI taxonomy): domain Bacteria; kingdom Pseudomonadati; phylum Pseudomonadota; class Alphaproteobacteria; order Hyphomicrobiales; family Cohaesibacteraceae; genus Cohaesibacter; species uncultured Cohaesibacter sp. The sequence continues at coordinate 249,070 of NZ_OY759857.1, forward strand.
ATCCCCGATGGACGTCATGAAATCCGTGAAGCCGGACGGGCCACCAATCGTGTCGAGAATGGCATTGGCGGCGGTGTTGTCGCTCATGGTCAGTGCCGCTTCGCACAGCTCCCTTAAGGTCATTGAACTGCCGACCCGTTTTTCGGTGATTGGTGACCAGTGGATCAGCGTGCCGTCCTTGATCGCAAATGGCGTGCCCAGATCAGAAACGCCGTCGTCGACCTGCGACAGCAAGGCGGCACAGGCAAAGGCCTTGAAGCTGCTGTTCATGGGAAATCGCTCGTCGCCCCGATAGCTCCAATTGAAGTCACCTTGCGTGTCATTCAGGGCGACGCCAATCGTTCCCGCCTTCATGTCGGCCTCGATGGAGCGGATCGCCGTCTCAAGCCCGTCGGTGGATTGGGCTGCCGCCGCATGAGGCACAAGGGCCACCCCGCAGGCGACCATCCAGCCGGCTAGAAAAAGGCGCGGGGATAGGCTCAGAGAAATCATCTGTTTCCTCCGTTGATAAGAAGATTTAACTAAGGGAAAGACCTGTTGTCACACAAGGCCAGCTTATGACAAAACAGGTAGCAGCCGCTTGGATGCCGCGCAAATGATATGATTTCAGGCTCACTATTAGAAAAACTAATGCCATGGACAGACCTCAGCTTCCCCTTAACGCCTTGCGTGCCTTCGAGGTTGCCGCCCGGCAGGGCAGCTTCACCCGTGCCGCCATTGAGTTGTGCGTCACGCAAGCGGCCATCAGCCATCAGATCAAGATGCTCGAGGAGCGCCTCGGTGTCTCGCTCTTCATTCGCACCTCAAGGGGGCTGCAACTGACCGACGAGGGTAAGTCCCTGTTGCCGGTGCTTGAAGACGCCTTCGATGCCATCAGCGCGGCCCTCGATCGCTTTGACGATCCCGGCTATGTTGAGGTGCTCAATGTCGGAGTGGTTACCACATTTGCGACCGGGTGGCTGATTGAGCGGCTTGGGGCCTTTCGCAGAGCCTATCCGGGGATCGACCTTCGGCTGTCGACCAACAACAACCGCGTTGATCTGGCTGGGGAGGGGCTTGAGATGGCCATCCGCTTCGGGGATGGCGGTTGGCCGGGGCTTTGGCGGCGACGGCTGTTCGATGCGCCCATGTCCCCCCTGTGCGATGCAGCAACAGCGGCCCGGCTGAAGCAACCAACCGACCTCTATGCCCTGCCGCTCATGCGGTCCTATCGCAACAGTGAGTGGGAGAGCTGGTTCGCCATGCAGGGGCTCGTTTGCCCCAAGCTCAATGGTCCGCGGCTTGATTCCTCTCCCGCCATGGCATCGCTCGCCGCCGCTGGCCATGGCGTGGCCCTGCTGCCCGTCTCGATGTTCGCAAAGGATCTCGAAGAAGGGCGGCTTGTGCGGCCCTTCCCGGCGGAGATCACGACCGGCAGCTACTGGCTGACCCGGTTGGCGTCACGGCCTCCGACACAGGCCATGAAGCGCTTTGAAACCTGGCTGATATCGGAGGTTGCCGGCTGGCAGGAGACGCTCAGTTCGTGTCCCAGTCGGGAGGCCTGACCACCAGAATGTCGAGATCCTGATCCGGGGTGTAATTGGTGGCCTTGAATTCGAACTGGGTCGGCGCGATCTTCTGGATGTCACCGATGCACAGGCTGATCAGGTTTTCCGGTTTCATCTTGTCGATTACCAGCCGAAACTCGCCAATTGGCCCCAGCCATGTGTTGGCGGTCCTGAGGATATAGCGAACTTCGTCGCTGAGCATTTCGTCCCGACCGGACTGCGCCACCTTGCGCTCGAGGCCCTTGCGGAAGCTCTGATCGATGCAGAAGCGTTCTGCGACCGGATCGACGCTATATTGTACGCTGAAAATGCCGCCACCCAGAACCGGATGATAGCTGTGCTCCAGAACGGTGGTGCTGCGGGCGGGGAAGGTCTGCGTCCAGCTGTAGGTTGCCTTGATCTTCCATTTGGCAAAGAAGAAGCCATCTCCGGCGGTGTAGTCGATCAGCCCCTTGGCCGCCAGCGCCAGTTTGGTCTCCTCGCTGAGGGCATCGAGCTGCTGATAGTAGTTCGGCGCGAAGCGATGTTCCGGAACGCCCATGGCCAACAGCTCGTCAGTATAGTCGATGCCATGCATCACGAGCCGGATTTCGAGGTCAGGTTTGACCTCAACACTATTTGCCCGCACCGAAAAATCGAGAAAATCCACCGGATCGATATTCTGGCTGCCATAGTTGGCTTCCGGATCGGCGTCGACCTCCGGCACCGGGAAGGCGACCAGCATCGTCTGGTCACTGTCGGTCTTGTTGGAGAATTCGTAATGGATGCGGATCTCGGCGGGGCTGATGTAGAGATCCTCATAATCAAGCGAGATGGCGTGGTTCTCGACGAGCCGGATGCCTCCGGCCTCCAGCATGGCGGACGCATCATTGGCGTGGCCAGAGCCGGACGATAACAACAGCGAAAAGGATGAAATGACAAGAGCAAGGTGGGCCTTGCTGAGCAGGCGGTAGGTCATGGGTGTCTCTATAGACTGTGACGAGGATCTCGCAAGTCTACCCCCAACCATGCCAAAGACCACACGGCCAATTGTAGCAGGCACCCGGCAAAGGCCGGACACCACATCGCTTTTGCACCCTGACGGGACGGCTTCTAGTCTTCCGCTTCGATTAGCGTCTGGTGGATCTGGCTGACCAGCTCAGGCTCAAGACCGAGACGGGCGGCCAGCATGGTCAGATAGGCCTGCTCGGAGGGGGTATCAGGCTCAATCGCCATCAGGGAGGCCATGTAGACTTCGACGGCCTGCTCTTTCGTCCGGGTCTGGGCAACAAGACCATCAATGTCGAGCGGCTTGTTAAGCTGGTCGAACAGGAACAGCTTTTCCTCCGAGGACAATTGCAATTCCTCGATCTTGTCAAAGATCGCCTTGTGCTCGGCTGTATCGATCTGCCCGTCTGCCTTTGCGGCTGCGATCATCGCGCTGACGAGAGTGGCGCCGACGCCGGTCGCCCGTTCCGTCATTTCGTTGACCTCGAAACCCGACCCCATAGGAACCACGGGCACATGGCTGAGTTTTTGCTGCGAGCCTTGGGTCTGGTGCATGCTGGCGGGAATGGTATTCTCACCGCGCCCGATCTGACCGTCGACGACCGGCACGCCAGCCTTCTTGCCCTGATAGTCGGAATAGGCCTTGTAGGCGAGGCCGGCCACGAGCGCGAGACCGCCGTAGGTCGCGGCTTTCTTGGCCATCTTGCGGCCCTTCTTGGAGCCCATCATGTAACCGGCGAGCCCCCCGGCGATGGCACCGCCGCCAATGCCTCCGGCATTGTTGCTCAGATAGTCTCGTCCCCGTTGCAGCAGATCACCCGAATTTGCCTGATTGCCTGTGGTCGTCTGACCCGTTCCATTGGTTGCGCCAAGAATTTCATTGATCAGTTTCGATGCGTCAAACATTCGGTTTCCGGGTCTCCTCGCGTGTGATTGCGTGCTCGCAACAGGTGGTCTGCAATAAGCACCTTCGCTCCTGTCAAAATTGGCAATGAGCGGGTGCAGGTGTTTCATGAAAATATAGGGTCGCTTTTGCGAGTTTCAAAAAAAATCTGGCTCCAATCGCTCCAGAGAGAGATTGCGCAAGACTATATGGGTGCCGAAACAATAATTGCGAAAAGTTTGGAATAGGGCTATGAGATGCGTGTTTCCCCTGATCAAGTCTGGCAAGGCAGACGGAGAGAACAATGGCCATGTTGACCCTTCTTGACCGCATTCCGATGACAACTTTGCTTGTCATTGCCCTGACGCTCGGCCTTGCCCCCTTCGTGCCGGAGCCGCATGTCTGGGAAAAGCTCAAGATGCTGGCGAACGGGACCCTCCACCGACCGGTCGATATGTTCGATCTGGTGTTTCACGGTCTGCCCTGGCTGTTGCTGATCATCAAGCTCGCGCGGACAGCTCTTGTCCGCAAGTGACTTGGTGGTGCCTTCCGGGTTCTGACGAAGTCTAACAGTCCATATTCCCCGTTAACTAAGGCGGCAGGTTGTTGCTCCCATGCGACCATATGGTTTGATATGCCCCTTTCTTGGGCAATCAAATGTCAATACAACTGCGTTAATGAGAGATTTATGGACTTGTCTGTCGCTATCGGACTGATGAGAGATTGAATTAAGGAAAATCCATGCTTCGCAGCAGACTGGTCATGGCATCGCGACTGGGAGCAATCATTGTTTCTGCTCTCGTGATCGTTCTGGCTGCCATGACCATTACCACCATTCCGTACGGGAGAGCTTTCCACGACTTTTTCATCTTGCTGGATGGTGCCTACCGGATTTCTGTCGGCCATATCCCTGATGTCGATTTTGCCTCTCCGATCGGTCCCTTGCTGCTTTACTTCATGCGCTGGGGGCAGGTGCTCTGGCCGGCTGGCCATGATTTCGTCACCTATCATGCCGTCACCTGGCTCTTCATGCTACCGCCGATGGCCGCCCTGTCGCTGCGTTTCCGCTCCGGCCTAGCCTTTGCGGCAGCGTTTGCGCTGCTGGCAGTGATGATCCTCCTGCCGATGACGCTCGATGAGACGCACCTTTCGGAAATCAGCTATTTCGCGTCCTATAACCGGTTTGCTTCGGGGCTGCTGTTTATGGTTGGTCTCTGGCTGGTGCTGCCGAAGGGGCGTTTCGATGGGGCACTGCTCGCCTATTTGCTGCTGCTGTTGGTCTTCATCAAGATCACGGCAGGTCTGGTCGGGATCGGTATCCTGCTCTGTGCCCTGATGTTTGGCCGAACCGGTTGGCGGGTATGCGTTGAAGCGCTCTGCTTGTTCCTTGCCACGCTGTTTCTCATCGACGCTTCCACCGGCATCGTCTCGGGCTATCTCAGAGACATCGCCACCATGATCGCCCTGAATGAAGAGGGTGGCCTTTATAAGCTGTTCTACTATGCCTTCCAGAACTGGATAGAGTTGTTGCTGTTGGGCCTTCTGGTTCTGGCTGCGCTCCGTAAGGCGCTCTCCACCGGTGATCTTGCCAAATTGGGGCTGGTGGATTTCTCCCGCATGGTCTGGCTCCGGGAGACTCATATCGTCGATGCGGTGCTGATCATGGCTGCCGTATGGGGGGCCGAAAGCCAGAACACCGGAAGCCTTGGCTTTTTGCCTGCCTCGGCGATCTTCTTTCACCCGACCGCATGGCGCAATTATCGCCTGATCAACATGGCCTTGCTCGCCGCGCTCGTGTTCCCCGTCGCCGACATGGCGGTCAAACGCTCGCTGCAGGCCTATGTGCGCGAGCGAACGCCTGCACCGGTACAGCCGCTCGAGGCGATGGTCAAGGGGACGCGGGTGTCCCTCTCCACCTATGAAGGGGCGCGTTTCTTCACGGAAATCTTCCGCGACAAGCTCGAGCTGGCGCGTGAGGTGCAGAACAATCGTTTCTTCCTCACCCACGATCCGACCTCCAACGCTCCGGCTGCGCAGCTGGCCCAGCATATGGACACGGTCGAAGCGGCCCGCATCTTCACCGAGCGGGGTTACAAGGATCGGGCGAGCCACTTTGCTTCGCTCTATTTCTCAGATCCCTTCGGCATGATGCTTGGCCTGATGCCCGCCAAGGGAACTATGTTGGTCATGGACGCTAAGCGCACGGTGCCACGTTTCAATGACCAGCAGGCCCACGACTATCTTGCGTTGGCCGATGGCGTTTTCACCTGGCATTGCAATTTGGATGGCCAAGAATATGACAAGATGTTTGCCAACGTTCTCGAAGCGGAATTCGACAAGCTACCGCTAACGGATTGTTGGAGTTATCACACTCGCAAACAGGATTGATAGACCTCAGTTCGTGCAACAGCTCGTGTTTTTAGCTTCTGGGCGAAGAGCATGTGCTGTGTGACAGCTGAGGGCTCCACCGTTCAACCAGGATCATGACCATCACAACGAGTATCGCCAAGTAAAAGCGATCCTCGGGCATGGGAAACAGTACAAACTTCCCGATGATTGCGAGCAAACAGGCGAGCAACATTTGATTGCTCTGTCGGCCTAGTTTTATCTTCGACTTTGCCAGAAGTACCCATCCAAATAAAATGACGGCAAGCAAGGCCCACCAATCGTGATCGCGCAACCCAATCGCGACACCGCGAAGGACCCCCTTCAAATAGGCAACCAGCGAAAAATCAGGATGGAACCCGATCAGGGTATTTTGAATTTCGACACAGGCAAAGTAGAAATGGGTCCACCAGCCGGGGTGCTGAACGCCGTGCGTCAGAAACAGGTAAAGCACGACCGCTGCTGCAAAACCCGCCGAGGCTGGCGCGAGAAGGTGACGGTAGACAAGAGAACTGAGCAAAATGGCAAAAACGAACAGGATCATATCCGGCCGATAGCCCATGCTGATCAGGATGAGCGCCATTCCGATCCATGGTCGTTTGGCTAAGATACGTTCGCATCCCCAGATCAGGAACACCGCTGCCGGAAGGTCGGGCGTCACATATAGCCCGAGTTTAAAAAAATCCACCGTTAACAGTGCGCCCGCGACCAGCGGAGCTGCCTGCAGAAAGCCTCCACGGCTCATCCAGTAAAGCAACACGAGGCCGACACCTAACAGGGCTAGGGCACTTTGCAGGTAAAATGCCTGTTTCATGCCAACAATCGGGGTTAGCCATCTCCCTACGGCCAGATACAGTTTCTTGACTTCATACATCGGAAGCATGGAGACAAAGTCGTCAGGGTCGGCATACATGTGTTGCCTGTATTCTCCCAATTGCGTCAATTCGGAGAATTCCCTTTCCGGCGCGAAGTCTTCAATGAGTGACCAACTGCGCTGATGCAGTTCTTCATTGCTGAGACTTGGTTCGAGATGTTGCATGGTTGCGGCAAAATAGGCCGACATGTCCCAATTGTACCAAGGTTTTACAAAGCTGGCGCCAAAAAGTCCCAGAATCAGCAGTGTAAAGCCAACGAACGCGATTGCGTTCAACCGTTGCCTAGTCAGGAATGATGCCACTGAAGGCAGCACCCGATCTTCGATCCAATCAGCAAGGTTGGCAGGATGACCAACCTCTGGTTTTGAGACATTACTCCCAAATGCCGGATTACTCATGCTTTGCCCCCTTCGGCACGTTAAGATTGATCAGCTTGCCTGACTTTTCACAAAGTCGGTGACAATCTTGATCACCCCACCGGACAGGACGGTATCGAAGGCTGCGATGAATTGGTCGACATTCTCGCGCGTCGTGATCAGGGGCGGCTGCAGGCGCACCACGTTGCGGTTATATTCGGTGAAGGCCACCAGTACATCGTGATCTCGCAGCAGCGCCGAGCCAATGAAGCCGGAGAGCGAGCCCTTGAGCTTGTCATCAAGCACGGCAAGCATCGGGCGCACGGCCATCGGCATGGTCTGGGAGAAGTCCTGGAACTCAAGCCCGAGCATGAAGCCGCGACCGCGCACATCCTTGATCAGGGTCGGGTGCTTTGCCATCAGTCTCTGCAATTCGGACTTCATGTAGCCGCCGACTTCCTGCGCATTCTCCAGAAGTCCTTCCTCATAGATCACATTCAGTGTCTCGATGGCGGTAATGCAGGCCTCGCCGATGCCGCCGAAGGTGGCCGGACCATGGATGAGAGCAGTGGCTGGCTTGCCATAGGCACCCATATAGATCTCGCGACGGGCGATCATGGCAGCCATGGCTGACTTGCCGCCCCCCAGTGCCTTGGCGAGAGCCGTGACATCTGGCACCACGCCATAATGCTCAAAAGCAAAGAAGCGGCCCGTGCGGCCCGTGCCGGACTGCACTTCGTCGGCAACCCAGAGTACATCGCGTTCATCGCACAACTTGCGCAGGCCCTGCCAGAAGGAGGCCGGAGCTTCGATGATGCCGCCGCCACCCTGAATGGTCTCAAGGCAGACAATGCCGATGGCCGGATCATTGTCGAGGGCAACGCGGATGGCATCGAGATCACCAAATGGCACCTTGGTGACATTGTCGACGAGCTTGAAGTCCGACTGATAAAGGGTGCTGTCGGTGATCGACAGAACGCCCTTGGACTTGCCGTGGAAGCTGTTCTCGGCATAGAGCACCTTGCTGCGCTCGGGCCCCTGATATTTTTCGGCTACCTTGATCGCCGCTTCCATCACTTCCGAACCGGTCGAGCCGAGGAAGACCATGTCGAGATCACCCGGAGCGATGGCCGCAAGGTTGGTTGCAAGGGCAGAGGCATATTGCGACAGGAAGGCCATGGCTACTTCATGCCGGTCTTCCTCACCGAACTTGCGACGGGCCTCGATGACGCGCGGATGGTTATGGCCGATGGCCAGCGTGCCGAACCCGCCGAAGAAATCGAGTATGTCGCGCCCGTTCTGGTCGCGGTAATAGACCCCCTTGGCGCTCTCGATCTTCACCTTGTGAAAGCCCAGAAGCTTCATGAAGTGGAACTGGCCCGGATTGAGATGGTCCTTGAACAGCTCGGTGATCCGGTCGATATCCATTGCCTTGGCTTCCTCGACGCTGATCAGCTGAGGATGTGGAACAGGCGTTTTCACTTCCTCTCCCGGATCGATGTCAACCCTTTGCGGGGCTGGCTTGGTTGCTTTGTTCCAGTTGCGGAGCTTGAGAAGCATCTTCGATAATCCTTCGTGAGATAGAAGTTCAGGTTTCTTTGCGGGTCTGGTCGTGCATTAACGACAAATCAAAGGGTGAGGGCGCTGCCGCATCTTGCTGTGTCTCCGGTTTGATTTCCCAGCTGCCACCATGGGCGATCAGTGCTGTGCCAATGCAGATCATGCCAATTCCGGCGATACGCCAGAGATTGAGGTCTTCGCTATAAAACCACCATGCCGCCAGCGCGATCACCACATTCGAGAGCGCAAGGAACGGATAGGCATAGGACAATTCGATTTTCGACAGGACATAGAGAAGGCTGGCGACCGAAATGACATAAGAGCTCAGCCCGCTAAATACCCAGGGATTGAACAGCACCCTGAAGGATGCCTCCACGAGACCCCACACTCCTGACCCCGGTTGAGGAGATAGGTCGTGGAGTTGCAACAGGCCACGTTTGATAAGCATTTGCGCAGCCGCATTCGTGAAAACAGTGAAAAGAATGAACGGCAAATATGACATATCGGTCTTGCTTTCCTTTTTTATAAAACATCGCAAATGTCGGAATTTCTTTTGTGATGCTGATCTATTCCTAGCGGCTTCCGGCCTTGGCTCAAAGGACGCGGTTCAATGATGGTTAAGACGGAATCTTCCGTGGACCGGTAGTTTGGTTTCTTCCGGTTGTCGAAGGGTCATGTGTCATCCTGACGGCTGACCCGGCGCCAAAAATCGCTCATCATGGCCGGGTCGCGCAGCCTTTCAATCTCTCGCCAGTGTTTAAAGCCTGCTCGAAAGGTTTCAGGCCGCATTCGGCTGTCCTTGTAGGGATTAACCCGTCCTCCGACCTCCAACGTGAGCTTGTCGAGTTTTTCAAGTAGCTCTTTGGTTGTCTCTCCCCGATTGGGGAAGTCGAGCGTCAGGGTGAAACCTTCCATGGGAAAGGACAACAGCCCCGGAGACTTGATGCCGCCGAAGCGCTTGAGCACGGTAAGGAACGAGCCGTGATTGGCCTCGTGGCATGTCTCCAGCATTCGGCGCAGCACTGCTTCGCCCCCTTCGAATGGCAAGGCGCACTGGTGCTGGTGCAAACCGTCTGGTCCATAAAGCCGGTTCCATCCTCCAAGCGCATCAAGTGGGAAGAAGAAGCTGTCCGGGCTTGACACTTGAGGGGTCTGCAGATTGGCGTTGCGCCAGTAATAAAGCTTGTTGAAGGCTGATAGCACAGGTCCCGCGATGAGCGGGATGGGTGGAGTGAACGGCACCGAGATGATCGGCTCTCCATAATTTGGCAGAGAGGATACCTCGACATGATCACCCAGCATCATGATCCCGCGCCCCAGTTTGTTGCCGGTTGCGAGGGAATCGATCCAGGCGACGGAATATTCATGTTCCGGGTCTTCCTGAGCGAGCAGGGCAAGCCCCTCCTCGAGCGTATCGAACGGGATCTTGGTTTCGAGCACCTGATGGGACGCAACCGGGATCAGAGACAACTCGACCCACTCGATGTAGCCGGTCAGGCCCATGCCGCCGATCGTAGCGTTGAAAAGCTCTTCGTTCTGATCGGGAGCACAGACGAGATGTTCACCATCGGAACGCAGAAGCGAGAACTGACGCACGTGACAGCCAATGGTGCCGCGATGGCCGTGGTTCTTGCCATGGATGTCGTTGGCAACCATGCCGCCGAGCGTGACAAACTTCGTGCCCGGGATGACGGGCACAAACCAGCCGCTGTCCTTGAGGACATCCAGCAGTTCAAGCAACAGAATTCCGCTTTCTGCTCGCAGGATGCCTGTTTCAAGATCAAGGGACAGGATGCTTGCCCGGCCACGGCTATCGAGCAGCGTGCCCCGGTCATTGAGACAGCTGTCACCATAGGATCGGCCGTTACCGAATGGCAAATATTGCCCCTGCGGTGGTGGGGTGTGAGCTTCTAGCAGATCGAGATCGAAGTCGACGATGTCACGCGGCCTCGTGTCGATACGTCCCCAGCTGTTTGTTTCTCTAACGCTCATGTCGTGTCAACCTGCCTAAACCATCTGCGCAACGAGCATGATGACGGCTCCGACCGCGATCATGAATTGACTGCGCCAATCGGTCATCAAGAAGACCACCGGATCATCATTCATTTCCTGTCGCCGAGCCAGAATCCAGATGCGCAACACCAGATACAGCACCAGAGGGCAAACGAGCCAGATCAGCTGCGGATAGGTGTAATTCTCGGTCATCTGGGGAGAGTCGATGAACAGCGCCAGCACCACAACGGCTGCGAAACCGGAGGCAAGTCCGCTCTGGGCGATTGTCTCCGTATCGGCGCAATGATAGCCCCGCCCGGTCTCAAGCCTTCCCTTCACATCGACCTGATGATCAAGTTCCACGAACCGTTTGACGAAGGCCAGCGAGAGAAAGAAGAACATGCAGAAGGCCAGCAGCCACGTCGAAATGGGGGCCGTGATCGCTGCCGATCCGGCAATGACGCGTATGGCGAACAAGCCTGCAAGCGTAAGCGTATCGATCAATAACATCCTCTTGAGCAAGAAACTATAGGCGGTCGTAACCACCAGATAGATGAGCAGCACCCCGGAGAAAACAGCGGGAAGCAGCATCGACAGGCCAAAGGCTGCGACAATGAACAGACCCGCAGCAAAGAGTGCGTGCAGAGGCGAGACGAGACCCGCCGGGATCGGCCGGGCATGCTTGCTGCGATGCCTGCGGTCGGCCTCGATATCGAGCAGATCATTCAGCAGATAGACGCTAGAGGCACAGAGCGAAAAGGCGAGGAACGCCACCATGAGGGCCGGAACATCGTAGAGGGTGAACATTTGGCTCGTGAGGATTGCTGGAACAGCGATCAGCGAGTTCTTCAGCCACTGATGAACCCGGATCGCTTTCATCCAGACGCGCCAACGGGGCTTTTCTGCTGCCTTGCCTGTGACGAGGCGGGCGTGATCCTTTTGCGCGTAGGCAAGGGCGGCACGGTCCGTTCCGACCACGATCGCTTCATTGGCCTTGTCCCAGACTGAATAGTCGGTCCTGCTGTTGCCAACATAATCGAACCCCTTTTCACCAAAGAGCTCTGTCAGGCGATCCGCCTTGACCTTGCCTGCAAGATTGACCTCTTCACTGGTGGCCTCGATGCTGTCGAAAAAGCGCAAATGCTCCGCCACCGCCTTGGCGTAGGAATAGGGCGAGGCCGTCGCCAGAACCAGCTTGCGCCCGCGTGCGCGCTCGGTCTTGAGCATCTCAACAAGGTGAACGCGATAGGGCAGCAGCGTGGCATCGGGCATGACGCGCTTTGCGATCTGCATCTTCAGATGCGCCTTGCCGCGCAACAGCCAGATGGGCAGCATGAAGATGAGATGGAAATGACTGCGAAGCAAAAGCAGCACAGCCTCATACAGCAGGTCGGTTCGCACCAGAGATCCGTCCAGATCGACACACAATGGTCTGTTCTGTGGGTCTGGACTGGACGAAACGACTCGCAATGTCGAGGAATTGGTCATTTGGTACTATCATTTCGGAATTGGTCAAAATGTTTCCGAACAACAGTTGCATAGAAATACTAACTTCGGTTCTAGAATTTAGGTTAACGCTTTGCAAAACTCCTAATTGCAATTTTTTGGTTAATTGAGACTAAACGTCAGTAGGGGCTGAAAATCCGTTTTCTGCCGACTCTTCCGAAACTGTGCGATTGGATGAGGTTTTCATGCTCCGTCGGGAGACATCCGCAAAGTGCGTCAGCTGAACTCAGTGGATGGGCCAGATACGATGTGAGGGGGAAGGAATGCCGCCGCTCATTGGCTTTCCGTCTAAATTGTCATTCATATGTCACTTATCATCCTCTAGATCGTCGTCGGACAAAGGGAATGTTTCGACGAAATGAAATTATCGATCAATCAGATGCGCGCCGTCGAGGCGGTCGTGCGTACCGGCAGCTTCTCAGCTGCGGCCAAGGAGCTGGGCATTTCACAGCCTTCTGTTTCCAACCATCTCTCGGCATTGGAAAAGCACTACAACACACAGCTCATTCATCGCAACGGGCGTCAGGCTGAACCGACTGAGGCCTGTCGGGAGGTGCTTTCGCGCATCCGCTCCGTTCTGGCCATCACCAACGAGATTGAGCATGCTCTTGAAGGGCGGCGGCACTTGCGGGCAGGTTCTCTCCGCCTGGGTTATTCAGCCCATCAGTTCGCCATGCCGATCTTGTCTGATTATATGAACCGCTTTCCCGACGTCGAGATTGAGGCCCGTGCCATGGCGTCTCATGATCTCCTGCCGCTTCTGTCGGACGGAAAATTTGATGTGGCGTTCATAACGGCAAAAGAGCCTCCAGCCACATTGCATGCGACCCGCATATGCAGCCAGAAAATCGCCCTCGTGGTTCCAAGGGATCATCCTCTGGTCAAGCGGGAGAGCCTCAACTGGGCCGAGGTTTCGGCCCTGGCGCTGGTGCAGAGGGAGAAAAGCTCCGGTACTCGGCAGGTGTTCGAAAAGGCAGCTTCAGAAGTCGGCGTCGAGTTGCACACCGTGCTCGCACTCGGCTCATGGGGCTCCATTGTCACCACTATTCATGCCGGCATGGGAGTAGGGGTAGCCATGCAGGGCGAGGTCAGTGCTGCGGACAATCTGGCGACCATTCCGATCAACGACCCCAACCTGACCGTTGGTCACTATCTTGTTTGCCTGCCGGAGATGCAACATGTTGCGGCCATCAAGGCAATCGTGACAATTGCTCAGTCTCGAAGTTCCTATACTTCGATGTGAAGGATCAATGTCAGTTTTATGACGTCTTCATGTCGGACCCTAAAGTATAGCTAAAAACTATAGTAAATGAATATTCATAAAACTGTTAAATAGCGTGTCTAGGAAGTGACTGCTCGATCCAAACAGGGAGTCCTTCCATGAGCTCGAAAACCGTATTTCTTGCCAGTGCTGCTCTGCTGGCCCTTGGCGTCTCTGCCAATGCTGCCTGCCCGGTTGCCACTGTGGCAGATATGAAGGGTCTGACTTCGGTCTACCCGCAACAGTTCGAACTGGCGGAATTTGAAAAGGCTGGCAATTGTGACCTGACCTTCTCTCAGAACCCGAACATTGCAGATCTCAACGCGAAAATCGTTGGCAATGGCGATATCGCAGACGTTTCAGATCGCCTGCCGGCCGAGCCGCTTGTTGTTGCTCCCTATGAAGCCAAAGGCAACTACGGCGGCATTCTGACCGGCCTGTCCAAAGGCACTGAGTCGGGCACCTCCGACATTCTGTCCGTGCGCCACGTCAACCTCGTGCGCTATGCAGACGATCTGCAGACCATCGTTCCGAACGTTGCCAAAAGCTGGGAATGGAATGACGACTACACCAAGCTGACCTTCAAGCTCCGCGAAGGCCACAAATGGTCTGATGGCGAGCCCTTCACCGCCGAAGACGTCGCGTTCTGGTACAACGATCTGATCCTGAACAAGGACATCTTCGAGAAAACCGCCGGTCGCTGGCTGTTCGATGGCAAGCCTGCAGAAGTGGTTGCAGAAGATGCCGTGACCGTTTCCTTTACCTTCCCCGTTCCTGCTCCGGGTATCCTCAATCGCTTTGCGACCGATTATGGCCAGCCGTTCCAGCCCAAGCATTTCCTGTCCCAGTTCATGACCAAATACAATGCCGATGCCGACAAGTTGGCAACGGACATGGGTCTTGAGAATGGCACTGCTGCCGTCAACATGTATTACGGTGGCTCCGACTGGAAAGACGTTCCGTCGCCGCTCCTGAAGAACGCCGAAATCGCCACCAAATTCGGTCGTGCCGTCGTTCCGACCCTCGAGTCACACCTAGTCGTCGAGGAAAACGCCGAGGGCCGCAAGCTGGTCGCCAACCCCTATTTCCATATGGTTGACACCGCCGGTCAGCAGCTCCCCTACATTCCCGAAATTCAGGAAACCTATGTCGGTGACAAGGAAGTCCAGAACCTGAAGATCATGAACGGCGAAGTGGTCTGGAAACAGCAGGCCGTCTTCCTCGAAGACTTCCCGCTCCTGAAGGAAAACGAAGCCAAGGGCAATTACACCATTTCCTACGCCCCGACCTTCGGCGAGAATGTCTTCTTCTCCTTCAACCGCACCCACAAGGATCCGGTTCTGGCCAAACTCTTCAACGACATCCGCTTCAACCGCGCCATGTCGATTGCCATGGACCGCGACGAGATCAACGAGATCGTCTATCTGGGTCAGGGCACCCCGATGCAGGGCGTTCCTGCCGAGCCGAAAACCGTCTCCTTCGTCTCTGACGAGGAGCTCAACAAGGACATCGCCTATGATGTCGAGGGCGCAAAAGCCCTGCTCGCCGAAATCGGCCTGAAAGACAGCGACGGTGACGGCACCCTCGAGCGCGAAGACGGCAAGCCGCTGGTTGTTCGTCTGGTCTATTCCGCTCAGGGCGTTCCGGTGAAGATGATGGAACTGGTCCGCGACTACTGGACCGCCGTTGGCGTCCGCATCGATCTCAAGGAAGTTTCTTCCGACGAATATCGTGCAGCCGGCAACAACAACGATCTGGATCTGACCACCTGGAAATATGACGGCAACGCTGGCCCGACCATTTCTCAGGATGTGACCGCCTTCATCCCGCCATTCGGGGATGTCTTCAACCCCGGCACCGGTTTTGCCTGGGCTGCATGGAAGGAATCCGATGGCGCACAGGGCATCAAGCCGCCAGCTGACATCATGAAGCTCTACGATCTGTCCGAGCGCTTCCGTCAGGTCGCCATGGGTACTGAGGAGTCCAATGAGCTGGGTGCCGAGATCGTCAAGATCCACACCGACAACATGCTGAAAATCGGCACCGTCGGCGACATCGTTGCTCCGTTCCTCTATCGCAACGACCTCAAAAACGTGAAGCCGATCAAGGCCAAGACCTACGACTTCTACTGGACCTACCCATACCGCCCGCAACAGTGGTTCATGGAAAAATAAGTCGGCAGTCTTGCTGCTCAAAGCTTCGGTGCGGGGGAATGCCTCTCCCGCACCCGTTCTTGCCTCGAGGGTCAGTCCTCAGGAGGCAGTCTTGTTGGGGACCAAACAATGTTTCGATTCATTCTCGAGCGACTGGCTGGCATGATTGTCACCATGGCGCTTGTCTCGGTCATGGTCTTTCTCATCATGGAAATTCCACCCGGAGACTATGCGGATCGCTATGCCTTCCGAAAATTTTCGGGCACCGGCGTCAGCGTCACCGAAGCGGACATTGAGAATATCCGGCATGATTTCGGCCTCGACAAGCCCATGGTCTTTCGTTACGTCGATTGGATCGGGGGCATCGTGCTGCGCGGCGACTTTGGTCAGGCCTTCGCTTTTGAGACAGACGTGACCAACGTCATCGGCGACAAGATCTGGCTCACGCTGGCGATCCTTTTCGGCACCCTTATCGTCACTTATCTGGTCTCGATCCCCATAGGCATCTACGCGGCGATCAGGCGGGCTTCGCTCGCCGATTACGGACTGACCATTTTCTCCTATCTGGGACTGGCGCTGCCGAACTTCCTGCTCGCGCTGATCATGCTCTATTTTGCCAACCGCTGGTTCGCTGCCGATATCGGTGGGCTGTTCTCCTCCGGTATGGCCGATGCGCCATGGTCCTTTGCCAAGGCATGGGACCTGATGAAACACCTTTGGTTGCCTGCCTTTGTCCTCGCCTGGTCGGCGGTGGCCTATCAGATCCAGACCATCCGCGCGACCATGTCCGATGAGCTGAACAAGCTCTCGGTGACAGCTGCCCGCGCCCGCGGCGTGCCCGAAGGCAAGTTGCTGATCAAATACCCGGCCCGGCTCGCCATCAACCCGGTGGTCTCGACCATCGGCTTCGACGTCAACCGCATCTTCTCCGAGCTGCCCATCGTCGCGGTGGTTCTGGGCCTCACCGAGCTTGGTGAGCTGTTGCTCAAGGCCTATGTCGACCTCGACATGTATGTCGCAGGCGCGATCCTCCTGATGCTCACCTTCATGATCGTCGTCATGAACTTCGTCTCTGACATCCTTCTGGCGTGGCTCGACCCGCGTATCAAGCTGGGGAGCAACTGATCATGACCGATGCGACCAATGATGCGCTCTCTCAGGGTGCCGTTACTGCCGAAAGCGAGAAGGAACTCAAGCGGCGGCTGAAATACTACTCCGCGAGCCAATGGACCCTGATCTGGTGGCGCTTTCGCCGACACAAGGCGGCGATGGTTGCCGCAGCCCTTCTGGTCTTCATGGGCCTGTTGGGCATGTTTGCCGAGTTTGTCGCCCCGTATGGTCCGACCACGCGCGATACCAAATATATCGACGGTGCGCCGCAGATCCCCATGTTCTGCGATGACAATGGCTGCTCCGCCGTTCCCTTCATTCACGGGGTGACCACCAAGCGTGATCCGGTCACCTTGCGCGCCATTTCTGCACCCGATCCGAACAAGCGGGTCTATGTCGAGTTTTTCGCATCAGGCGAGGCGACGGATCTGCTGGGCTTCATCCCGACGCGTCTGCACCTGTTCGGCCTTGATGACAAGAATGCAAAGCTGCACCTGTGGGGGACAGACGACCTCGGTCGAGACATGTTCTCTCGTACCATCTACGCGACGAGAACATCGCTCTCGATCGGGGTCCTAGGGGTGCTGATTTCCTTCGTGCTGGCACTGATCATTGGTGGCATTGCCGGTTATGCCGGGGGCATTATCGACAACATCATCCAGCGCGTCACCGAAGTCATCCGCGTCGTCCCGATCATCCCGCTCTACATGGGGCTCGCCGCTGCCATGCCGAAGGAATGGTCGACGACGGAAGTCTATTTTGCCATGACACTCATTCTCGGGCTGTTCGGCTGGCCGACCCTTGCACGCCGCATCCGCTCGCAATTGCTGTCGATCCGCACCGAGGATTATGTCGTGGCGGCACGGCTGGCGGGCGCTCGCCCCCTTCGCATCATCACCCAGCACATGCTCCCCAGCTTTACCAGCTTCATCATCGTCGATCTGGTGATTTCCTTCCCCTACATGATCCTCAGTGAAACGGCGCTCTCGTTTGTGGGCCTTGGCCTGCGTCCGCCCACTGTCTCATGGGGTGTTTTGCTGCAACAGGCCCAGTCGGTGCGCGTCATCGAGCAGACCCCATGGCTGTTTATTCCTGCGGTATTCGTGGTGGTCGCGGTGTTGGCTTTCACGGTCGTGGGAGATGGTCTGAGGGACGCCGCCGACCCCTATGCTGACAGTCATTAAGAAACGGATCTGAAGATTATGGATCAACGCGTCACGGACCAGACCCTCTCGTCTCCAGATCATGGGGCACAAGAGGCCGAGGAAAGGAAAGAGCCGATGCTGAAAGTCGACAATCTTTCGATCTCCTTCAGAACCGACGAAGGCCTGATCACGCCGGTGCAGAATATCTCCTTTGAAGTGCGACCCGGCAAGACATTGGGGCTGGTGGGGGAATCCGGCTCGGGCAAGTCCATCTCGACCAAAGCCCTGATGCAGCTTCTGCCGGGCAATTCCATCCTCGCGCCCGAAGCGACGATGATCTACACCGACAAATCGGGCCGCAAGATCGACATCAACAAGCTCAGGAAGACCGGCAAGGACATCCGCCGAATTCGGGGCGGTGAGATCGGCATGATCTTTCAGGAACCGATGGCCTCCTTTTCACCGGTCTACACCATCGGCAACCAGATGATCGAGGCGATCCGCCTGCATCGCAACGTGAAGAAGAAAGAAGCCCGCCGGATTGCCATCGAGATGCTCGACAAGGTGGGCATTTCCAACGCCGAGGCCCGCATCGATCAATATCCGCACGAAATGTCCGGCGGGATGCGACAGCGAGCCATGATCGCGCTGGCTCTGTCAGCCGGTCCGGCGCTCCTTATAGCCGACGAGCCGACCACCGCGCTCGACGTGACCATTCAGGCGCAGGTGCTGGAGCTGATGAGTGAGCTTCAGCGCGATCTCGATATGGGCATGATTTTCATCACCCACGATCTCGGCGTCATCTCGCACATCGCCGACGATGTTGCGGTGATGTATCTGGGCACCATCGTCGAGCGGGGACCGACGAACGAAGTGATCCACAATCCCAAACATCCCTACACGCAAGGCCTGCTCAAGGCCCTACCGAGCCTTGATCGCCTCCATGATCGGCTGAGCCCGGTGCCCGGAGACATTCCAAGCCCCAACGAGCGGCCAACCGGGTGCCCGTTCCATACCCGCTGCTCGAAAGCAATCGAGGGTCTCTGCGATCATCAAATGCCGATGGATCTGCAAGTGGGAGAAGATCACACCGTTCGTTGCTTCCTCAATGAAGAAAAGGGGAGGGCCGTCGCATGAGCAGTCCGAAACAGATGACAGATCAGATCACACCCTCAGCCGATCAGAGTGATAGCGAGCCGCGCGTTCTGATCGAGGTGAAGAACCTTGAGGTCCGTTTCCCCGTTCGGAAAAAGAAGCTCTTCTCGACCGAAGTTCAGTATCTTCGTGCCGTTGACGATGTCTCTTTCGACATCCGGCGTGGCGAAACCGTGGGTCTCGTTGGCGAATCCGGATCCGGCAAGACCACCGTGGGCCGGGCCATCCTGCGCGCCATCGACCCGAGCGATGGCGATGTGATCTTTCATAGCCGCGCCGAGGATGTGGACGTCGCTGGTCTTGAGGGCGAAGCCTTGAGAAAGTTCCGCCAGAAGATGAGTATGGTCTTCTCTGAAGGGACACATTCGCTCGCCACCATGGGCCATGATATCCTGCGGGCCTTCCGCCCGCGCATGAGCCTTGTCTTTCAGGATCCCTACTCGTCGCTCAATCCGCGCATGACCGTCCGCGACATCATCGCCGAACCGCTCATCGCCTCAGGCATGATGAAGAACAAGGAGATGATCGATAATCGGGTGCGCGAGATTGCCGACCGCTGCAAGCTCAATCTCGAGCATTTGCGCCGCTTCCCGCATGCCTTCTCCGGTGGCCAGCGTCAGCGCATCTGCATCGCACGCGCTCTGGTGACGCGCCCAGATTTCGTCGTCTGCGACGAGAGCGTTTCGGCGCTCGATGTCTCCATCCAGGCCGAGATCGTCAACCTGCTCAAGGATCTGCAGGAAGAGATGGGCGTTGCCTTCCTGTTCATCGCTCATGACCTCTCCGTCGTTGCCCAGATGTCCCATCGGGTGGCGGTGATGTATGTCGGCAAGTTCGTCGAATATGCACCCACCGAGAGCCTGTTTTTCAAGCCGCGCCATCCCTATACCCACGCACTTCTGTCGGCAATTCCGACCGTCGACCCGAGCGAGGAGTTCGACCCCATCCGTCTTGAGGGGGAGATACCCAATCCGCTGGCCGCGCCTTCCGGCTGTCGCTTCCATACCCGTTGCCCCTATGCTGTGGAAGCCTGCGCCAGCAAGGTTCCGGAATGGCAGGAAATCGAGCCGGAGCACCTCGTGGCCTGCCATCGTGTCGATGAGCTCGATTTCTCCCGAGCCCAGACCCCCGCGTCCGAGGCAGCCGAATAGATTTCCTGCAAAATTCAAAATCTGGCCGGACACCCGTCATGACTCTGGCCAAAAGACGTCAACGAAAGCGCAAGACCATGACAGATACGTCCTTTGAAAATCCGATGATCGAGGGATCATCCCTGCCAAATCCCGAAATGGGAGAGCCGTTTCTCCTGACCCCGGGCCCTCTGACGACATCCTTCGCCGTCAAGCAGGCGATGCTCAGGGACTGGGGCAGTTGGGATGGGGATTTCCGGGCCATGACGGCAGAGCTGCGTCGTCGCTTGCTGGATCTGCTCGGCGCCGAGAAAGACGCCTTCGAATGCGTGCCGATGCAGGGCTCCGGCTCCTATGTGGTCGAGGCCATGCTTGGCACCTTCGTGCCCAAAGACGGCAAGCTGCTGGTACTGGCCAACGGGGCCTATGGCCTGCGCGCAGCCAAGACCATGGACTATCTCGGTCGCCGGTGTCATCTGCTCGACAAGGGCGATTATCTCCCGCCGCGGGGAGAAGAAGTCGCTGAGATTTTGGCAGCAGACCCGGATATCACCCACGTGCTCGCCATCCATTGCGAGACGAGTTCGGGCATCCTCAATCCCATTGCTGAAATCTCCGAGGTCACCTATGCCGCAGGCCGCAAGCTGCTGATCGATTCCATGTCGGCATTCGGGGCCATACCCGTCGAGCCGGACAGCATCCGCTTCGAGGCACTCGTCTCTTCGGCCAACAAATGCATCGAGGGCGTGCCGGGCTTCGGCTTCGTCTTTGCCCGCCGTTCAGAGCTTGAGGCCAGCGCCGGGAATTGCCATTCCCTCAGCCTTGATGTCCACGCCCAGTGGCAAGTGATGGAGACCACCGGCCAATGGCGCTTCACCCCGCCGACCCACACGGTCGCCGCCTTCATCGAAGCGCTGAAGGTCCATGAGGCCGAAGGCGGTATTGCCGCCCGTGGTGGTCGCTACACGCGAAATCGCGATTGTCTGGTCGCCGGGATGCGCGAATTGGGATTCGAGACCCTCTTGGATGACCGCTGGCTGTCGCCCATTATTGTCACCTTCTTTTGCCCTGCCGACGAGGCCTTCAACTTCGAGCACTTCTACGAGCTGATGAAGGAACAGGGCTTCATCATTTATCCGGCAAGCTGACAATCGTCGACAGTTTCCGCGTCGGCTGCATCGGTCAGATGGACGAAGCGGTCATGACGCGTGTGGTCGCCGCTGCTCGCCACAGCCTGAAAGCCATGGGCCTCACTTCGGCAAAGCCGCCGGAAACAGCCTTCAAGGAACGCCAGAAACTCAACGCAGCCAACTGACTATCGGCTCTTGCCACGGAGAGACAGAATGAAAAACATCAAAGCCGTCGTGTTTGACTGGGCCGGAACCATGGTCGATTTTGGCAGCTTCGCACCCATGGGTGTGTTTGTGAAATGCTTCGAGCAGTTCGGTATTACCGCCACCATCGATCAGGCGCGTGCCCCGATGGGGTTGCCCAAGTGGAACCATATCCGCGCCATGATGGACGATGCGGACATCAGCGCTCAATGGCTGGCAAAATACGGCGCGGAACCGACCGATGCGGATGTCGACAAGGTCTATGAGATTTTCGTGCCCATGAACGAAGAGGCCGCCGCCGACTATGCTGATCTGATCCCCGGTGCCCTCGAAACTGTGCGCTACCTGCGCGAACGGGGCATCAAGATCGGCTCAACGACCGGCTATGTCCGTTCGATCATGGAAAGGGTGCTGCCGGTCGCTGCCGCTCAAGGTTATGAGCCAGACAATCTGATCTGTGCCGACGATCTTGCCGAAGGCCGACCCGGCCCGCTCGGCATGTTCCAGACCTTTGTCGATCTCGCAGTCTACCCGCCAAGCGCCGTCATCAAGGTTGATGACACCATTCCCGGCATTCAGGAGGGGACCGCAGCAGGCTGTCTGACCGTAGGTCTTGCGCTCTCTGGCAACTTTGTCGGCAAGACGCCGGAACAACTCGCCGCCATGTCGGACGAGGAGGTTGCGGTCCTGCGCGAAAGGGCTACGCTCATGCTCGAAGAGGGAGGCGCGGACTATGTGATCGACACGGTCGCCGACCTTCCAGCCCTCATGGAAAGGCTCTAGAGCAACATGAACCGACCCAACATCATCCTCATCACGGCAGATCAGTGGCGCGGGGACTGCCTCGGTGCCATGGGGCACGAGACGATCAGGACCCCGAACCTTAATGCTCTTGCTGCCGACGGCGTGCTGTTCCGCAATCACTATTGCGCCACGGCTCCTTGCTCGCCGGCTCGGGCCAGCCTCTACACTGGCCTTTATCAGATGAACCACCGGGTCGTTCAGAACGGCGCACCTCTGGCTGACACCTTCGACAACCTCGCCAAGGCCGCACGCCGGTCGGGCTATCGACCGACCCTGTTCGGCTATTCCGACACGGCTCAGGATCCGCGCAACCGGCATCCCCACGATCCCGACCTCACCAGTTATGAAATGGTGTTGCCGGGGTTCCATGTCGGCCAGATCCTGCTTGAGGACGACAAGCCATGGGTCTCGTGGTTGAGGAGGCGCGGCCATGACATCGAAGACCCCGCTCAGGTCCACATCCCCGAGATGGAGGACGAAGAGCGGGTGTCCATGAAGGCTCCCGTCTATCGGGCGGACGAGACCCCGACCGCCTTCCTTATCGAGAAATTTGACGAATGGCTCGACGAGCGGGAAGGGGAGGA
>NZ_OY759858.1 GCF_963662805.1 uncultured Cohaesibacter sp.
CCAGCGCCTTGATCCGATGGCTGACCGCGGCGGGGGTGACATTCAGCTCGGAGGCAGCATCCTTGAAGCTCAGATGTCTGGCCGCCGCTTCAAAACAGGCAAGATCGCCGAGGGACGGCAGGTCGTAGGAGCGGGGCAAAATGGCCTCCTCAGGCAGAGCAAGGGATGTTGATAAATCGGTATGACTTTAGTTCATCTAAATTAACTTTAGAATTTTTGATCTTGTCAAGCTCTATCGATCAATGACTATCATTCGGGTAATATTGTTTGATCACGCCAACTGCGTGGAGATAGCTTGATGATTGAAACCGCATCCCTTTCCGACCTGCTATCTCGGCACAAGGCTGGCTATTCGCTGGCTCAGGGCTTCTATACTTCGCCCGAGATCTATGAAGCGGATCTTGCAGCCATATTTTATCGTGAATGGCTCTTTGCGCTTCCTGCCTGTTCGCTTGAGAAAACCGGTAGCTATGAGCGGATCAAGATCGGGGCCTATGACGTAATCGTGCTGAAACGTCAGGATGGCGAGATCGTCGCCTTTCACAACACCTGCCGTCATCGCGGATCGATCATCTGCGCGGCAACGCAAGGGCGCGTGGCCAATCTGACCTGTCCCTATCATCAGTGGGACCTATGACCTGAGTGGCAAGCTTCTCTGGGCGCGGGACATGGGTGAGGATTTTGACCCGTCGCAACATGGCCTCAAGCCCGTTCATTGTCGCTCGGTCGCCGGGCTCATCTATATCTGTCTTGCCGATGTGCCGCCCGATTTTGACGCATTCTGTCAGACGGTCGAGCCTTATCTCGCCAAGCATGATCTCAGCAATGCCAAGGTCGCGCGCAGCTCGACCATCGTTGAGGGAGGGAACTGGAAGCTTGTCTGGGAGAATAACCGCGAATGCTATCATTGCGCGGGCAACCATCCGGATCTCTGCCGTACTTATCCGAAGATCCTGCCATCACCGGCGTGACGCCGGATGGTGTCTTTCCCGATGTGGTCGAGAAGCATTTCGAGCGGCTTGAAAGTGCAGGCGTTCCCTCCCGGTTCCAGATGGCCGATGACGGGCATTTCCGCATCGCGCGCATGCCGCTGCTTGAAGGAGCGGAGAGCTACACGATCAATGGCAAAATCGCGGTGCGCAAGCGTCTCGGACAGGTGCCGTTTCTTGATGCCGGTGCGTTGTTGATGTTCCACTATCCAACGACTTGGAACCATTTCCTTTCTGACCATTCGATCACCTTCCGCGTGACGCCGATCAGCCCGATGGAGACGGCGGTCACGACGACGTGGCTGGTCAACAAGGATGCGGTTGCAGGGATAGACTATGACCTTGAAAATCTGACGCGAGTCTGGACACGCACCAACGAGGAAGACCGCGAGGTGGTCGAGAATAACCAGCAGGGGATCAACACGCCGGTCTATGAACCCGGCCCCTATTCGGCGCGGGCAGAGGACGGGGTGATGCAGTTCATCGACTGGTATCTGGGCCGGATGCGCTCATCCCTGTCTCCAGCTTCGATCGCTGCGGAGTGAATGAATGATTTTGAAGGCCAATTCTGCCCTCCGCGACAGCTGGACCGATGACGAGCTGCTCGAGTGTGTCTCCCTGCTGCCCGAAACGAAGGATGTGGTCACGATCTGCTTTCAGGCACCGTCCGGGCGGCCTTTTGGATTTGATGCAGGCCAGTTCATCACGCTCGAGTTGCCGGTGCCCGGCGGACCTCTCTACCGCACCTACACCATCTCCTCGTCACCTTCGCGGCCTTTGTCGCTGACGATCACCATCAAGGCTCAACCGGACTCGATCGGCAGCCGTTGGTTGATGGATCATCTCAAACCGGGCATGATGCTCAAGGCCATTGGACCGACAGGGGTGTTTACCACCACCGAGCATCCGGCGAGCAAATATCTTTTCATCTCGGCCGGATCGGGGATAACGCCGATGATGTCGATGACCGCCGAGATCTATGATATCGGGCGCTCGTGCGACGTCGTGCTGGTCAATTGTGCCCGTCGTCCATCCGAGATCATTTTCCGTGAGCGTCTGGAGCATATCGCCTCTCGCGTCGAGGGGATCGACATCAAGTGGGTTGTGGAAGAGCGGGACCCGTTCAAGCCATGGACGGGGTTTCAGGGTCGCTTCAACCAGCTGATGCTGGGGCTTGTCGCGCCGGACTATCTGGAGCGCGAGGTCTTCTGTTGTGGGCCGGAGCCTTTCATGCAGGCGGTGCGAGAAGCGCTGTCGGTGCTTGGGTTCGACATGGACCATTATCATCAGGAGAGTTTTCATCCTCCTGAAGGCATCGGCGAAAGCACGCCTTATGACGCGGCAGAGGACGATAGTCTGCCGCAAGAGGATGAGCTGGCGGAGATTCTGTTCGATCTGTCGGGTGTCAAGCAGAGCTGTCCTGAGACCGAGACCGTGCTGAGTGCTGCGCGCGGGGCAGGGGTCGCCATTCCATCCGGCTGCACCTTCGGGGTTTGCGGCACCTGCAAGATCCGCAAGCTGTCCGGCGAGGTGCAGATGGTGCATAGCGGCGGCATCACCGACGACGAGATCGAGGAAGGCTATATCCTTGCCTGCTGTTCCTACCCGCGTGGCAAGGTCGAACTGGATATCTGAGGGTGAACCCGTCCTGAAGTCCATGACAGACGAAGATCGGTGTCTGCTCTCTAGGGGTGCAGAACGTATTTCAGAATACGGACATTGCACATGCCGCCATCAGTGTCGCTGCAATCAAGCATTAAGTCTCGCATTTTAAACAATCCTTGTTAGAAAATTTTAAAAGCGGCTTGCAATGACGGTGCTGTCCGCCCCATAGATTGGGGTGTCTTTGAACGAAGCGGCAAGGATCGCTTCTAAGTTATAAATGTATACTTTGTTGTCGTGCTTCACTGCCGAATGAATTGTATATCGTAAAATTCGAATGGAGCTATTTAAATGGCCCTGCAATCTATTTTTCATTGCGCGGAAAAGGCGGCTGAACTGATAGATGGACTGGATTATTCTGACGTTATAGACGATGTCATCAGTGTGGCGCTGTCGAGTGATTTCAAGTTTCACAAATATGCATGTGTGACAATCGCTTCGTTGTTGACCAACTATAAGGGCTCGAAGCCTTTATGCGTATATCTGCTGATCGACAAGGAGCTGGCTAGGGAAGACGCGGAAAATTTCGCTGCATTGCAAGACATACATCCATTTGAATTCAGACCAATTGTCGTCGACGGCACGAAATATCAGAATGTGAGAATTACGCTGGGGATTACTGTTGCCACATACTATCGATTGAAATTGCACGAAGTTTTACCCAGCAGCTGTAACAAGGTCATCTATCTTGATAGTGATCTCATTGTATTGCATTGCCTTAGCGACTTGTATCATATCGATCTCGGACGCAGCATAGTGGGGGGCGTTGAGGATTCTATCAGCAAGATATTCGTTGATCGGTTTACGCAACATCCGCAAGTCGAGCATTTCAATGCGGGTGTTCTTCTTATCAACTTGAGAAAACTTCGCGACATACAATTTTACCGACATCGCAAACGAATATATCGATTATCAAAAATACACGATCCTGCTTGGTGATCAGCAGATTTTCACGTCCATTCTGGGACTAAGGTCTTTGAAATTACCGATCAAGTGGAACGTTCACGGCAGCATGTTCGATGACAACTGGATGGAACGGCATGTAGGGATTTTCAATGCGATGGACGAGTGTGACTGTCGAGCCGCGATCAATGACCCCTGCGGTTATCCATTACACTTTCAAAAGCAAGCCCTGGTTATCGCGAGACCATCCAAGATCGGATGACTGGTTTCACTATGCAGCAAGAACAAATTACAAGATTGCTTCCGGAAATCAGAAAGAGCGTTCATGATGGATAGCTTCAAAAAATCCATCAAGAGATTGGCTGGATATCTTCACAGTGTTCTTCAGTTGCGTCACACCCGATTGGGTGTCGAGGATCTCGGTGCTCGTCTGGCCAAAGTTGAGCAGCAAATCAGAGACACGGAGCGGCAGCTTCAAACCAACCGGGAAATGCTGGAGTTTTGCTCGCTCGACCTACAGAACCGCATGGTATCTGAGAGGGCCAAAGTCGCCTTTGATCCGGGGAAGCTGTTCTCAGATCGGGAAGATATGGCGGTTGTATATTCGCCCACTGATGACAAGGACTTCGATGGGGGACCCAACGAGCATCTGAAAAATCTGCTCAAAACGCCCTTCATATCAAATAGCAATTTCCAGTCCGCCGAATTGATTGCCCTGACCAAAATGACGCCAGACAGTCCGGATTTTCTGGGAAGTCTGGTGCGGTCAAAAAGCAACGACATACCGCTATATTTCTTCCAGACAACTTTCTTTGGGGCCTATGCGAGCCCGTTTGACAAAAAGTCGGGCTACACAGAGAAAAAGGCTCTGGGATTCATCGTTGATGATTTGGGGTTCCACTTTGACTCGAGACTTCCGTCGCGGCTTGAGCTGAGCCTGAACGACAAAGACCTGTCGCTCACCGCAGAGCAGCAATCCGAGGCAAGGCGGCTGATTGATAGACTCATCCGTCGCCGGATCACCAAATATAACAAGTATGTCAGTGCGGACGCTGCGCCGACCGATCTGCCGGAAGGGTCTGTTCTTGTCATTGATCAGAACAGACAGGATGCGTCGGTCAGATATTGCGGTGCTGGTCCATCCGCATTTGATGACATGCTGAAGGCTGCGATTGCGGAAAACCCGCACAAGCGTGTGTATGTCAAGGCTCATCCGGACAACAGGCGCGCGGCCGGCGAGGCGTTTGCAACAAAAGCAGGGGCTGAGCTGCTGCCGGACAACATCTCTGTTGTTGATGCTCTGGAGGCGGCAAGCAGCGTCTATACGGTTTCCTCTCAGGTCGGGTTCGAGGCTTTGCTGCGAGGCATCCATGTGGTTGTCTGGGGACAGCCATTTTATGCGGGCTGGGGGCTAACGGATGATCGCTGTCCACTGCCGCGCCGACAGGCGACGAGGACCATTGAAGAGCTGTTCTATATCGCCTGCATCAAGCACTCGATCTATATCGATCCTGCAACCGGCAGACATACGGTCCTGAACAGCACCATCGATCGCTTTCTTGATATGAGGAAGTGAAGCAGCCACTGCCATTGATCAGACCTGTTTCCGCTTCACACAGTGGCAAGGAAAGAGGGTCAAGAGGGCAGGTCAATGTCGTAGCCAAATCTGTCGAAATCAACGCGATAGTGGCTGCTTACAAGCTCTAACGTTGCATCATCATACATCGACATGAACGACTCTTGTGGTTCGCGTCTTGAGGCATTCACTTTGACGAGAGGGTGGGCTTTGATGTCGAACTTATTGCAGAATTCCCCGAAGTCAGCCTCCAGATTCTCGAAGCGGATAATTTCCAACTGCGTTTTGAAACTGTCCTTTGCGATCAAATAGTCGTTCATCGGTTTGAAATGATCAATTGGAGCCACTTTTCTGCTGGCTTCCAAGCTAGGGAAGTCGGGTTTCAGCACAAATGAGCACCAATCTTTGAAGTCATAATAGGAGGCGAATGCAGCAGCAATCTGGGGTCTGGGAAGAGAGTTGTTGTATCTGGGGTCGTATTGCCATCTCTTGAGATGGTAATAGAAGGAGACAAGTCTGTCATAAGGGTTTCGAACAACCGCCAAAGCGACCCATTTACCTTTGGGATTGTGGCTGTTCTGAAACTCGGAAAGAGTTTGATGTTTCGGTAGTTTCATCTCTTCGGGCAGAAGGATCTGGTTCTTGTTTTCTTCTCCGATGCTTGTCAAAGCCGTGGCGATTGCCTCCCCGCCTGTTTTGGGAAGATGAATGAACACGATCTTGGTCTGGTTCCTATGAAATTTGTTAAGTATCTGTTCTAGCATGTACTTAGCCTTCGGTTCATTCCGCTATGCCATTGAAGTGACTAGTGCTTCCAACACGTTATTTTAGATCAATGCTCTCGAAAGAAATGAATTTTTCTCCGCGGTATAGCGTGCTCTCCGGTCATTGATTCAAGTTCATTGTAGAAGCTGTGCTGGTTCATAGCTACATCGCACAATCGTTGTTCAGATTATTCTCTGGCTAACCGATTGCAAACAGCCAATATCTTTCGGTAAAAGTGGAATCTCGAAGAAAAAGCGCTTCTTAATGACTTCTGGTATTTTGTGTTTTTATGTCCAAATTATTCTCAGTTGATCTTATTTGCTCCGAAATGTATGCGACCTCGTGAGTTGTTCCGTGGATGACAAAATTTTCTATTAGATTCTCGAATTAAAAAGTTTAAATGTCCTAATATTGAAATATTTGTCTTTGTTAAATTTCGTATTATTGTATTGGTTTGAAACGCTATATTTAAAATTTTATTTTCGAATTCAGCGTTGATTTGCATTTGAATTTAAGTGACGTTGGACCCGGATCCGATCTGCTTTCTTAAATTTTCCCAGATTGAATAAGCACCAAGGAAAATAGTCGGTCAAAATGAGGATGGAATATATATGTCTGAAGATGTGAGTTTTATCTTGGTGACCTATTCTCAAGGGCAAGTTTTCGCCAGGAGCCAAGAAGTTCTTTCAAATACCTTTCTTCAATTCAGTGAAGAAAATTCAGAGCAAGGAAAATTTCCTCGGGCCATAAGCTTAAGATATTCTGAAGATACAATCCGATTGTGTTCCTGGTATAAAAATATTTCTGACCTGAAAAATGATGCTGGTTATGCCGGCGAAATTTACTATTGGGCGTGGAAGCCGCATATTTTGTTAGATGTAATCAATAATATAAGTAAAGAAGGCGATATCATCTTGTATTGTGATTCATCGAGATATGATCGACGGGGTTTTGTTGAGGATCCTCTGGTTCTTTTCGAACTTATGAAGCGGGAAGGGTACAGCATACTTGCGTCTGGGTTCAGTCATTATCTGTTAAATTCCCATTCAAATCTTTTTAGTGATGGCGGTATATTTAAAAATTGTGGAGAGTGGTCTTCTTTCCAATCTCCTCATGTTGTGGCATCGCATCTTGCCATCAAAAACTGTGATTTTTCGAAAGAGTTCCTTGGTGAGTGGTCCATGATGTGTCGCGATCACAGTCTTATCAAGCGCAATCGTGTGGCAGATCAGGCGCTCTTAAATGTACTTATTCAAAAACATAAAATTCCAGCTATCAATTTTACCAAAGTTTTGAGCAATAAACTTCTGCCGCATAGAGATTTGAAGTCAATAAACTACGTAATTTCTTCTCTTAAACGGCAAGGCGAAGGCGTCACGATTGAATTTCCAGGATTTTCGATCGCCGGATATCTTTTGGGATGGTTTTGGGAGGGCGTGAGAGTTCTTCGTAGAGCTTTTTCGAGGTTGAAAAAGCAATTGTCCTCGTTGATGTCACGCCGAGATGCTTAGTCTTGCAACGTTGGCTCGGCTTCGAGCACGAAGCTTGGCGTCGTTAGCGCTCGCGAACCCCTTGGTCCGATCCGTGTCCTATTGAAACTGATATTTGAAGGATGGTGCCGGCAGAGGGACTTGAACCCCCGACCCCCTGATTACAAATCAGGTGCTCTACCAACTGAGCTATACCGGCTTCCCTTTGTTTTCAGATACTTACGCTATGTTTTAGCACCTGACAGGAGCTGCAAACCGCTGCCTGGTTTGCTGTTTTACAAAAATGTCACAATGGGTTCAATGGCTTGGCTTTAGCACCCAAAATTCAATTTCTGTGGCGCGAGAAGTAGGATGAAAGGCTGGCTCGTGTAAAGCAAAAAATGGACTTTCCACACGAACCTCTTGTTCGAATTATTGGGTCTCGACCATAATCACAAACGGAAGCAGGAGTGATCCCATGCTTGAGGTAGACCATCAACCATGTCGTTGACTTCAAATCCGCTCGGTTATCGGGGAAAGAACAACTGGCTCACAATTTGCGATAGAAGCTTCTTTGGTTGGCCCCTGTCCAATCATCTGCTTCATCAAGTGAAGAGCGTCCTCAATCTCGAACTTACTCTTTGAGAACGGGTTCGAATAGATTGGGTAGATGATATAGGCAATGGCGAAAAGCTGCTCGACCGTAAGTTTTCTTTGCCGGCGACCGGTTATCTGGCGATCATCGGTTAGCCCCCAACCGGAATAGAATGGAGCCCCGAGGCACGTGACGGGCAGGCCGCGTAGCAAAGCTTCCAGTCCGACCAGTGACGTGATCGTGTAGACATGATCGACTTGCGAAAGAATATCAGAAAGTCGCACCGGGTCTCGTAGGATGGTGGCGATGTCTTCCACTTCCTTCGGATCCGACAGCTCATTTCGGTAGCCCAATAGAACGTCGGGATGTGGTTTGTAGATTATCAAATCATCCGGATTCTCAGCTTTGGCCAGCCTTACCAAGTCATTGTTGGTCAATTTGGCTTTGCATCCGAATTGGATGGAGGCGTCGTTTTCAACCTGTCCAACAACGAGTATTTTCTTGCGTCCTGCTGCCAACCGATCAAGATCGAGCTCAGTTTTGGCCGTGGGATTATATTTGCTGATACCAGATTCCAGCATCTCTTTAATGCAATATTCAGCTCGGGCCACAAGATCAGGCTGCGACGCAAAGTCAAAGTTGTTCAGCAGGTCCTCTAGGTCGGTTGAATGTCGGGCGTCGAAGTAGGGGGCTTTGGTATCGACGACAATTGATATTGGAGGTGTCATGGAGCCTCCCTGTTTTACCGACCTCAAGAAACCGTCCTCTACATAGAAGACAGTGTTGTCCTGCTTGCGGACTGTTTTGAGAAAATCTTGATCCGCTTTGTAAGCCCAAATCATTATCTGGTCGCTGGGGTGCTTACGCAATCTTTGAATCAAACTGTCTTGCGCATCCGCTTTCATACTCTTTTTGTAGAAGATGAACTTTCTTTCCGGGAACCAAACCGGGACACAGGACTTCCATGGTGCGAGTCCCACCACATGAACAACGGAGCCATTGCCCAACAAGTGTCGCTTCTCATGCAGTGATTGAAGAAAGGCACCGGACTTTTTAAGTAGGTGCCAGGAGTATGCTGCTAGTTTGTTTTTCATGGCATGAATGCTTCGCTTTCACATCGTTCGGCTGATGTAGGTCATCGTGCGTTTGTCGTTCACGCTTGGTCCGGCGACTTCTGAGTGATTGAGCAAGTTCCGAATCGCTGTGTGCGACGCCGAGGCAATTTTTCTGGTTGCGATGACAACCGAAACCGGGACGCTATGTTGCGGGAACAGTCGTTTTCGAAATGGGTGATAGCGTCCAAACCACACGGACACGGACTGAATGGAAGCGGAAAATAGGAAAGAATTCTTTTGGAATTCAACGAGCTGTCAGCTTTCGAAAAGTGTCTTCCGAGCCATGGCGACTGGCTCAATTCCATTGGCGGGTAGTGTTTTGTGACAGTCAGCATTGTTGATCATGCCTGCGATTTTGGTCTGGTTTTGAAGATTTTGAATGCCGAGTTACGGGACTGTCAAATCTATCATCGCAAAAATTGCCAATTAACGGCTTAGTATTTAGTTATCTGTTAATAACTATTTTGGAGAAAAATGCTCAAAATGGGTGGCTAAACGGCACGGCGTTTGTTTTGGGATGTCTTGATCAGAATTGGCTTGAAGCCGCGCGACAACCTGTCTTAGTATAGCTCCGTATTGAGACCTATCATGCCGTGTAGAGCCAGTTCTTCAGGCAGATGTTTTCTGGAAATTCAGCTCGGTTTGTCGCTTCGGTTGTCAGTCTGACTGCCTGTGGAGATGAGCGGTCGTCGCAACAATGCATGTGTTTGAATGCCAATTCCAAGATGGGCTGACTTTGGTGCCTCCGGTGCCGTCATAAATTTTACCTGATGATTTATTCTGAATAGAAATACCAAAAGCCACCAATGCCTCCGTCCAATTTGAAAGCCTCCTTTGCAGGTGCCTTTGGTGCCCGCTTCTTCTCATCTTTTCAAAAATCACGCGATCACTCCCCGTGTAGGCGGAACTCTCGCCGTCCCAGATTTTCGATGGTGCTGGTGGCGCACAATGCCGGTTCCGATATTGGCCGCTTTCTGGAGAGCATTCTAGCTCAGGACAGTTCCATCAAGGATCTGGAACTGATCATTGTCGATGGAGCTTCGACAGACAGCACTCCGCAAATTTTGGCCGACTACGCGTCACTCTATCAAACACTGATCAGGGTGGTTCGGCAGGAGCGGTTGGGGGATGTTGCGGCACGCAACAAGGGGCTCGGCATCGCGTGCGGAAAATGGGTCAGCTTTCCCGATCCCGGCGACATTCTTGATGCTGCCTATATGCGACATTGCAGGAGGGCTGTGAAGTCGAGATACAAGAGGCCTCTGTTGGCCGTCTGCACGAACGCTCTGCTCTATTCAACCGACAAAGATGAGGTCATCGACAAACACCCGCTCCGGTTCAGATTTAAGGAGCGGCAAAGCACGGTCACGACGAGTGACATGAAGAGGCACTTTCAGTTGTCCGGAAAGACGGTGTGGCTGGACCGGCTGGCAATCGAGAAGCACGGACTTCGTTTCGAGGGGCAGGGCTGGGCAGGATTTGAAGAGGCGCTTTTCATCAATCGCTTGTTTCTGCTGGAGGCTCGACGATCTGTCACCTTCCTGAGAGAGGCACGGACCTATTGCAGCAGGAGTGATGCGGGCAATTCTTTCGCGATCGATGGAGCGTTGGGCAAGTCTTATTATCTTGATATGCTGGATAAGGGGACGCTTGAACTGATCCGTCTGAGTGAAAGCATTTATGGTTATGTTCCGAAGTTCATCCAGAGAGTTGTCTTGTTTCCCATAACCCATGTCGTGCGACGGGTGTTGGACAATCCCGATGTGGTGAGACAGGTGCTCGATCCGGAGGAGCTGCGCGAAATGGTGCGACTGCTCAAGGATAACCTCAGATATGTTGATCCTGATGTTATCGAGAATTTTCCATGGGCAGGGATGAATGTCAGGCTCAGTATCGGGATTCTGGCCTATTTCAAAAGTGCTCGAAGGAAGAGAAGCGCTGTCTATCTGAAAGGTCAAACGGCATCAAAAAGAGATTTCACATTCTCTTGGCATTGCGGGGCGTCGGAAGACTACAGGCCGGACGCGCTCATCAATGGTGAAAGGATCGAGTTTGTTGCCCGCAAGGTGCAGACACTGCGATTTCTGGACGCTCCATTTTGCACCATTCATGAAACAACAATTGAGCTTGGCGAGGCCGACGAAATCGCATTCTCGTTCGATGCTGAAGCGGCTGATATACGATCAGGTGCTCGGAAGATTGGCGCGAGTGTTGCCCGCGCCGAGCTGGTTGAAGCCAACATCATCCCGGCGCCATCCGAGGCCGCTCTTGAAGCGCAACCGAACTTGCGCCGGCTTCGGCAGTTGATCATCTCGGATGACATGCGCCGGATATATCAGGGCTGTTGGGTCCTGATGGATCATGTGAACAGAGCCGATGACAATGCCGAGCATCTCTACCGGCATTTGATGGGTGAGCCTCATCTTGCGGACAGGCTTTGGTTCGTTCTGCAACGTGATTGCGCCGATTGGGAGCGTCTCGACAAGGAAGGGTTCCGGTTGCTTGACTATGCATCGGACGAGCATGTGTGCGCCCTTTACAATGCCGATCTGTTCGTGTCTTCGCATCTTGATGAAATTGTCTTGTCGCCGTTCCCGCAGTCGTTCTTCTTGGATCTTGCCCGATACAAATTCGTCTTCCTGCGGCATGGCGTTGCGAAGGACGATATGTCGAGGTGGATGAATTCAAAGTCGGTCGATGCGATTGTCTCTTCGTCATTCAAAGAATTTCATTCAATCGCGAGTCCGGACAGCCCATATAAATTCACGGAGCGGGAGGTGGTACTGACCGGCTTTCCTCGACACGACCGGCTTCTGAAAATGGGACGCGAGGCAAGCCAGACTAGCCTCCTCATTATGCCGACCTGGCGAAATAGTCTTGATCCGCAGACGCTTGGGCAACTCGAGGATGAAGGCGACGCAGCTGTCAAAAGAGACAGGTTCCGGAAAAGTGAATTTTTCAGACATTGGAGCACGTTCCTAAGCGATCCTCGCCTGCTGGATTTGGCCAATGAGCGAGGATTGCGAGTTGTTTTTGTGCCTCACCCGAAGATCGTTCCTTATATCGATGAATTCTCCATTCCTGATGGGGTAACGATGTTCAACGTCTGCGAAGGGGCCGGTTATCAAGATCTGTTTGCCGAGTGCACATTGCTTGTGACCGACTATTCGTCAGTCGCATTCGATGTCGCCTATCTCATGCGTCCTGTCGTCTATTTTCAGTTCGACAAGGAAGCGGTTTTCGGCGGTCAACATACCTACAGAACCGGCTTTTTTCAGTATGAGCGTGACGGGTTCGGGCCAGTCGTCGAAAGTGCCGACGATCTGTTCGCAGAAATGCAGCAAATTCTCGATGGAGACCTTGATCCGGCCTATCGCCAGCGCGCTGAGGCCTTTTTCGAATTTCGTGACGGTCGCTGTTGCGAGCGTGTGCAGCAGGTGCTGGAAAATTTGACTGCGACGATGCATCAAGAAGAGCAGAAGGATGGAGTGCTGGATCAGTTGAAACAGGCCTAGTCCAGCCGTGTGTGTCGGGTGATTGGGCGGTCTGCAATCAGAAGTGAAATCTTTCGTGTATCTCGCTTCTGTTGATGCTATGGTGACGTCATGGATATATTTGCCACCATCTTTTATGCTGTTGTCTGTGCGGTGCTCGGGATTGCCGCTCCTCGTGTATCCTCATTCTGGATGAGGATCGGAATGGGCGCACTCGTGGGCGTGGTTGCGTCCAACTTGTTGCCGGTCATCAAGAGCCTGATCGGGGTGGGGTAGGGCGCAATTGGACTGGCTGCCGCGGCAGCCAGCCGGAATGTTGCGCTGGTGGTGCCTAGAGGCGCGTCCAGGTCTGGCTGCGGCAGATGAGACCGCCAGCAACGCAGCCACTGACAGAGAGCTTATTGCCGCTCAGTTTCATTTTTGATGAATAGGTCTTGTCCTTGTCCGGAGCCCAGATCGTTCCGCCGGAATATTTTCCGCTTCCGTCCGCATTCATGTTCTTGATGATGGATTTGCCGAGCGAAGTGGGGTTCTTCTTGCCGACCACCTTGGTGATTTTTCCGCATATCTTGGAGCCGCAGGGCCCGATCTTGACGTGGACATAGGCCCCGCCATCGCCGGGGGCGCTTTTCCAGTCTCCATAAACAGGGTCGGCAGCAAGAGCCGGGCTGGCCATCAGCAGAGCGGCGCTGGGCAGAGCCAGTAGCGATTTTCTCATTCGAATTTCCTCCCAAGTAAACGAACGAATGTTTGTTTAAAGACTGTGGTCACAGCTTTCCGTGCGCGTCAAGATGCCGCAAGGTCAGAGTGGCCTAGGCAATAAGTCTGGTGTGGGTCGCAAGGGCGGGCTTGGTTTTTCGGTGCTTGCGGCGGGGAAGGGGTTGAATTTTTACAATTCCTTAACGAAATGATAGGGTGGCCGTTGGTTCACACAGAGGAGTTTATCATGACACGATCGAAGCAGATTTTTGGCCGAGGCCTTGTTGCGAGTGCGGCGCTGCTCATGGCGGTGCCTCTGGCAGTGGCTCATCCCAATCACCACAGACACTATTCAGATGCGGGCTATCAGGATGATGCTCCGGTTGTTGCAGCTCTTCCGACTGCCAATGGCAAAGTGTATCTGGAGGCGACCTATGATCATGAGGCGGGTGTCTATGTTTATCCCGAGCGGATTAAGGTTTCTGTCGATCCCTATCAGCCGCCCGTATCCTATCGCGCCAAGCGCGTGATCTATGATGGCTATACACCGGTAGTGCCGCTTCGCTAGCCCTCAGGCGATGATGCGACCAACGCTTTTGACGAAATGAAAAGGGCCCCGATTTCGGGGCCCTTTTGCTTTTTGTCAGATTTGGGTCCGGTCAGCCGATGACGCCGTCGCGTTTGAGCTGGCAGGCGTAGAGCGTCATGGCGACAGCGTTTGAGACGTTGAGGCTTTTGATCGGGCCGGGCATGTCGAGGCGGGTGAGGGCGGTGCATTTCTCGCGCGTCAGGCGTCTGATGCCTTTGCCCTCCGAGC
Source organism: uncultured Cohaesibacter sp. (assembly GCF_963662805.1). Taxonomy (NCBI): domain Bacteria; kingdom Pseudomonadati; phylum Pseudomonadota; class Alphaproteobacteria; order Hyphomicrobiales; family Cohaesibacteraceae; genus Cohaesibacter; species uncultured Cohaesibacter sp. Next base: position 14,085 of record NZ_OY759858.1, read on the forward strand.
CGAAGACGAGTGCGAGATGGCGGTCCATGTCCTGAGCGGCGATGACTTTTTCAAACGGCTCGCTTTCTTCGGAATCAAAACCGATGACATCGAAGCTGTTGTCGGCGAGGTCATCAAGGGCGCGGGCGAGGTTGGGCACGCTGACCATGGAGATCATGTCGAGACCGCCGGATGCGGTCTTGGCGAGAATGCCGGATTCTTCCGGGCTGTGGCGTCCGGTCATGATGATCGCCTCGGCGCCAAGGGCGACGGACGAGCGGATGATGGCGCCGACATTGTGCGGATCGGTGATCTGGTCGAGCACGACGACCAGCTTGCAGTCGTAGATGTCGGAAATGTCGAGCGCGGGCAGGTTGCGGGCAACGAGCAGGGCACCCTGATGGACCGCATCCCGCGCCATAGTGTCGATGTCCTTGGGATTGGCCGTCTCCACAAGTCCGTCGAGGCGGCTCGGGTCGCCCTTCAGCTTATGGATTTCTTCGACCAACCGGCCTTGGGCGTTGGTTGTGGCGTGCAGGCGGATCAGCTCGCGACGCGGATTGGCAACGGCACTGGCAACCGCATGGATGCCAAAGATGCGGACGGTTTCGTCTCCACCTTTGCGCCCGCCGCGGTGTGCTGTCTCGGCGGCGTTGACCTGCCGGGCCTTTTTCTGTTTCTGTGATCTGTTTTTTGTCATGGGGAGATTTACTGCCAAAAGCGCCCTGAGCGCAAGTTAAAGGAGACAATGATAGCCCGTTTCGTCCCGATTGGCGGGGTATGAGCGGTCGGGCCTGTCAGGTCCATGTCGCCCATCCTGTGGGGCGACCGAATTTCGGTTGCTCTACCTAATAGAAAATGTCTCTTCTAGCCAGCGTTTTGTTACGCTGAAGTCGGATCCGTCTTCGGCCTCGCCATGGCCGGTTCGTAAGGTGACGTGTGTGACCTTTGCACGCGCCTGTTCCAGCTGGATTTCCAGATGCAGTGAGGCATCGGCATCGCGCCTTTCATCCCACAGACCAGAGAGCATCAGGACGGGGAGGCCCTTGAGTGGCGCTGGTCGCTCCATACTGGGGGACTGGGGGCGGAGCAGCACCGCTCCGGCAATGAGGTCCCGATAGTGCCAGAGAATTGCAGCCGCCATGATCGCGCCACTCGAATAGCCGATGAGGACCGGTGGTTTCTGCCAGTTCGGGTTTTGCAAAGTGAGATGGACGAGAAATCCTGCCAAGTCTTTCGCATCGCCGGCGATTTCGTCGTAATCGAGGGAAAGATCGTCGTTTCTCCGGACAAAGGTATAGCCCGGTGTCTGGCTGTGCTGGCCGCGAATGAAGACCGCTTCTGTGTGAAGGGATAGTTGGGCAAGAAAGTCTGCGCTGTCGGATTCCGTGCGTCCCGAGCCATGCAAAAAGACGAGCGGGTGACCACTCACGCTGCGCTTATTGGTGTGATAGTAGAATGAGACCGGGGGTGACATGGGCATGACAGGCTTAGCGATTGAAAACGCTCCCATTTGACAACACATATCCCCAGTCCGATAAGGGATTTTTGCGATACCCACAAAATTGCAAAATCCCTGTTGACTTAGACGATGCGGTTTTGCATAAAGCCGCTCACGAACTGACCGCGACTTGGCGGGCATTTCGAGACCATCCTGTTCGCAGGGACAGGACGCGAAGCTTGGAGGAGTGTCCGAGTGGTTAAAGGAGACGGACTGTAAATCCGTTCGCTATGCGTACGCTGGTTCGAATCCAGCCTCCTCCACCATCTTCGCTTACGTCTCGCGCGGGTGTAGCTCAATGGTAGAGCAACAGCCTTCCAAGCTGATGACGAGGGTTCGATTCCCTTCACCCGCTCCATCATTGAAAATTGCTACATGACACCGCAACGAATGGTCCGAAGGCCCTTTGGTGACGGTCGATTTGTATAGGAACCGGGTTGCAGCTTCCGTTTTGGAGGGTTGTGGCCTTTTAGCGCAGAAGTATGCCAACGACGTTTGGCCCGACGACGAGAGCTGTTTCCATGGCTAAGGAAAAGTTTGAACGCACTAAGCCGCATGTGAACATCGGCACGATTGGTCACGTTGACCATGGTAAAACCACCCTGACTGCAGCTATCACCATGACCCTCGCGGAAACCGGTGGTGCGACTGCTAAGGCTTATGACGAGATCGACGGCGCTCCTGAAGAGAAAGCCCGCGGCATCACCATCTCGACGGCCCACGTTGAGTATGAAACCGCAGCTCGCCACTATGCCCACGTCGATTGCCCGGGCCACGCTGACTATGTGAAAAACATGATCACCGGTGCTGCCCAGATGGACGGCGCGATCCTGGTTTGCTCTGCTGCTGACGGCCCGATGCCCCAGACCCGCGAGCACATCCTGCTTGCCCGTCAGGTTGGCGTGCCTGCGCTTGTTGTCTACCTCAACAAAGTTGACCAGGTTGACGACGAAGAGCTCCTCGAGCTGGTTGAAATGGAAGTTCGCGAACTTCTGGAAAGCTATGAGTTCCCTGGCGATGAAATCCCCATCGTCAAAGGCTCTGCTCTTGCTGCCGTTGAAAACCGTGATCCTGAAATCGGCCGTGATTCCATTCGCGCCCTGATGGACGCTGTTGACGAATATATCCCGACCCCTGATCGTCCTCGTGACCTTCCGTTCCTTCTGCCGATCGAAGACGTGTTCTCGATCTCCGGTCGCGGTACGGTTGTTACCGGTCGTGTTGAGCGCGGTATCATCAAGGTTGGCGAAGAGATCGAAATCGTCGGCATCAAAGACACCCAGAAAACCACCTGCACCGGTGTTGAAATGTTCCGCAAGCTGCTCGATAGCGGTGAAGCTGGCGACAACGTTGGTGTTCTTCTGCGTGGTACCAAACGTGAAGACGTTGAGCGTGGTCAGGTTCTTTGCAAGCCGGGTTCCGTTACCCCGCACACGAAGTTCAAGGCTGAAGCCTACATCCTGACGAAAGAAGAAGGTGGTCGTCATACCCCGTTCTTCACCAACTATCGTCCTCAGTTCTATTTCCGCACCACCGACGTTACCGGTGTTGTGACCCTCGACGAGGGCGTGGAAATGGTTATGCCAGGCGATAACGTGAACATGAATGTACAGCTGATCGTACCGATCGCCATGGAAGAAAAGCTGCGCTTCGCTATCCGCGAAGGTGGCCGTACCGTAGGCGCCGGCATCGTTGGCGCTATCGTGGAGTAATCACTCGAACGTTTGATGAGAATTGAGAAAGCCCCGGTCTTCTGATCGGGGCTTTTTTGTAAATAGTCTTTGCTGGCTTTGAAGAGCTGTTTGACAGTTCGCTCAGGTGGTCTTTTGCCTTAGTTCTGATCGATGATGCGCCCTTGGTACGTGAAATTTCCATAGTGGGACACTGGGTGATCAAATGAGGCCCAGATTTCTCCGTCGCATTCATTCCGCCAGCGATAGCAAAAAGAATAGTCCTCGGACAACTCACTCTCATCCGTCACAATCCGATTGAAGGGCGTCAGAAATTCATCGAACATTTCGCCAAACTTTTTCTGATCCTTGAAGTAAGTGCGATCGATTATGTCGGGGCACTTTTCAATCATTTTTGCGACGGCATTGCGTGAGATGAGCAAGATACCGGTGCCGCATGCATCCACTGAAACGAACTTGCCTTCCTGCTTTTGTTCAGATGCTAAGCGCCCTAAAAATTCATGCGAGTGTGCTTTGGCTTTTTCGAATTCGAATCCTTCCTTGGCGAGAATGTAGAATTTCTCGAGGCTGAAGGATCGTTTGGGATAAAGCACGCCGACCACGTCTTTTCGTAAGTTGAGCATGTCTCCGATGAGATTCGGCTCAAAGCCCATGTCACTGTCGATAAACAGAAGGTGAGAACAATCGGTGAGGCGATAGTAAAAATTGGAGATCAGGAAGTTTCTTGATGTCACGATGTCGCAGGCATCAATGTCGGAAAAGGTGACATGGATGTTTGAGTTCACCAAAGCCCCGGTCGTCATCATCAGGCTCTTTGCGGTTTGGATATGGCAGTTCGATCCGTAGGCTGGTATGGCCAGATTGATCTTAATCCGAGAGGGTTTTCTGCTGGACATTGTATTTCCTGTTCCGAGGCCTTTGGCTTGAATTGCTGCATCCCTCTAATGCGATGTCCTGATCAGCTAGGGTCAAAACTATTGGTCGTTTAGAATCAGGGCCTGGATGAGCACTATTGGACCGTACGGTTACATCATTTGTTCATGTGGGCAATTGCACTGGTTAAATTCTGTTGGTGAATTTGTGCGTCAATGGCCACCAAAGAGTGCGATTGCCCTTTGGATTCATAATCGTGTCGAAAATTCAGTGATAACGGTTCGGCATCTGTTGATTTTTCGAAAATAATTCGTCTTTGCCCCTTGCGTGTGCAGGTGAAAGTCAATAGGTAGTCTCCATCCTGATTGTCACTGACTGTCACGAAATAGGGGTGTAGCTCAGCTGGTAGAGCATCGGTCTCCAAAACCGAGGGTCGGGGGTTCGAGTCCCTCCGCCCCTGCCATTTCGTGCTTGATCTTCCGGATCAAGGTATTATATATGGTGGGAATCCATTGAACGCGCGAAACCCGTTTCGCGCGTTATATTATGTGAGCGGCTACATGGCTAAAACCAACCCTTTTACATTCTTGCAGCAAGTGCGTTCCGAAGCGTCCAAGGTGACTTGGCCGACGCAGAAGGAAACGGCGATCACCACGGCGATGGTGTTTGTGATGGTGGCGCTTGCCTCTATCTTCTTCCTGCTTGCTGATCAGGTGTTGAGCTTTGGCGTCAGCTATATTCTCGGATTGGGGGGATAAGGCACAATGACGAAGCCTAAGCGCTGGTACATCGTTCACGCCTATTCGAATTTCGAAAAGAAGGTCGCCGAAGACATCCGCCAGCAGGCGGAGCGTAACGGACTTGGCGATCTCTTTGACGAAGTGCTTGTGCCGACCGAGAAGTTTGTCGAAGTGCGGCGCGGACGCAAGGTGGAATCCGAACGCAAGTTTTTCCCGGGCTATGTTCTGGTGAAAATGGCGATGACGGACGATGCCTATCATCTGATCAAGAATACCCCGAAGGTCACTGGCTTTCTGGGATCTGACAACAAACCGATGCCCATCACTAATGCTGAGGCGGAGCGGTTGTTGTCGCAGGTTGAGGACGGTGTTGACAAACCGATGCCGACCGTCAATTTCGAAGTGGGCGAACAGGTTCGGGTTTCCGATGGCCCGTTTGCTTCCTTCAACGGGCTTGTGGAAGAGGTGGACGAAGAACGTGCACGTCTGAAGGTAACCGTGTCGATCTTTGGTCGCGCGACGCCTGTCGAGCTCGAATATAATCAGGTCGACAAGCTCTGATTATCAAGTCTGGGTGCGCTGGTTCGCTGAACTGTGCGCCCTTCATCTCGTGCGGGAGATTGGTTCATTTGCCAAATGGGCCGTCCGACCGCGCGACTTTCTCGTTTTCAACTTCTGCTCCGTGAGGGGCGTTAGGGAAAGAACATGGCAAAGAAAATTCAAGGGTACCTGAAGCTTCAGGTGCCGGCAGGAGCGGCTAACCCGTCTCCGCCGATTGGTCCCGCTCTCGGTCAGCGCGGCCTGAACATCATGGAATTCTGCAAGGCGTTCAACGCCAAGACGCAGGAAATGGAAAAAGGTATGCCGATCCCGGTGATCATTACCATTTTCCAGGACAAGTCTTTCACTTTCGAAATGAAGACGTCCCCTGCTTCCTACTTCCTGAAAAAAGCAGCCAAAGTTCAGAAGGGTTCTTCTGCTCCTGGCCGTGATGTTGGTGGTAAAGTTACCAAAGATCAGGTTCGCGAAATCGCTGAAGCGAAAATGAAAGACCTGAACGCAAACGACATCGAAGCTGCGATGTTGCAGATCGAGGGTACTGCCCGGGCTATGGGTTTCGAGGTAGTGGGGTAACGTCAGATGGCTAAAGTAGGTAAACGCATTCGCGCTGCTCGCGAAAAAGTCGACGCTGCTGCAACATATTCCCTCGAGGAAGCAGTCAAGCTGATCAAATCCGCTGCATCGGCCAAGTTCGATGAAACCGTTGAGATCTCTCTCAACCTTGGTGTTGACCCGCGTCACGCAGACCAGATGGTTCGCGGCGTTTGTCAGCTTCCCGCCGGTACCGGTAAATCGGTCCGCGTTGCTGTTTTCGCCCGTGGCGAAAAGGCAGAAGAAGCCAAGGCTGCTGGTGCTGACATTGTTGGTGCCGAGGATCTGGTTGAGATCGTTCAGGGTGGCAAGATCGATTTCGATCGCTGCATTGCATCCCCTGACATGATGCCTCTGGTTGGCCGACTCGGTAAGGTGCTTGGCCCTCGTGGCATGATGCCGAACCCGAAAGTTGGTACCGTAACCCCTGATGTTGCGCAGGCTGTCAAGGACTCGAAAGGCGGCTCCGTCGAATTTCGTGTTGAAAAAGCCGGTATCATCCATGGTGGCGTTGGCAAGGTAAGCTTTGAAGAATCCGCGCTGATGGACAACGTGAAAGCTTTTGTTTCTGCGGTTTCCAAGGCTAAACCGAGCGGTGCCAAAGGTACCTACATGCAGAAAATGTCCCTGTCCTCCACAATGGGGCCAGGTGTACGTGTAGACCTTGCTTCTGTCGAATAAACCGATTAGAAGTCAAAAAGATTCCTCCCGATTCTCGTCGGGGGGAGGTCTGACTATTGTGTATCGCGGAAAAGTTATTCGACTTTTCATGACGTGGTTCGCAAGATCACCAGATCATGTGCACCGTTTGCGTCTTTCGGGGTGCTTTCGTGCGCAAAGTCAGATTGCCTGTCCAAGACTGCGGGTGTCAATCGCTTAGATCAAAGTGAGAGACTTAATTCCCCGCACAGATGGGATGGACTAATGAGGCAAAGGATTTTGTCCGTTGGTCGAACCTATGCTTGCTCAGTTCCCGAGCCTTCGGGGGCGGCAAGGAGGACAGGTCCCTTCGCGCCAGGACTCCTTGTCGATTTCGTTAAGGTGGACTGGTCAAGTGTAACTTCCGGTTTTTGTCCTTGGGGCAGGGGCCGGTAACTGGAGAGAAGGCATTGGATAGAGCGGAAAAGCAAGAAGCTGTTTCGGCCCTTCATGAAACGCTGAAAAGCGCGGAAGTTGTGGTTGTAGCTCACTATGCTGGCCTCACCGTTGCAGAAATGACCGCACTTCGTAGCCAAATGCGCGAAGCCGGTGCAACTGTGCAGGTCGCCAAGAACCGTCTTGTCAAGCTCGCTCTTCAAGGCACGGATGCAGAACCGATTGCTGACCTGTTCGCAGGCCAGACCCTGATCGCCACGTCTGGTGATCCGGTTTCCGCACCGAAGGTGGCCTCGGAATTCGCCAAGAAAAACGACAAGCTCGTCATTCTAGGCGGTGCGATGGGCACCACTGTACTCGATACCGCGGGCGTGAATGCACTAGCAACCATGCCGTCGCTTGATGAACTGCGTGGCAAAATCATCGGTGTCCTTCAGGCACCGGCGACCAAGGTTGCTCAGATCTTGCAGGCTCCGGGCGGACAGCTCGCGCGCGTATTCGGCGCATATGCCAAGAAGGACGAAGCGGCATAAGGCCGTTCTCGATCAAACAAACAGACTATTAGGTTCGTACCAACAGGAAACAATACGATGGCTGATCTTGATAAGCTCGTAGAAGAACTTTCTACCCTGACCGTTATGGAAGCTGCTGAGCTTTCCAAAATGCTCGAAGACAAATGGGGCGTCTCTGCTGCTGCTCCGGTTGCTGTAGCTGCTGTTGCTGGCGGCGCTGCTGCTGAAGCTGCTGAAGAGAAAACCGAATTCGACGTTGTTCTGACCGCTGCTGGCGACAAGAAAATCAACGTGATTAAAGAAGTCCGCGGCATCACCGGCCTTGGCCTGAAAGAAGCTAAAGAGCTCGTAGAAGGTGCTCCGAAGCCGGTTAAAGAAGGTGTCGACAAAGCAGAAGCTGAAGAGCTGAAGAAAAAGCTCGAAGAAGCTGGTGCAACTGTCGAACTGAAATAATCATTCGACTTTGTTCATGTGTTTCGGGGGAGCGATCCCCCCGAAATGCTCTTTAAAAAACAGTTGCCTTAACGGGCGTTTTTCTCAAGAGCCTGCACAATCCTGTGACGGGCTTTTTGGCCAACCGCCCACAGAGCGAGACGAGGAGCGACGATGGCTCAGACGTTTTCTGGTCGTAACAAGCTAAGAAAATACTTCGGTCATATTATTGAAGTGGCAGACATGCCCAACCTCATCGAGGTGCAGAAAGCTTCATATGACCAGTTTCTGCAAGTGGATGAACCCGCCTCTGGACGCCTTGATGAAGGGCTTCAGGCGGTGTTTTCATCTGTATTCCCGATCACGGATTTCTCCGGGTCGGCACAGCTTGAATTCGTGCGATACGAATTCGAGGCACCAAAATATGACACCGAGGAATGCCGCCTGCGCGGTATGACCTATTCGGCTCCGTTGAAGCTGACGCTCCGTCTCATCGTGTTCGAGGTGGACGAGGATACCGGTGCGCGGTCTGTCAAGGACATCAAGGAACAGGACGTCTACATGGGCGATATGCCGCTCATGACCGACAAGGGGACCTTCATTGTCAATGGCACCGAGCGCGTTATCGTCTCCCAGATGCACCGCTCTCCCGGTGTGTTCTTCGACCATGACAAAGGCAAGAGCCATTCTTCCGGCAAGCTGCTTTTCGCTGCGCGCATCATTCCTTATCGTGGCTCCTGGCTCGATATCGAATTCGATGCGAAAGACATTGTCTATGCCCGTATCGACCGTCGCCGCAAAATCCCGGTTTCCAGCCTGCTGCTCGCACTGGGTCTTGATCCGGAAGAAATCCTGGACACCTACTACAACAAGGTGACCTACGAGCGTGCCGATGGCGCATGGCGTGTAGCCTTTGATCCTGAAGCCCTGAAGGGCACCAAGCCTGAAACCGACATGGTCGATGCCGAGACCGGCGAAGTTGTATTCGAGGCTGGCAAGAAACTGACCGCTCGTCAGATCAAGAAACTGAGCGAAAGCGGCGTCAAGTTCCTCAAAGTCGACGACATCGATCTGCATGGCCGATATCTGGCTGAAGACGCCGTGAGCCTTGTCACTGGCGAGATCTTTGTAGAGGCTGGTGAAGAACTGGACGAAAAGTCACTTGCCCTGCTGAAAGACGCTGGTTTTGACGAGATTTCGGTTCTGAACATCGACCATGTGACTGTGGGTGCCTACATCCGCAACACGCTTGCTGTTGACAAGAACTCGGATCGTCAGGCTGCATTGTTCGATATCTATCGCGTCATGCGTCCTGGTGAACCGCCGACCTTGGAAACTGCCGAGGCGATGTTCGACTCGCTGTTCTTCGATCCGGAGCGCTATGATCTTTCCGCAGTTGGCCGCGTGAAGATGAATATGCGCATGGATCTCGATGTTGCTGACACCGTTCGCATCCTGCGCAAGGAAGACATTGTCGAAGTAATCCGCACCCTGCTTGACCTGCGTGATGGCAAGGGCGAAATCGACGACATTGACAACCTTGGCAACCGCCGCGTCCGTTCGGTCGGCGAGCTGATGGAAAACCAGTATCGCATCGGTCTTCTGCGCATGGAGCGCGCGATCAAGGAGCGTATGTCCTCGATCGAGATCGACACCGTGATGCCGCAGGATCTGATCAATGCGAAACCGGCTGCCGCTGCGGTGCGCGAGTTCTTTGGCTCGTCCCAGCTCAGCCAGTTCATGGACCAGAACAACCCGCTGTCGGAAATCACCCACAAGCGTCGTCTTTCGGCTCTTGGACCGGGTGGTCTGACGCGCGAGCGTGCTGGCTTCGAGGTTCGAGACGTGCATCCGACCCACTATGGTCGTATCTGCCCGATTGAAACCCCCGAAGGTCCGAACATCGGTCTGATCAACTCTCTGGCGACCTTTGCCCGCGTCAACAAATACGGCTTTATCGAATCTCCTTATCGCAAGGTGAAAGATGGCCGCGTGACCAACGAGGTGATCTATCTTTCGGCGATGGAAGAAGCCAAGCACTATGTTGCTCAGGCCAACATCCCGCTGAATGATGACAACAGCTTTGCAGAGGAAACCGTGATCTGTCGCCATGCTGGCGATGTCATGCTGACCCCGGCCGAGCGCGTTGACTTCATGGACGTGTCTCCGAAACAGCTGGTATCCGTTGCTGCGGCGCTCATTCCGTTCCTTGAGAACGATGACGCCAACCGCGCTCTGATGGGCTCGAACATGCAGCGTCAGGCCGTGCCTCTGGTTCGTGCAGAAGCGCCGTTTGTCGGGACCGGCATGGAGCCGATCGTGGCACGCGATTCCGGTGCAGCGATTGCTGCCAGCCGGACCGGTGTTGTCGATCAGGTTGATGCGACCCGTATCGTTATCCGGGCGACCGAAGAGCTGAACCCGAACAAGTCCGGCGTTGATATCTATCGTCTGGCCAAGTTCCAGCGCTCCAACCAATCCACCTGCATCAACCAGCGTCCGCTCGTTGCCGTCGGTGATCTGGTGCAGAAAGGCGAGATCATCGCTGACGGTCCTTCGACCGATCTCGGCGATCTGGCTCTTGGCCGCAACGTGCTCGTCGCGTTCATGCCCTGGAACGGCTACAACTTCGAAGACTCCATCCTTCTGTCCGAACGGATTGTGAAGGAAGACGTCTTTACCTCGATCCATATCGAGGAATTCGAAGTGATGGCCCGCGATACCAAGCTTGGCCCTGAAGAGATCACCCGCGATATCCCGAACGTGTCGGAAGAATCGCTGAAGAATCTCGACGAGGCTGGCATCACCTACATCGGTGCTGAAGTGAAGCCGGGCGACATTCTGGTCGGCAAGATCACACCGAAGGGCGAAAGCCCGATGACGCCGGAAGAAAAACTTCTGCGTGCCATCTTCGGTGAGAAGGCCTCTGATGTTCGCGATACGTCGCTCCGCATGCCTCCGGGAACCTTTGGTACCGTTGTTGAGGTGCGTGTGTTCAACCGCCACGGCATCGACAAGGACGAACGTGCCATGTCGATCGAGCGTGAGGAAATCGAACGCCTTGCGAAAGACCGTGATGACGAACAGGCGATTCTTGATCGCAACGTCTATGGTCGCCTCGCTGACATGCTGAATGGTCATGTCGGAACCGCTGGTCCGAAGGGCTTCCGCAAGGATAGCGCCATCACCCAGGCGGAAATGGCAGAATTCCCACGCAGCCAGTGGTGGCTGTTTGCGGTCGATGACGACAAGCTGATGGGTGAGGTGGAAGCCCTGCGCAATCAGTATGACGACAGCCGCAAGCGTCTCGAGCAGCGTTTCATCGACAAGGTTGAGAAACTGCAGCGCGGTGACGAGCTGCCACCGGGCGTCATGAAAATGGCGAAGGTCTTCATCGCGATCAAGCGCAAGATCCAGCCGGGTGACAAAATGGCTGGCCGTCACGGCAACAAGGGTGTGGTTTCCCGCATCGTGCCGATTGAGGACATGCCGTATCTGGAAGACGGTACCCACGTTGATATCGTTCTGAACCCGCTTGGCGTGCCTTCGCGCATGAACGTTGGACAGATTCTCGAAACGCATCTTGGCTGGGCCTGTGCTGGCATGGGTCGCAAAATCGGCAAGATGTATGACGATTATCGGAAAAATGGCGACCTTGAACCATTGCGCAAGGAGCTGAGTGACGTTTATCATGACAATGGCAAGAATCTTAAAGTCATTGATCATGATGACGATAGCGTCATCCGCATCGCGCAGCAGGTTCGCAAAGGGGTCTCCATCGCCACGCCGGTCTTTGACGGCGCGCACGAGCCTGACATCGTCGAGATGCTGGAAAAATCGGGTCTTCACAGCTCCGGTCAGTCCACGCTCTTTGATGGTCAGACGGGTGAACAGTTCGACCGTCCGGTGACAGTGGGCTACATCTACATGCTCAAGCTGCACCATCTGGTCGACGAGAAGATCCACGGTCGTTCGATTGGCCCATACAGCCTCGTCACCCAGCAGCCGCTTGGTGGTAAGGCCCAGTTTGGTGGTCAGCGATTTGGTGAGATGGAGGTCTGGGCGCTCGAAGCTTACGGTGCTGCCTATACATTGCAGGAAATGCTCACCGTCAAGTCGGATGACGTGGCCGGCCGTACCAAGGTCTATGAAGCCATTGTTCGTGGTGATGACACGTTCGAAGCTGGTATCCCGGAAAGCTTCAACGTTCTCGTCAAAGAGATCCGGTCTCTGGGTCTGAACATGGAGCTGGAAGATAGCCAGCGCCTGATCGAACTTGAGCCGAATGATACACCGCCTGCGGACGCTGCTGAATAAGCGGCGCCCGATTTAAGAAACCCGAGACAAACTTTCGGAACGGATCGCGGGAAGAGAGAGCCTGCGATCCGTCTAACCGTAGAGGAGACACCATGAACCAAGAGGTCATGAATCTTTTCAGTCCGCAGGCTCAGGCCCAGACCTTCGACCAGATTCGCGTATCCATCGCGAGCCCGGAGAAGATCCTGAGCTGGTCATATGGTGAAATCAAAAAACCCGAAACGATCAACTACCGTACGTTCAAGCCAGAGCGTGACGGTTTGTTCTGTGCGCGCATTTTCGGGCCGATCAAGGACTATGAATGTCTTTGCGGTAAATACAAGCGCATGAAATACAAAGGCATCATTTGTGAAAAATGTGGTGTTGAGGTCACTCTGTCCCGCGTTCGTCGTGAGCGCATGGGTCACATTGAGCTGGCAGCACCTGTTGCTCACATCTGGTTCCTGAAGTCCCTGCCGAGCCGCATCGGTCAGCTTCTCGACATGACGCTCAAGGATCTTGAGCGCGTTCTCTATTTCGAGAACTACATCGTCGTCGAGCCGGGCCTGACGCCTCTGAAAGAATATCAGCTCCTCACAGAAGAGGAGTATATCATTGCGCAGGACGAGTATGGCGAGGATACCTTCACCGCCATGATCGGTGCCGAGGCCATCCGCGAAATTCTGGCGTCTCTCGATCTGGAACAGATCTCTGAGAAACTGCGTCAGGAAATCGCCGAGAGTACCTCTTCGCTGAAGCCGATCAAGCTTGCCAAGCGTCTGAAGATTGTGGAAGCCTTCATTGAATCCGGCAACCGTCCGGAATGGATGATCATGACCGTTGTTCCGGTCATTCCTCCCGATCTGCGCCCGCTGGTTCCGCTTGATGGTGGCCGTTTTGCGACGTCTGACCTCAACGACCTCTATCGTCGTGTGATCAACCGTAACAACCGTCTGAAGCGCCTGATGGAGCTGCGTGCGCCGGATATCATCATCCGCAACGAAAAGCGCATGCTGCAGGAATCCGTTGACGCTCTGTTCGACAATGGTCGTCGCGGTCGCGTTATCACCGGTGCCAACAAGCGCCCGCTGAAGTCGCTTTCCGACATGCTCAAAGGCAAGCACGGTCGTTTCCGTCAGAACCTTCTGGGTAAACGCGTCGACTATTCCGGTCGTTCGGTTATCGTGGTTGGTCCTGAGCTGAAACTGCATCAGTGTGGTCTGCCGAAGAAAATGGCGCTTGAGCTGTTCAAGCCGTTCATCTATTCGCGCCTAGACGCCAAAGGCTATTCGACGACCGTTAAGCAAGCCAAGAAGCTGGTTGAAAAAGGCAAGCCGGAAGTCTGGGATATCCTCGAAGAGGTCATCCGCGAGCATCCGGTGATGCTGAACCGTGCGCCGACGCTCCACCGTCTCGGCATTCAGGCTTTCGAGCCGATGCTGGTGGAAGGCAAGGCCATTCAGCTGCATCCGCTTGTCTGCTCGGCCTTCAACGCCGACTTTGATGGTGACCAGATGGCCGTTCACGTGCCGCTGTCGCTCGAAGCTCAGCTTGAAGCGCGCGTCTTGATGATGTCGACCAACAACATTCTGCATCCGGCCAACGGTCAGCCGATCATCGTGCCCTCGCAGGATATTGTTCTTGGTCTTTATTATCTGTCGATCATGAATGAGAACGAGCCGGGTGAGGGGAGCCTTTTCTCCGATATCGGCGAGTTGCATCATGCGCTCGAAAGCGGTGCTGTTACGCTGCATGCTAAAGTCAAGGGTCGTTACAAGACCGTTGATGAAGAAGGCAATTCGATCACCCAGATCTATGAGACCACTCCGGGTCGCATGCTGATAGGTGAGCTTCTTCCGCGTCATCCGGGCATTTCCTATGAGGAATGCAACAAGCTGATGACCAAGAAGGAAATCTCAAAGATGATCCACGCCGTCTACCGCCATTGCGGTCAGAAGGAAACGGTCATCTTCTGCGACAAGATCATGGGTCTTGGCTTCAACCGTGCTTTCCGCGCCGGCATTTCGTTCGGCATGGACGACATGGTTATTCCGGACACCAAGGCTGGTCTCATCGACGAAACCAGCACGATGGCGCTGGAATTCGAACAGCAGTATAACGACGGTCTCATCACCCAGGGCGAGAAATACAACAAGGTTGTTGACGCTTGGGCTAAATGTACCGACCGCGTTGCTGATGAAATGATGAAACGCATTAAGGCGGTTGAATTCGACGAGGAAACCGGTCGTCAGAAACAGATGAACTCTGTTTACATGATGGCGCACTCCGGGGCCCGTGGTTCGCCGGCTCAGATGAAACAGCTTGCTGGTATGCGCGGCCTGATGGCCAAGCCGTCCGGTGAGATCATCGAAACGCCGATCATCTCGAACTTTAAAGAAGGCCTTACCGTGATGGAGTACTTCAACTCCACCCATGGTGCCCGTAAGGGTCTGGCCGATACCGCTCTGAAAACAGCGAACTCCGGTTACCTCACCCGCCGTCTGGTGGATGTGGCTCAGGATTCGATCATCACCGAGCGGGATTGTGGTTCCGAAGAAGGTCTTGATGTTCAGGCAATCGTCGATGCCGGTCAGATCGTTGCGACCCTTGGTACGCGGACGATTGGTCGTACCGCCGCTGCTGATGTCGTCAATCCGAAAACCGAGAAGGTCATTGTCAAAAAGGGCGAGATCATCTCTGAAGAACATGTTGGCGAGATCGAAAGCTGTGGTCTGCAGTCCATCAAGGTTCGCTCGGTTCTGACCTGTCATTCCCGCAACGGCGTTTGCGCGGCCTGCTATGGCCGTGACCTTGCGCGCGGTACGGAAGTGAACATCGGTGAAGCCGTTGGTGTTATCGCTGCTCAGTCAATCGGTGAACCTGGCACCCAGCTGACCATGCGTACCTTCCATATCGGTGGTACCGCTCAGGTGGTTGACAGCTCGTTCATCGAGTCCAACTTCGAAGGCACGATCCATCTGCGCAACCGCAACGTGGCCCGTGACTCCGATGGACGTCTGGTGACCCTTGGTCGTAACGTCGCCATCGTAATCATTGATGACGAAGGCAACGAACGCTCGGTCAACAAGCTTTCCTATGGTTCGCATTTGCATGTGGACGAGGGCGACCGCGTGACCCGTGGTCAGCGTCTGGCTGAATGGGATCCGTACACTCGTCCGGTTCTCAGTGAGGTTTCCGGTGTTGTCGACTTCGAAGACGTGGCTGAAGGCCTGTCCGTTAGCGAAGCGACTGACGAATCCACTGGTATTACCAAACGTGTCGTGATCGACTGGCGTTCCAACCCGCGTTCTGCGGACATGAAACCGGCCATCACGATCAAGAGTGCGGATGGCAGTATCCTGACCCTGCCGCGTGGTGGTGACGCTCGCTACATGTTGCAGGTTGAGGCGATCCTGTCGGTTCAGCCGGGTACCAAGGTTGGTGCCGGTGACGTTCTGGCCCGTGTTCCCATGGAAAGTGCCAAGACGAAAGACATCACCGGTGGTCTGCCGCGTGTGGCCGAACTGTTCGAAGCCCGTCGTCCGAAGGACCATGCCATCATCGCAGAAGTCGATGGCACGATCCGTTTCGGTCGCGACTACAAGAACAAGCGCCGCATTCTGCTTGAACCGCATGATGAGTCACTGGACCCAATCGAGTATCTGATCCCGAAAGGTCGTCCGTTCCATCTTCAGGAAGGCGATCCGATCGAGAAAGGCGAATATATTCTCGACGGCAATCCTGCACCGCACGACATTCTGGCCGTCAAGGGTGTTGCTGCTCTTGCCGAATATCTCGTCAACGAGATCCAGGACGTCTATCGCCTGCAGGGTGTGGGCATCAACGATAAGCACATCGAAGTGATTGTTCGTCAGATGCTGCAGAAGATCGAGATCGAAGAGCAGGGCGACAGCTTCTTCCTTCAGGGCGAACATATCGATCGCCTCGAATTCGAGGAAGAAAACGAACGTCTGGCTGCAGATGGCAAGACGCCGGCAAAAGGCAAGCCGGTTCTGCTTGGTATCACCAAGGCCAGCCTGCAGACGCGCTCCTTCATTTCGGCGGCTTCCTTCCAGGAAACCACTCGTGTTCTGACCGAAGCTTCGGTTCAGGGCAAGATCGATACGCTCGAAGGTCTGAAAGAGAACGTCATTGTGGGTCGTCTGATCCCGGCCGGTACTGGTCGCGTGATGTCCGGCCTACGTCGGGTTGCTACCCATCGCGACGATCTCATTCTGGAAGAACGTCAGCGGACCCAGTCCTTGTCGAACACTCCGCAGATCACCGACCTGTCGGATGCGCCGGTAGAACCGGCCGAATAAGCCGTCTTTTTAAGACCAGAAATGCGAAAACCGCTTCCCTTCATGAGGGGAGCGGTTTTCTTTTTGGACGGCATCGATTCTCAAGGTATGGAATCATTAAAGACAGTGCTGTCCGCTATGCGAATTTACGGGCGTTTTGCTCTGGATTCTTGTGCGTTCCACCCTGCGCTCACACATGGGAACATATTGATTTTGGGGAAGAATCACGTGTTTTCAATCGATACACCTTCATGGCGAATTTTCCTTTCGATCCAAGGGGTGTCATTGAAAGAAAATTACCATGAATCCCGGGTGAACCATGAAGGCCTTGAATCTTCATGAAGGGGGTTGACGGGATCAAGAGTTCAGAGTAGTTTCGCGCCACTTCTCGAACATGCCGTAAGTGCTCATTGATCGAAAGCGCCACGTTTTCGACGCAGGACCACTTAAACGATGTTCGTCTTAATGAAGCTGAGATTGACTGGCTCATGATTGCGGTTTTGCCGTAATCCTCTGGTTTTCACAGCGCCGTTCGCGGCAAGAGTCGCGCGATGGTGCGCTTTTGTGCGTGCGGACGGTGCATTTGGTAATTCGGGCAATTCCGACGATCGTCAGATCATAGGAAATGCGTTGCACCAACTAACTTGGCGTTCCTTAGCCAACTTGACGTGTCAAGCTGACGGGGAGGGCCTTAGTTCAGAGAGATCTGAAAGGCACACGTTAATGCCAACCATTAACCAGCTTATTCGTAAACCGCGCAAAGCGCCGGTAAAGCGAAATAAAGTTCCGGCCATGGAGGCCTGCCCCCAGAAGAGGGGTGTATGTACGCGCGTCTATACCACTACGCCTAAAAAGCCTAACTCGGCTCTGCGTAAGGTTGCCAAGGTGCGTCTGACCAACGGTTTTGAGGTTATCGGCTACATCCCTGGTGAGGGCCACAACCTGCAGGAACACTCCGTTGTGATGATCCGCGGCGGTCGCGTGAAGGATTTGCCTGGCGTTCGTTATCACATCCTTCGCGGTGTGCTCGATACGCAGGGTGTTAAAGACCGTAAACAGCGCCGCTCGAAATATGGCGCGAAGCGGCCTAAATAAGCCGCTTATTGGAGTTCTGGTCACATGTCACGTCGCCATAGTGCAGAGAAACGCGTTATCAACCCGGATCCGAAGTTCGGTGATATCGTTATTTCGAAATTCATGAACAGCATCATGCTGGACGGCAAAAAGTCCGTTTCCGAAAGCATCGTTTACGGTGCTCTTGAAGCTGTTGAAGGCAAACTGAAGCAGAATCCGGTAGAAGTGTTCCACACTGCTCTGGAAAATGTGATGCCTTCCGTAGAGGTTCGTTCCCGCCGCGTTGGTGGTGCAACCTATCAGGTTCCTGTTGATGTGCGTGCTGAGCGCAAGCAGGCCCTTGCAATCCGCTGGATTATTACAGCGGCTCGTAACCGCAACGAACGCACCATGATTGATCGTCTTTCCGGCGAGCTTCTGGACGCATTCAACAACCGCGGTTCTGCAGTCAAAAAACGCGAAGATACGCACCGTATGGCTGAAGCCAACCGTGCCTTTTCGCATTATCGCTGGTAAACCTTTAGGGGCGAAGTCATGGCACGCAGCCACAAGATTGAGGATTATCGTAACTTCGGCATCATGGCCCACATTGATGCTGGTAAGACGACGACCACTGAGCGAATCCTCTACTACACCGGAAAAAGCCATAAAATTGGCGAAGTCCATGATGGTGCAGCTACCATGGACTGGATGGCGCAGGAACAGGAACGTGGTATCACCATCACTTCCGCTGCTACCACCTGTTTTTGGCGTGAGAAGCGTCTGAACATCATTGATACCCCAGGCCACGTTGACTTCACCATTGAAGTTGAACGTTCCCTGCGCGTGCTCGATGGTGCGGTTTGCGCTCTTGATGCAAACGCTGGCGTTGAGCCGCAGACGGAAACTGTTTGGCGTCAGGCCGACAAGTATGCCGTTCCGCGGATGATCTTCGTCAACAAAATGGACAAACTCGGTGCAGACTTCTTCCGCTGCGTCGAAATGATCGAGACCCGTCTCGGTGCTAAGCCGCTGTGCCTTCAGCTGCCGATCGGTGCTGAGAGCGAATTCAAGGGCGTGATCGATCTGGTCAACATGAAACAGATCATCTGGCTCGAAGAATCTCTTGGTGCTCAGTTTGAAGTGTCCGACATCACCGAAGAGTATGCTGACCAAGCTGCGGAATACCGCGAGCAGCTGATCGAGACTGTTGTTGAGATCGACGAAGCTGCCATGGAAGCCTATCTCGAAGGGGATGAGCCGGACACCGCTCAGATCATGGCGCTGATCCGCAAGGGAACCATTCGCAACGAATTCGTTCCGATCCTCTGCGGTACTGCATTCAAGAACAAAGGCGTTCAGCCGCTTCTTGATGCCGTGGTTGACTATCTGCCGAGCCCGGTCGACATCGAATCCATCCGTGGTATCGATGCCAAGACCGAAGAACCGATCGAACGTCATGCTGATGACAACGAACCGTTCTCCATGCTGGCGTTCAAAATCATGAACGACCCGTTTGTTGGCTCTCTGACCTTCTGCCGCATTTATTCCGGTAAGCTGGAAGCTGGTACGTCGGTTATGAACACCGTCAAGGAAAAGCGCGAACGCGTTGGCCGTATGCTTCAGATGCACTCCAACTCTCGTGAGGACATCAAGGAAGCGTTTGCTGGCGACATCGTGGCTATTGCAGGCCTCAAGGACACCACGACTGGCGACACCCTGTGTGACCCGCTGAACCCGGTTATCCTCGAGCGCATGGAATTCCCGGAACCGGTTATCGAGATCGCCGTTGAGCCGAAAACAAAAGCCGACCAGGAAAAAATGGGCCTCGCGCTCAACCGTCTGGCAGCTGAGGATCCTTCCTTCCGCGTTAAAACGGACGAAGAATCCGGTCAGACCATCATGGCTGGCATGGGTGAACTTCACCTCGACATTCTCGTTGACCGTATGAAACGCGAATTCAAGGTTGAAGCCAACATCGGTGCTCCTCAGGTGGCTTATCGCGAGACCATCAGCAAAGAAGAGACCGTTGACTACACCCACAAGAAACAGTCTGGTGGTACGGGTCAGTTCGGTCGCGTCAAGATGGTTATCTCTCCGAACGAGCCGGGCGCTGGTTTCGAGTTCAAATCTTCCATCGTTGGTGGTGCTATTCCGAAAGAATACATCCCTGGCGTTGAAAAGGGTATTCAGTCTGTGATGACTGCAGGCCCGCTGGCTGGCTTCCCGATGGTCGACATCAAAGTTGACCTGATCGACGGTGCCTTCCACGACGTTGACTCCTCGGTTCTTGCCTTCGAGATCGCATCTCGTGCAGGCTTCCGTGAAGGCTGCAAGAAAGCTGGTCCGAAACTGCTCGAACCAATGATGAAAGTCGAAGTTGTGACCCCTGAAGACTATATGGGTGACATCATCGGCGACATTAACTCTCGCCGCGGACAGATTTCCGGTACGGAAGCTCGTGGTGTCGTAACCGTTGTCAGTGCCATGGTGCCGCTTGCGAACATGTTTGGCTATGTGAACACTCTTCGTTCCATGTCCCAAGGTCGCGCTCAGTATTCCATGGTGTTCGATCACTATGCACAAGTGCCACAGGCAGTTGCTGACGAGGTTCAGGCCAAATACGCCTAAGCCATCCGCAAGACAGATCTTCGGCTGCTTTTCGATTGTTCGGAAAGCAGCCTGATCAGCCCACTGCACTTACAACAAATTGAAGAATGGAGACTTTCCTATGGCTAAGGAAAAGTTTGAACGCACTAAGCCGCATGTGAACATCGGCACGATTGGTCACGTTGACCATGGTAAAACCACCCTGACTGCAGCTATCACCATGACCCTCGCGGAAACCGGTGGTGCGACTGCTAAGGCTTATGACGAGATCGACGGCGCTCCTGAAGAGAAAGCCCGCGGCATCACCATCTCGACGGCCCACGTCGAGTATGAAACCGCCGCTCGCCACTATGCCCACGTCGATTGCCCGGGCCACGCTGACTATGTGAAAAACATGATCACCGGTGCTGCCCAGATGGACGGCGCGATCCTGGTTTGCTCTGCTGCTGACGGCCCGATGCCCCAGACCCGCGAGCACATCCTGCTTGCTCGTCAGGTTGGCGTGCCTGCGCTTGTTGTCTACCTCAACAAAGTTGATCAGGTCGACGACGAAGAGCTCCTTGAGCTGGTTGAAATGGAAGTTCGCGAACTTCTGGAAAGCTACGAGTTCCCTGGCGATGAAATCCCCATCGTCAAAGGCTCTGCTCTTGCTGCCGTTGAAAACCGTGATCCTGAAATCGGCCGTGATTCCATCCGCGCCCTGATGGACGCTGTTGACGAATATATCCCGACCCCTGATCGTCCTCGTGACCTTCCGTTCCTTCTGCCGATCGAAGACGTGTTCTCGATCTCCGGTCGTGGTACGGTTGTTACCGGTCGTGTTGAGCGCGGTATCATCAAGGT
Organism: uncultured Cohaesibacter sp.; assembly: GCF_963662805.1. NCBI lineage: Bacteria > Pseudomonadati > Pseudomonadota > Alphaproteobacteria > Hyphomicrobiales > Cohaesibacteraceae > Cohaesibacter > uncultured Cohaesibacter sp. The sequence continues at coordinate 35,163 of NZ_OY759858.1, forward strand.
TGGTGAAGAGATCGAAATCGTCGGCATCAAAGACACCCAGAAAACCACCTGCACCGGTGTTGAAATGTTCCGCAAGCTGCTTGATAGCGGTGAAGCTGGCGACAACGTTGGTGTTCTTCTGCGTGGTACCAAACGTGAAGACGTTGAGCGTGGTCAGGTTCTTTGCAAGCCGGGTTCCGTTACCCCGCACACGAAGTTCAAGGCTGAAGCCTACATTCTGACGAAAGAAGAAGGTGGTCGTCATACCCCGTTCTTCACCAACTATCGTCCTCAGTTCTATTTCCGCACCACCGACGTTACCGGTGTTGTGACCCTCGACGAGGGCGTGGAAATGGTTATGCCAGGCGATAACGTGAACATGAATGTACAGCTGATCGTACCGATCGCCATGGAAGAAAAGCTGCGCTTCGCTATCCGCGAAGGTGGCCGTACCGTAGGCGCCGGCATCGTTGGCGCTATCGTCGAGTAATCATTAGGGCAGGGGTGCCATGGGCACGCCCTTGGTACCCCGGTCTTTGAGGTTGAAAATATGAACGGTCAGAATATTCGAATTCGCCTTAAGGCATTCGACCATCGCATTCTCGATACGTCGGCAAAAGAAATCGTCTCCACGGCAAAGCGCACCGGCGCAAATGTTCGTGGTCCGGTTCCGCTTCCGACCCACATCGAGAAGTTCACTGTCAACCGTTCGCCGCATGTCAACAAGAAAAGCCGTGAGCAGTTCGAGATCCGTACGCACAAGCGTCTCCTCGACATCATCGATCCGACCCCTCAGACGGTCGATGCCCTCATGAAGCTTGACCTTGCGGCCGGTGTGGACGTTGAAATTAAGCTCTAACGTGAGCGAGAGGCAAGAGTAGCCATGCGTTCTGGTGTGATCGCACAGAAGTTGGGAATGACCCGCATTTATACCGAGGACGGCGAGCACGTTCCGGTAACTGTTCTCAAAATCGAGAACTGCCAGGTTGTCGCCCAGCGTACTGTAGAGAAAAACGGCTATACCGCACTTCAGTTGGGTGCAGGTACCGCCAAAGTTAAAAATGTTACGCAGCCCATGCGCGGCCACTTCGCCGTTGCAAAGGTTGAACCGAAACGGAAAGTGGCCGAGTTTCGTGTCAGCGAAGACAACCTCATTGAGGTTGGTGCTGAGTTGACCGCGGATCACTATGTTGCTGGTCAGCATGTGGATGTTGTCGGTACGTCGATTGGTAAAGGCTTCGCCGGCTCCATGAAACGCCACAACTTCGGCGGCGGTCGTGCAACACACGGTGTGTCTGTTTCTCACCGTGCCCACGGTTCCACGGGTCAGTGTCAGGATCCCGGTAAGGTCTTTAAAGGCAAGAAGATGGCTGGTCACATGGGTTCTACCCGCGTTACCACGCAGAATCTGAAAGTCGTCAAGACCGATGCCGATCGCGGCCTGGTTCTGGTTCAGGGTGCTGTGCCCGGTTCCAAGGGCGGCTGGATCCTGATCAAGGATGCCGTGAAAAAAGCGCGTCCGGCCGAAGCTCCGCTTCCAGGCGCTGTCCGTGCTGCTGTTGCAGCCGCTCAGGCCCCTGCAGCTGAAGCTCCAGTCGAGGGGGGTGAATAAGGTATGGAACTGAAAGTCAAAACCCTCGATGGCAAGGCTGCCGGTTCAGTCGATCTTTCTGACGCTGTGTTCGGTCTCGAACCGCGTGCCGATATCATGGCTCGCATGGTTCGCTACCAGCAGATGAAGAAAATGGCTGGCACGCACAAGACCAAAACCCGTGCTGAAGTGACTGGCACCACCAAGAAATACCTTCGTCAGAAGGGTTCGGGCGGTGCTCGTCATGGCAACAAGAAAGTGCCGCAGTTCCGTGGTGGTGGTCGTGCTTTTGGTCCGGTTGTCCGTGACCATGGCATTGAGCTGCCTAAGAAAATTCGTGCGCTTGCGCTCAAGCATGCCCTGTCTACCAAACTCAAGAATGACAGCTTGATCATTCTCGATGATGTGAAGGCAGAAGCACCAAAGACCGCAGCCGTGAAGAAACAGTTCTCCGGTCTGGGCATCGCAAATGCTCTTATCATTTCCGGCAAGGAAGTTGATGAGAATTTTGCAAAAGCTGCCCGCAACATCGTTGGTATCGATGTGTTGCCGGTTCAGGGCATCAACGTTCTTGATGTTCTGCGTCGCGATACTCTGGTGCTGACCAAGGCCGCAGTCGATGCTCTGGAGGAACGGTTCAAATGACCAACCTTCGTCATTACGATATCATCCGCAGCCCGGTGATCACCGAGAAAGCTACCATCCAGTCCGAACAGGACAAGGTCGTTTTCAACGTATCCAAGGATGCGACCAAATCTGAAATCAAGGCCGCCGTTGAGGCCCTGTTCTCTGTCAAAGTCAAAAGCGTCAACACGCTGCTCCGCAAGGGCAAAGTCAAACGCTTCAAAGGCATTGTCGGTAAACAGGTTGATGTCAAAAAAGCGATTGTTACCCTCGAAGAGGGCCAATCCATTGACGTCACGACTGGTCTTTAAGCAAAACGGGATAGGCTTTAAGTCATGGCACTCAAGACCTTCAAACCGACAAGCCCAGGCACCCGTCAGCTGGTGATTGTTGACCGTTCCGATCTCTGGAAAGGGAAACCGGTCAAAACTCTCACCGAAGGCCTGACCAAGTCTGGCGGTCGTAACAATGCTGGTCGCGTCACGGCACGTCGTCGTGGTGGCGGTCACAAGCGCAGCTACCGTATCATCGACTTCAAGCGTCGCAAGTTCGACGTTGTCGGTACGGTAGAGCGTCTGGAATATGATCCGAACCGTACGGCATTCATTGCTCTGGTTACCTATGAAGACGGCGAGCAGGCCTACATCCTGGCTCCTCAGCGCCTGCGCGCTGGAGACAAGGTTGTTTCTGCCAGCAAAGCTGCCGACATCAAACCGGGCAACGCAATGCCTCTGGCCTACATGCCGGTCGGTACCATCATCCACAATGTGGAGATGAAACCGGGCAAGGGCGGTCAGATCGCTCGCTCCGCTGGTGCTTATGCCCAGCTGGTCGGTCGTGACCACGGTTATGCGATCGTTCGTCTGAACTCCGGCGAGACTCGTCTCGTGCATGGCACTTGCATGGCATCTGTCGGCGCTGTGTCGAACCCGGAACATTCGAACATCAATCTCGGTAAAGCCGGTCGTAACCGTTGGCTCGGTAAACGTCCGGAAGTGCGCGGTGTCGTTATGAACCCGGTTGATCACCCACATGGTGGTGGTGAAGGCCGGACCTCTGGTGGCCGTCATCCTGTGTCTCCATGGGGTAAGCCGACCAAAGGCAAGCGTACTCGCTCCAACAAGTCGACCGACAAGTTTATTGTTCGTAGTCGGCATCAGCGCAAGAAATAAGGGTTAACCGATGGCACGTTCTGTTTGGAAAGGTCCGTTTGTCGACGGATACCTCCTGAAGAAGGCAGACAAGGTTCGCTCTTCTGGTCGCAGCGAAGTGATCAAGACCTGGAGCCGCCGCTCCACGATCTTGCCGCACTTCGTCGGTCTCACCTTCGGTGTGTATAACGGTCAGAAGCATGTACCGGTTCTCGTCTCGGAAGAGATGGTCGGTCACAAGTTTGGCGAATTTTCTCCCTCCCGTACCTATTACGGTCACGGGGCCGACAAAAAGGCGAAGAGGAAATAATGGGTAAGGCAAAACGCGCACGCGTCCTTAAAGACAATGAGGCAAAAGCGGTCAGCCGCATGCTTCGTACGTCGCCGCAGAAGCTGAACCTTGTCGCAGCGATGATCCGGGGTAAAAAGGCAGATAAGGCTCTGGCCGATCTGACTTTCTCCTCCAAACGCATCGCTAAAGATGTGAAAAAGTGTTTGGAATCTGCGATCGCCAACGCTGAAAACAACCACGAGCTGGATGTTGACAGCCTGATTGTAGCAGAAGCTTATGTTGGTAAGGCACTTGTGATGAAACGCTGGCAACCGCGGGCTCGCGGCCGCGTCGGCAAGATCCTCAAGCCTTTCTCCAACCTGACGATTGTCGTTCGTGAAGTTGAGGAGACTGCCTGATGGGTCACAAGGTCAATCCAATCGGACTTCGTCTGGGCATCAACCGTACTTGGGACTCCCGCTGGTATGCGGCCAAGGGCGAGTATGGCAGCCTGCTGCACGAAGACTACGCAATCCGCAACATGCTTGAGAAAGAACTCAAGCAGGCTGCTGTATCCAAGATCGTTATCGAGCGCCCGCACAAAAAGTGTCGCGTTACCATTCACTCTGCTCGTCCGGGCATTGTGATCGGTAAAAAAGGTGCCGACATCGAGAAACTTCGCGCCAAGGTCGGCAAACTGACCAGCTCTGACGTACACATCAACATTGTTGAAGTACGCAAGCCGGAAACCGATGCCAACCTCGTTGCCCAGTCCATCGCTCAGCAGTTGGAACGCCGTGTTGCTTTCCGTCGCGCGATGAAACGGGCAGTGCAGTCCGCCATGCGGATGGGTGCTGAAGGCATTCGTATCAACTGTGCTGGCCGTCTGGGTGGTGCAGAGATCGCACGTACCGAATGGTATCGTGAAGGTCGCGTGCCGCTTCATACCCTGCGCGCGGACATCGATTATGGTACTGCTGAAGCTTTGACCGCTTACGGCATCTCCGGCATCAAGGTGTGGATCTACAAAGGCGAGATCATGGAACATGATCCTCTTGCCTCTGAGCGCCGCGCTTCCGAAGGCCAGGATGCAGGTAACAACAACAGCAATCAGCGCCGTCGTAGCAACAAGCCTGCTGCTTAATGTTGGCCTCTAGCTGATTAAGAGAGATAAGAAATGCTGCAACCTAAGCGCACAAAATATCGCAAGCAGCACAAAGGCCGCATTCACGGCAACGCAAAGGGCGGCTATGAGCTGAACTTTGGCGCCTACGGCCTGAAGGCTCAAGAGCCTGCGCGCATCACCGCTCGTCAGATCGAAGCTGCGCGACGTGCTATGACCCGTCACATGAAACGTGCCGGTCGTGTGTGGATCCGTGTGTTCCCGGATTTGCCCGTATCCAAGAAACCTACCGAAGTCCGCATGGGTAAAGGTAAAGGTTCTCCTGAATATTGGGCTGCTCGTGTAGCACCGGGCCGGATCATGTTTGAAATTGATGGTGTGCCGGTCGATATCGCCCGGGAAGCCATGCGGCTTGCTGCTGCGAAGTTGCCGATCAAGACGCGCTTCGTAGAGCGCATCGCCGACTAACGGTGTGAAGGGATACCCCGATGAAAGCATCAGATGTCCGCGCGATGACGTCGGACCAAATTGCTGACGAACTGGAAAAACTGAAGAAAGAGCAGCTTAACCTGCGCTTTCAGCAGGCCACTGGTCAGTTGGAAAATACTGTGCGTGTTCGGCAGGTTCGCCGCGATATCGCACGCCTGATGACGATCGCTCGTGAAAACAGCGCATCGGCAGCAGAATAGGAGAGACGGGATGCCAAAACGAATTTTGCAAGGCCTCGTCGTCAGCGACAAGCAGGATAAAACCGTCGTCGTCAAAGTCGAACGCCGTTTCACGCACCCGCTTCTGAAGAAGACTGTGCGTCGTTCCAAGCGTTACCAGGCTCACGACGAAGGAAATGCCTTCAAAGTAGGTGATCAGATTTACATTCAGGAATCTGCCCCTATTTCGAAATCGAAACGTTGGGTCGTAGTTGGCAAGGATCTTCCTTCAGCTTAACCCGATTTGTGAAATTGGACGTAAATCCGGCGCAGCGATGCGCAACGGAAAAATTATAAAGGCGGCCAGTCATGATTCAGATGCAAACAAACCTTGACGTCGCGGACAACTCCGGCGCTCGTCGTGTCATGTGCATCAAAGTGCTCGGCGGCTCCAAACGGAAATATGCTGGCATTGGCGACATCATTGTTGTCTCTGTCAAGGAAGCTATTCCGCGCGGACGCGTCAAGAAGGGCGACGTGATGAAGGCAGTTGTGGTTCGTACCGCAAAGGCTATTCGTCGTCCGGACGGCAGCGTCATCCGTTTTGACCGCAGTGCAGCTGTTCTTGTGAACAACAACAAGGAACCGATCGGTACTCGTATCTTCGGCCCGGTTCCGCGTGAGCTTCGCGCCCACAACCATATGAAGATCATTTCCCTTGCTCCGGAGGTGCTGTAATGGCTGCGAAACTCAAAAAGGGTGATCGCGTCATTGTTCTTGCCGGTAAAGACAAGGGCAAGAGCGGTGAAATTGTGCAGGTGATGCCAGCTGAAGAGCGGGCGATCGTGCGCGGTATCAATCTGGTCAAGCGTCATCAGCGCCAGACTCAGGTTCAGGAAGGTGGCATCATCACCAAAGAAGCCTCCATTCACCTGTCCAATCTGGCGATTGCTGACCCGAAAGACAACAAACCGACCCGTGTCGGCTTTGAGGTCAAGGAAGACGGCACCAAGGTGCGCGTGGCCAAGCGTTCGGGAGATGTGATTGATGGCTGAGGCTGCTTACGCTCCGCGTCTCAAGACGCAGTATGAAAATGTGATCCGCGCCAATATGCAGGAAAAGTACAGTTACTCCAATCCGCACCGGATGCCGAAACTGGAAAAAATTGTCCTGAACATGGGTGTCGGTGAAGCGGTCGGTGATTCCAAGAAGATCAAATCTGCTTTGGAAGATCTGCAGGCCATTGCCGGTCAGAAACCGGTTGTGACCAAAGCTCGCAAATCCATCGCAACCTTCAAGGTTCGCGAAGGCATGCCGATTGGCGTGAAAGTGACTTTGCGCGGTGACCGCATGTACGAATTCCTCGATCGTCTGATCACGATTGCACTGCCTCGGGTACGTGACTTCCGTGGTCTGAACGGGAAAAGCTTTGACGGCAATGGCAACTATGCCATGGGTCTTAAAGAGCATATCGTTTTCCCAGAGATCGATTACGACAAAGTTGACCAGATTTGGGGCATGGACATCATCGTGTGCACAAGCACAAGCAATGATGACGAAGCACGTGCTCTTCTGAGTGAATTCAACTTCCCGTTCAGCCGATAAGGTCCCGCGGAAAGTACGAGGAAAAAGAAATGGCTAAAAAGAGCTCTGTTGAAAAGAACAAGACTCGCGAACGCCTGGTTTCGAAATATGCTGCGAAGCGTGCGAAACTGAAAGCTCTTGCGAACGATGAGTCTCTGTCTCTTGAAGAGCGGTTCAAGGCTCGCCTGAAGCTTGCCGAGCTTCCGCGCAACTCCGCATCCATCCGCATCCGCAACCGCTGCGAAGTCACGGGTCGTCCCCGTGGTTATTATCGCAAGTTGAAGATGTCACGTATTTCTCTTCGTGAACTGGGCAACATGGGTAAGATCCCTGGCCTGGTGAAGTCGAGCTGGTAAGGAGCGCGGTCCCATGGCAATGACTGATCCCCTTGGGGATATGCTGACACGCATCCGCAATGCGCAGATGCGTAATAAAGTGAAAGTTTCCACTCCTGCCTCCAAATTGCGTCAGCGCGTGCTTGACGTATTGGCATCAGAGGGTTACATCCGCGGCTATACCACCGTCGAATTCGAAGGCGGCAAGTCCGAGCTCGAAATCGAGCTGAAATACTTCGATGGAGAGCCGGTGATCCGTGAAATCCAGCGTGTGTCCAAACCTGGCCGCCGTGTGTATGCATCCGTGAAGAATATTCCGCGCATTCACAATGGTCTTGGTGTGTCGATCGTTTCCACCCCTAAGGGTGTAATGGCCGACCATGATGCACGTGAGCAAAACGTAGGTGGTGAGGTCCTGTGCCGCGTCTTCTGATGCGGCACTGATCTTATTGCTCCAGATCCGGACAGGTTAGTCTTATGTCACGAATTGGCAAAAAGCCTGTTGCAGTCCCAGCTGGTGTTACTGCAACAATTGATGGCAAGACCGTCAAAGCGAAGGGTCCGAAAGGGGAACTCTCTTTCGTACTCAGCGATGACGTCGATGCTAAAATGACGGATGATGGTATTCTGGTCGAGCCGCGCAGCAAATCCAAAACTGCTCGCTCTCTGTGGGGCATGTCCCGCACCCAGATTCTCAACATCCTGACTGGTGTTTCTGCAGGTTTCGAAAAGAAACTTGATATCAACGGCGTTGGTTACCGCGCACAGATGAAAGGCACAGACCTTCAGCTGGCACTTGGTTTCTCGCACGACGTTGTGTATGAAGTTCCCCAGGGAATCACGGTTGCTTGTCCCAAGCCAACCGAGATCGTGGTGACCGGCATCGACAAACAGGCCGTTGGCCAGGTTGCTGCAGAAATCCGCAAATATCGTGGCCCTGAGCCCTATAAAGGCAAAGGTGTCAAATATAGTGATGAATTTATCTTCCGCAAGGAAGGTAAGAAGAAGTAACGGAAAACTATTATGGCGAAGGCACTATCTCAGTTCGAGCGTCGTCGTGCACGTGTACGTCGCGCCCTGAAAAAGGCTGCCAACGGCCGTCCGCGTTTGAGTGTAAACCGGTCTTCCAAGCATATCTATGCGCAGATCATTGATGACGAGAAAGGTGTAACGATCGTTGCAGCTTCCTCTATCGAAAAAGATCTGCGTGGGAAGCTTAAGACCGGCGCGGACACAGCCGCCGCTTCAGAAGTTGGCAAGCTCATTGCCGAGAGGGCAGTGGCAGCTGGCGTGAAGGACGTGGTCTTTGACCGTGGTGGATATATCTATCACGGACGCATCAAATCGCTCGCAGACGCCGCGCGCGAAGGCGGATTGAATTTCTAACGCGTCGGGGTACCGATTGCTCAGACGAGAGAAGAAAAGCTCATGAACAAGAAACCTGATCGTAATGATCGCGAAGAGCGCGAAAGCGAATTCGTAGACCGCCTTGTCCACATCAACCGTGTTGCTAAAGTGGTTAAAGGTGGTCGTCGCTTCGGTTTTGCTGCGCTTGTGGTTATCGGTGACCAGAAAGGCCGCGTTGGCTTTGGTCATGGCAAGGCACGCGAAGTGCCTGAAGCTATCCGCAAGGCATCTGACGCTGCCAAACGTAATATGATCCGCGTTCCTCTTCGTGAGGGTCGCACGCTGCATCATGACGTTGCCGGTCGCCATGGCGCTGGTAAAGTCATTCTGCGTGCTGCTCCTCCGGGTACGGGTATCATTGCGGGTGGTCCGATGCGCGCAGTGTTTGAAACACTGGGTGTACAGGACGTGGTTGCCAAATCAACCGGCACCTCCAACCCCTACAACATGGTTCGTGCAACCTTCGATGCCCTGAAAGCAGAAGACAGCCCTCGCGGTGTTGCTGCTCGTCGTGGCCTCAAAGTGTCCACGCTCCAGGCTCGTCGTCGTGTTGTTGATGGAGGCCGTGCCGAAGTCTAATGGCTTTGGCATGCGCTTGCATCCCTAAGATAAGAGGAGCCGGACATGGCTAACAAGGAACAGGGTACCGTTACTGTTGAACAGATCGGAAGCCCTCTGCGCCGGCCAAAAGATCAGCAAGCTACGCTGGTTGGTCTTGGCCTGAACAAATTGCATCGTCGCCGGACCCTTCAGGATAGCCCTGAAGTCCGTGGCAT